>QYQC01000088.1 GCA_007280315.1 Betaproteobacteria bacterium | reverse complement strand
ATTCCGGCACGCTGGCTGGGCCTGCCGCTGATGCTGCCGCTATTCACCGTGCCGCCGCCGGCGCCCGCGCCCGGCGCGCTGTGGCTGACCGTGCTCGACGTCGGTCAGGGTCTGGCTGTGTTCGTGCAAACCGAGCGGCATGCGCTGCTCTATGACGCCGGGCCCGCCTACAGTCCCGAGGCCAACAGCGGCGACCGCATTATTCTGCCGTTTCTGCGCGCAGCCGGTGTCGCCAAGCTCGATGCGATGTTCGTCACCCACGACGACAACGACCACGCGGGCGGCGCCGCCACCGTGCTCTCAGTTGTGCCGGCTGCGGCGTTTTACTCATCGCTGCCCGAAACCCACGCGGCCTGGGCCGCGGCCAGCGGATACCGTCTGCCCTGCGCCGCCGGCCAGGGCTGGGACTGGGACGGGGTGCGCTTCGAGTTGCTGCATCCGACGGCCGCAAGTTACGCGGTCGACACAATCAAATCCAACGATCGCAGTTGCGTGCTGCGAATCGAAACGACAAAGGGTACGGTGCTGCTCACCGGCGACATGGAAGCGCGTTCGGAGGAGGAGCTGCTCGCACGCGCGCCGGACAAACTGCGCGCCGATGTGCTGCTGGTTCCTCACCACGGCAGCCGTACTTCGTCCACGCAGGAATTCATCGATGCGGCGCAACCGCGTTGGGCCGTGTTCACGGTCGGATATCGCAGCCGCTTCGGCCATCCGAAGGAAGACGTCGTCGAACGCTATCGCGCCAGCAGTGCGCAGCTGCTGCGCACCGACAGCGCCGGCGCGGTGCTGGTGCGTATCGACGCTGACGGCATTGACGTTCAGCAATACCGCAATCAGAGAAAGCGCTACTGGTACGCAGATTGAAACGCTCGCCTCGCCGCGGGCAGTCGCGCTGTCGCTGCGCCCGGTCCGGTCGAGCGGGCGGATGGCCGATGCCCGCCTGATATACTTTCAACGCGAGTGTGAATCATGGGGAAAGAAATGAGCGAGGAATTCAAACAGCGCGAAGTACAGTGCATCACCCCGAGTGGCTTGCACCAGATGGCTTATACAGAATGGGGCGATCCCGCCAATCGCAAGGTGCTGGTGTGCGTGCACGGCCTGTCGCGCTGCGGGCGCGATTTCGACAACCTGGCGCGGGCGATGGCGGGCGAATACCGCGTGGTTTGTCCCGACGTGCCCGGGCGGGGTTTGAGCGGTTGGCTGAAGAATCCGATGGAATATCAGGTGCAGACCTATGTCGCCGACATGGTGACCCTGCTCGCGCGCCTCGATGCAGACAGCGTGCATTGGGTCGGCACCTCAATGGGCGGTCTGATCGGCATGACGCTCGCCAGCATTCCGGAGTCGCCGGTGCAGAAGCTGGTGCTCAACGAATTCGGTCCGATCGTCGCCGCAGCGTCGCTGGTGCGCATCGGCGAATATCTGGGAAAGGCGCCGCAATTTCCCGATTTTGCTGCGGCTGTGCGATACATTCGCGCCGTCAGCGCGACGTTCGGCGCACACAGCGATGCAGAATGGTCGACACTGACCGAACATGTCGTACGCATGCTGCCGGACGGCGGTTACCGCATGCACTACGACCCGGCGATTACCGTGCCTATCAGCGCAGCCAGGATCGACAAGGACATCGAATTGTGGCCCTACTATGATGCGATCAAATGTCCGACGCTGGTGATCCGCGGCGCCTTGTCCGATTTGCTCAGGCGCGAAACGCTGCATGAAATGACCGGCCGCGGACCACGCGCAAAAACCGTGGAAATTCAAGATGTGGGCCATGCGCCGACGCTGATGCACGCCGACCAGATCGCCATCGTGCGCGAGTTTCTGCTCGGCGGATGATCAGCAGATACTGGCGAAACTACGCCGCACGACGGAACGGCTCGACCGCGGGCGGCGGTTTTTGGGACGCCTGCCACAAATCCCATTTTCCCTGTGCAGCGAGCCACGATTCCGCTGTCGTATTGGTAAGCAAACCGACGCGGATAGCCATGTCGGCGGAAATCGCCGAGCGGCCGTTCAGGACGCGTGAAAACTGAACGCGGGATACGCCGAGGCGCCGCGCGACTTCTTCAAGCGTCATGCCCTGCGGAAGGAATTCCCGCAATACCTCGCCTGGGTGCGGGGGATTATGCATGCGTGCCATATGAATGTCTCCTAGTGATAGTCCTGATAGTCCGCCAGGATCGCATCGTTGCCTTCGAAAGTGAAGGCAAGGCGCCAGTTTGCATCGATCCAGACCGCCCAATGACCCTTTAGGTCTCCCTTGAGTGCGTGCAATTTCCAGCCCGGAGCATCCATGTCGGTCGCCTTCGTCGCATCATCCAAACGCGAGAGCACCAATCGAAGACGGCGCTCATGGCGAGCCTGGATGCCAGACTTGTTTCCTTTTTCGAAAAACCGTTGCAGTCCCTTGTGCCGGAAATTTCTGAGCATCGTCTGATTGTAGCATGTAACGCTACGCTTTACAAGCGCGCCGCCGGATCCTGCCGATAGAACTGCGCCAGCTGCGTGTACAACTCGGGGTAGATCGAACGCACCGCCTGCGGCAGGGTGAAGAAGGCTTCGGACAGGACGGCGAAGAACTCGGCCGGCTGCTCGCTCGCATAGGGATCGATCACGGTATCCATGCCGCGGTCCACCTGGGCGCAGAATTCGTCGTAGGCGGTGTCCCATGTGGTGAGCCACAATTCGCGGTTCATGCCGGAATGAGGCGCCGGAAAGTCGTCCATGTTGCCGCGGCTCATGTGCAGCTTGTGCGCGAATTCGTGGATCACCACGTTGTAGCCGGCTGCACTGAGTTCGACGTCCTGCCAGGACAGGATCACCGGGCCGCCGGGCCAGGCTTCGCCCGAAAGTTCGTCGTCGAATTCATGCACCACGCCGCTCGCATCCGTTTCAGCGCGCCGCACCTTGAATTCGCCCGGATAGATGACAATGCCCACCCAGCCGTCGTAGGCGTCAAGTCCAAGATTGAGAACGGGCAGGCAGGCCTGCACCGCGATCGACAGGCGCACCGCATCGGTGGGGACAAAGCCGCGCGCGCCGTGCATTTCCTTCTCGTCCAGAAACAGCACGGCGAAATCCTGCAGGCGTTGCCATTCCGCAGGTGTTAGACCGCGCAGGAACGGCAGGGCGTCCGATACCTGCCGCCACAGCGCCGGATCCAGCCTGGCGCGGCGCAGCGCGCGTTTCCTGCGCCAGGTCTTGAAGAAACTGAGCATGCTTTAATTATCGCTGATTTGCGCTTCGTCACGACCGGCCACGCGGGCGCGGCGATATAATCCGGACATGGCTACCGAAGTGCAGGCGAAGCCGGCCGAACTGGCCGAACCGATGCTGGAATCGATCGCCGCCGGCTTGCCTGGGGCTGACGTCGCGCGCCTGCGCCGTGCCTGCGAATTCGCCCGTTCCATGTACACGGACAAGCTGCTCGGCACCGGTGAGCCGGCGATGGCGCATGCACTGGGCGTCGCCTCGTCGCTGGCCACGCTGCGGCTGGATGCGGAGTCGCGTGTCGCCGCGATTCTGTTCGCGGCGCCGCAGTATCTGGCCGATGGTGAGGACAAAATCGCCGCCGAATTCGGGCCGGCGGTCGCCGGTCTGGTGGCGGGCATCGCCAAGCTGAACCGGCTGCGCGCGGTAACGCGCACGCTGGCCGAACAAAAAAGCGGCGACGCACACAGTTCGCAGGCCGAGGTGCTGCGAAAAATGCTGCTCGCCATGGTCGAGGACATACGCGTGGTGCTGCTGCGCCTGGCAAGCCGCACGCAGACACTGCGTTTCATGTCGCGCTCCTCGGACGAACTGCGCCGGCCCTACGCCCAGGAAACGCTGGACATCTACGCGCCGCTTGCCAACCGCCTGGGTATCTGGCAGCTGAAGTGGGAACTGGAGGACTACGCCTTTCGCTATCTCGAGCCCGAGGTGTACAAAAAAATAGCGTCGATGCTGGATGAGAAGCGGTTCGAACGCGAGAGCTACATCGCCGGCTCGGTGGATGCGCTGGAGAAGGAACTGCGCGTCACCGGCGTACGCGCCGAGGTGCTGGGCCGACCCAAACACATCTACAGCATCTACAGCAAGATGCGTGGCAAGAGCCTCGACTTCTCCGAAATATACGATGTGCGCGCGATGCGCGTGCTGGTCGATTCGTTGAAGGACTGCTATACCGCGCTGGGCGTCGTGCACAATCTGTGGGCGCCGATTCCGAAAGAATTCGACGATTACATTTCACGCCCGAAAGGAAACGACTACCGCTCGCTGCACACCGCGGTGGTCGGCCCGGACGGACGTGCACTGGAGGTGCAGATCCGCACCCACGACATGCACCGGCACGCGGAATTGGGCGTCGCCGCGCATTGGCGTTACAAGGAGTCGGGCTCAGGGAAAGCAGCGGCCAAGGCGGATCCCTTCGATGAAAAGATCGCCTGGTTGCGGCAGGTGCTGGCGTGGCGCGATGACGTGGTCGAGTCGGGTAACTGGGTGGAGCAGTTCAAGCAGTCGGTACTTGACGACACCGTCTACGTGCTCACGCCGCAGGGGCGGGTGCTGGATCTGCCGCAGGGTTCGACGCCGGTGGATTTCGCCTATCACCTGCATACCGATCTTGGCCACCATTGCCGCGGCGCCAAGGTCGACGGCGTGATGGTGCCGCTGAATACCAAGCTGGTCAACGGTCAGCGCGTGGAGATCATCTCGGTCAAGACCGGCGGCCCGAGCCGCGACTGGATGAACCCGGCGCTGGGCTACCTGCAGAGTTCGCGCGCGCGCAACAAGGTGCGCCAGTGGTTCAACACGCAGGCATTGGCCGCGACTACGGCACAGGGACGCGCTGTGGTCGAGCGCGAGTTGCAGCGCGGTGGCATGACCAGCGCCAATCTGGATCACCTGGCGCAGCAGCTCGGGTTCGCCAAGAGCGAGAATCTGTTCGCCGCGACCGGGCGCGAGGAAGTGGGCGCCAAGCAGCTGCAGACGGCGCTGCGCGGTACCACGCCGACGGCGCAGCCACCGGCGTCGTTGTTGCCGGGCAAAAGCAGGGCGGACGCCAAGGACGGCGGCATCCTCGTCGTCGGCATGGACAAGCTGCTGACCCAGCTGGCCAAGTGCTGCCGGCCGGCGCCACCTGATTCGATTGCGGGCTTCGTCACCCGTGGTCGCGGCGTGTCCATCCACCGGCGTAACTGCCGCGACCTGCAGCGCCTGGCCGAGCTCCAGCCCGAACGCATGATCGAAGCCAACTGGGGCGAGCGCAAGGACTGGGTGTTTTCAGTCGATATCGTGGTGCAGGCACACGACCGCCAGGGCCTGCTGCGCGATATTTCGGAAGTCCTGTCGCGCGAGAAGATCAATGTCACCGGCGTGAACACGCAGTCGAAACAGCATCTGGCCTACATGTCCTTTACCGTGGAAATATCAGATCTGGAGCAGCTGCAGCGAACGCTGGCGCAGGTGCGGGAAGTAAAGGGCGTACTTACTGCAAGCAGACGCTAGTGGAAACCGAACTCAAGTTGCTGCTTGCGCCGCAGGAACTGCGTCGTCTGCGGCGTGATCCGCGGATCAGGGCGATGCAGCAGGGACGCGCATCGACCCGCCGCGTGCGCAGCACCTACTACGATACGCCCGATCGCGCCCTACTGCGGGCGGGGCTGGCGCTGCGCCTGCGCGCGGACGGCGGACGCTGGGTACAGACGCTGAAGACCGAAGGCCACGCCACGGCGGGATTGCATCTGCGCGAGGAGTGGGAGTGGCCGCTGCCGGGCGAAGCGCTCGATTTCGGACTGCTCGCGACGACACCCGAGTCCAAGTTGTTTCGCTCGCAGCGGCTACGTACCGCACTGCAGCCGGTTTTTGTGACCGAATTCATGCGCACCCGTCTGCGCCTGGGCTTTGGCGACGGCAGCCTGGCCGAGCTGTGCCTCGATAGCGGCGAGATCCGCGCCGGCCGGCGCGCAAGCGCGATCAGCGAAGCCGAGATCGAACTGCTCGCAGGCAGTCCGGTGCGCCTGTTCGAACTGGCTCTGGAATTGACCGAACGCCTGCCGCTGCGGCTGGGTCACGCGAGCAAAGCCGAGCGTGGCTACGCGCTTGCGCGCGGCCTGCCGACGCGGCCGGTCAAGGCGTCGCAGCCGGTTCTGGACGCCGAGGGCAGCGTGGCCGCAGCTTTCTCTATCATCGTGCACGGCTGCATGGCGCAGGTGCAGGCGAACGAAACCGGGTTTCTTCTGGGCCGGGACCCGGAGTATCTGCACCAGGTGCGGGTCGGGCTGCGCCGGCTGCGCGCCTGCTTCAGCCTGTTTCGGACGGTGCTGCCGCAGGCCGCGTTCGCGCAGGTTACCGGGTGGTTGCGCGAGCAGAATCATGCGCTGGGAACGGCGCGCGACTGGGACGTGTTCGTGCACGAAATGCTGCGCGCGTTGCGCTCGCAACGCGCCGATGAGGTCGAAGTGGCCGCATTCGAACGGCGCTGCGTGCGCGTGGGACGCGCGCACCTGCGCGCGGCGCGCGACGCCGTCGCCTGCGGAGCCTGGCAGCGCCTGTGGCTGGAACTGGGGCGACTATTGGCCGACGGATCGTGGCAGCGCAGCCAGGCCGAGCTGGCGCTGCCGCTGGGCGGCTTCGCCGCAAGCCTGATGCAGCAACGCGCGGCCGGCCTCGGCAAGCGCGGCAAACACGTGCAGGCACTCGATGCCGCGGGACGCCATCGCCTGCGCATCGCGGCGAAGAAACTGCGCTATGCGGCGGAATTTTTCGCCACCCTGTTTCCGAAGCGGCGCGTGCGGCCCTACGTGCAGTCCCTCGCCGCGATGCAGACGGTACTGGGCGGATTGAACGATGCGGCGACCCTGCTGCGGCTGCTGCCCGAGGCGCTGGCAGGGGCGCGCGCCCCCGATGCGCGCGTCGCCGGCATGATCCAGGGCTGGAGCGCGGCCAGTACCCATCTGCAACTCGACGCGCTCACGCGCGCGTGGGATCATTGGCAGCGGCAGAAGCCGTTCTGGAAACCAGCGCATGCGATTGCTGCAAAGGAGTAAAAATGTTTGAGTCCGCAGAACTCGGCCACAAAATCTCGAAACAGATCTATGCCAGGCAGGAGCCGAAGCTGCGCGCGGCGTTGCTCAATGCGCAATTCGACCTGGCGCAGGCGAAAAAATTTCCGCTGCTGATTGTGATCGGGGGCGTGGACGGTGCGGGCAAAGGCGAAACCGTCAACCTGCTCAACGAATGGATGGACCCGCGCCATATACAGACGCGCGCTTTCGGCGAGGCTTCGGACGAGGAAGCGGAGCGCCCGCGCATGTGGCGTTTCTGGCGCGAACTGCCGCCCAAGGGAAAGATCGGCATCATGTTCGGATCCTGGTACACCGATCCTATCGTGCGCCGCGTACTTGGAAAATCGGACGACGCCGAACTGGATGCCAGCCTCGAAGACATCATGCGTTTCGAGAAAATGCTTTGTGACGAAGGCGTGCTGTTGTTGAAATTCTGGTTTCACCTGAGCAAAAAACAGCAGAAAACGCGCATGCAGGAGCTGGAAAAGGATCCGCTCACGCGCTGGCGGGTGACCAAGTACGACTGGGAGCGCTACAAGGCGTACGATGCGTTCCGCCAGATCTCCGAACGCGCCTTGCGCGAAACCAGCAGCGCCAATGCGAGTTGGACCGTGGTTGAGGGCGCGGATGAGCGCTATCGCAGCCTGACAGTGGGCAAACTGCTGCTCGACGCGATGAAAAAGCGGCTGGCGAAAAGCAACCATCTTGAACGAAGGGTGCAGGCGCCGCCGCTGTCCTCCGACAATCTCGGGCTGCTGCGCGACCTCGACATGACGCAGCAGATTGCCAAGCAGAAGTACGAAACACAATTGGAGAAATGGCAGGGCCGCCTGAATCTGCTGTCGCGCGAGAAGAAGTACTTCAAGAAGCATTCGTTGATTTTGTTGTTCGAGGGCTCGGATGCGGCGGGCAAGGGCGGCGCGATCCGGCGCATCACCGCCGCCATCGACGCGCGTCACTTTCAGGTGGTGCCGGTGGCGGCACCGACCGAGGAGGAGCGCGCGCAACCCTATCTATGGCGCTTCTGGAGGCACGCTCCGCGGCGCGGGCGCATCACCATTTTCGACCGCTCCTGGTACGGGCGCGTGCTGGTGGAGCGCGTCGAAGGCTTCTGCGGCGTTGCCGACTGGATGCGCGCCTACGGCGAAATCAACGACTTCGAGGAACAGATGGCGCGCAGCGGCGCCATCGTGTGCAAATTCTGGCTGCAGATTTCCGCCGAGGAACAGTTGAAGCGCTTCACCCTGAGGCAAAAGACCAGTTTCAAGCGCTTCAAGATCACCGACGAGGACTGGCGCAACCGCAAAAAGTGGAATGAATACGAGCAGGCGGTGTGCGACATGATCGATCGCACCAGCACCGATATCGCCCCCTGGACCGTGGTCGAGGCGGAGGACAAGTATTTCGCGCGCGTCAAAATCCTGAAAACCATCGTCGAGCGCATGGAGCGGAATTTGTAGCCGGCGCCGGCGCCGGTCTAGAACAGAATCCGCAGTCCCACGGAAAGCGAGTCGCGCACCGGCGCACCGCTGCGTTGCGAAGTCAGCGTGCTGTCGATCTGCACGCGATCGGGCACCACCCAGTAGCGCAGCCCGATCTGCTGGCTGGTTTTTTCGCCCCTTTGGCCGTAGGACTCGACGATCGCCTGCAGTCGCGGCACGATCTGGATTTCGGCGCCCAGTCCCCAGGTCGGACGCATCACTCGGGTGTTGCGATCGTCCAGCGTCCCGGCGTTGACGTGGACGACGAGCGCGTCGTTACGCAGCGAAATGCTCGATATCAGATTGAGGAACGGGCTCCAGTGGGAGGCGCGGTCTGCGGCGAACGCGCGCTGCCTGACCGCGCCCAGCGTCGCGGCCAGTCCGTAGCCATTAGTTTGCAGCGGCCTGAACAAAGTTTTGCCTTGCGCGATGAGAGCGCTTGCGTGTCCTTCGGCATCGCTGCGTGTGTCAACCCCGCCGAAGGTGAGTTCGGCGTTGCCGCCCGGATTGCAGCCGGGCAGAAACCAGGCCTCGCGCTCGCCGAAATTGCGCTGCTTCTTGATAAACGTCTCGATCTGGCAGCCGCCGGCATCGACAACGCGGGCGTCGTCGGTGACGAACGGACGCGCCGCCTGGCTTGGCACCGGCGCCAGCGCCAGTGCAAGAAGCAGACAGAGGCGCGCGATGGGACCGGGATTCAATTGCACGGATTGATCATTCCAAAGACGGGGACGTTGATGCCGCGTAATATTGGTATCGGATGGCGCCGCGCGTCGCCTGAACCATGCATCGGGACGCGAGAATAACATGAGGAGAGCGAGATGAGAATCGGAGCAAGCATGACCTTGTGCACAGCGCTTGCGCTGTGCCCGGCAGCGGTTTTGGCCGAAGGTGACGCCACTTACGCCACACGCAACCTGACGCTGGATACCGCTCTCAAGGCGGCGCAGGCGGCGCTCGCAAAATGTCGCGACAGCGGCTGGCAGGCCGCGGTGGCGGTGGTCGATCGCGGCGGTGTGCTGCAGGTGCTGCTGCGCGATCGCTATGCCGGGCCGCATACGCCGGCAACCGCCCGCGGCAAGGCCTGGACCGCGGTGAGCTTTCGCAGCAACACCAGCGCGCTGGTGGAACCGACGCAGCCGGGCAAGGCGCAGAGCGGCATGCGCAGTCTTCCGCACGTGGTAATCCTTGGCGGCGGCATGGTTATCGAGGGCGGCGGCCAGATGCTCGGCGCCATCGGCGTGTCGGGCGCGCCGGGCGGCGAGTCGGATGATGCCTGCGCCAAAGCCGGGATCGCCGCAATTCGCGACAGCATCGAATTCTAGCTACGGGCGGATTCCCGTCAACGCTCGCCTTGGCCGGCGCGAGTCAACACCTTATCCGCCAACAGCGCCCATACCGAAACTGCGCCTGACCATGATGCAATCCTCCGACCCCGCCTGAAATTCGCGGCACACCAGCGGCCGGTTGGCGTAGACACTGCACTGCGCGCGGGTACCAAGGTCGCCCACCAGTGCCGCGCAGCGTTTTCGGTGGGACAGCATGCGCCCACGCTCGAAATCGATCAGATCCTGCGGGATGCCCGCACTGTCACCCTCGCCGATGAACACCGGCCATGATTCCGAGTAGGCGCAGCACGCGCCGCACGCCTGGCAGTCGAAATTCAAACGGCGCTTCTACATCCGCTCGAATACCGCGGCGATACCCTGGCCGCCGCCGATGCACATGGTTACCAGCGCATAGCGCCCGCCGCTGCGCTGCAGCTCATACAGCGCCTTTACCGTAAGCAGGCAGCCGGTGGCGCCGATGGGATGGCCCAGCGCGACGGCGCCCCCGTTGGGGTTGGTTTTCGCCGCATCGAAGCCAAGGTCCTTCGCCACGGCGCAGGCCTGGGCGGCGAACGCCTCGTTCGATTCGACCACGTCCATGTCGCTCACCTTGAGACCGGCGCGCGCGAGCGCCGTCTGCACCGCCAGCACCGGCCCGATGCCCATATACTTCGGGTCGACGCCGGCGTGTCCGTAGGCGAGCAGTCGCGCCATCGGCTTCAGGCCTTTTTTTGCCGCCGCCCCGGCTTCCATCAATACCACCGCCGCGGCGCCGTCGTTGATGCCGGAGGCGTTGCCCGCGGTAACGGAGCCATCCTTCTTGAACGCGGCTCTCAGCTTCGCCATGCCTTCGATGCTGGCGTCGGCGCGCGGGTGCTCGTCGGTATCGAATACGGTCACGCCTTTGCGTGTTTTAAGTTCGATCGGCAGGATCTGCTCCTTGAAATAGCCCTTCTGGATGGCGTTGATCGCGCGGCGGTGGCTTTCCACCGCAAATTCGTCCTGCTGCACCCGCGTTATATTCCATTTGGCGGCAACGTTCTCGGCAGTGATGCCCATGTGCACCGTGTCGAACGGGTCGGTGAGCGCACCCACCATCATGTCCACCGTGCCGCCGTCACCCATGCGCTGGCCCCAGCGCAGCGTCGGCATCAGATAGCCGCCGCGGCTCATCGATTCCGCGCCGCCGGCAACTGCGCTGTCGGCGTCGCCCAGCAATATCATTTGCGCCGCGCTGACGATCGCCTGCATGCCGCTGCCGCACAGTCGGTTAAGCGTCATCGCCGGTGTGTGATGGGGCAGACCCGCATTGATCATCGCCACGCGCGACAGGTACATGTCCTTGGGCTCGGTATGAATCACGTGACCGAACACCACATGGCCGATTTCGTTCGGGTCGACCTTGGCGCGTGCCACTGCTTCGCTCACCACTTTGGCCGCCAGATCGGTTGGCGCCTGGTCTTTCAGCGCGCCGCCGTAATCACCGATTGCGGTGCGCACACCGCTTACTACCACGACTTGTCTGCTCATTTGGATTCTCCTTGAAGGTGGGCGGCGGTCGTGCCCGGGCCGTCCATGGTGCCACGACGCAATATTACACTTATTGTTTTGGGTCAAATGAGCCGCGCGGCCCGCAGGGCGGAATCGCCGCTGCGGTCGGGCCACCTATAGGTAGTGCTGACCCACGAACCAGGCAACGGCGGCGATGAATGCGGAGCAGGGTATGGTGAGGATCCAGGCCCAGACGATGTTACCGGCCACGCCCCAGCGTACCGCGTTGAACCGCTTCACCGCGCCGACGCCGACGATGGCCCCGGTAATGGTGTGGGTGGTGGAAACCGGGACGCCAAGCGCGGTGGCAAGAAACAGGGTGATGGCGCCGCCGGTTTCGGCGCAGGCGCCGCCCACGGGCTTGAGTTTGGTGATTTTCTGGCCCATGGTCTTGACGATGCGCCAGCCGCCGAACATGGTACCCAGCGCCATCGCCGTCTGGCAAACCATCACCACCCAGAAGGGCAGCGGATCTTTCGGACCTGTGACCTGGGCGGCGATCAGCAGCATCCAGATGATGCCCAT
>QYQC01000077.1 GCA_007280315.1 Betaproteobacteria bacterium | reverse complement strand
TCGCCACCGGCGCCCTCGCGGCCGGGGGAACACTCGGCATCATGATTCCGCCTTCGGTGCCGCTGGTCATCTACGCCATCCTGACGCAGGAATCGATCGGCAAGCTGTTCATGTCGGCCGTCATACCCGGCATCATAGCCATGCTCGGCTATATGCTCGTGGTGCAAATCATCGTCACGCTGAAACCGGCTGCCGGCCCGGCTGGCCCGCGCGTCGCCTGGAGCGAGCGCCTGCGCAGCCTTTTGCTGGTGTCCCCGGTGCTGCTGGTATTCATCGTCGTGATCGTTGGCATCTACGGCGGTTGGGCCAATCCGACCGAAGCTGCGGCCATAGGCGCGGCAGCCTGCGGCCTGCTTGCGGTGGCTACCGGCGGCATGCGCATGAAGGGGTTGATCGATAGCGCCGCCGGCATGGCCCAGGCCACCGCGATGATATTTCTGGTGCTCATGGGCGCGGACATGATGAATACCGCGCTTGCGGTATCGCAGATGCCGGTGGAGCTGGCGACCTGGGTACAACGCAGCGGACTATCACCATTGCTTGTCCTGGGCGCAATATTGTTGATTTACATCTTCCTCGGCTGCGTAATGGACTCGCTTGCGATGATCCTACTGACCATTCCCATTTTCTACCCGATCGTGATGGGTCTGGATTATTTCGGCATGCCGGTCAGCGACAAGTCGATCTGGTTCGGGATACTGGCCTTGATGGTGGTTGAAATCGGCCTGGTACATCCACCGGTCGGCATGAACGTCTACATCATCAACCGGCTGGCCAAGGACGTACCGTTGACCGAGACCTTCAAGGGGGTCATCCCGTTTTTGCTTTCGGACTTCATTCGGATTACCTTGCTGGTGTTCTTCCCAACGATCTCGCTCTATCTGATTCACACTTTCAAGTAAGGCGAGCGTCCCTCTGCGCGGGGGACTTTCCTGTTGTGGTTGTGGTTGCGTTTGAGCGTGACGGGCGCCGAGGGTACTTACTCAGCGGCTTCAAGAATGCACTGCATGCCCGAATTGATTGCCGATTATTGCGTCTGGCGGCAGTGGGTCTCGCGCACGAAAAAGAGCAGCAGCAGCGCTGCGGCCAGCCACACCAGCATCAGAGTGAAGCCGGCGCGGTAGGCGTCGAAATCATAGACGCGGACGCCGCTCACCATGGCTCCGGTCCAGCGCTGATCCAGTACCCAGCCGACCGCCGGTTGCATGATCATGCCGCCCAGCATATTGCCCATATTGGCGATGCCCCCCGCCGTTCCTGCCAGCGCCGCTGGTGCCGATTCCTTGGCGATGGCAAAGCCCACCATCACCGCGGACGACGCGCAACCGGTGAAGCCGAGCAGTCCGACCAGCAGAGGCAGAGGCAGGCCCGGTACCAGCACCACGGCGCACCAACCGACGGTGGCAAGCACGGCGCCGATTGCATAAAGCGGTTTTCGTCGTCGCAGTCGGTCGGATAGTGCGCCCACGATCGGTCCGGCTACCGCCCAGCAGACCAGCAGGAATGAAGTGATCATGGAGGCTTGCGAGGTGCTCAGTCCATAGTGCGTATTCAAAAACGGCACGCCCCACAGTCCGCCGAAGGTGAGGGTCGGACCGGAAACGGCGCCGGATATCAGAAACACCAGCCAGACATTGCGCGTGCCGATAGTCAGGCGGATGCTCTGCAGAATCGGCGCATGCCGCGCGGGCAGCGCCGGCGCGTAACTGGCGTAACCGCGTTCGGCCGGGTCGTCGCGCACTGCCAGCCAGATGAGTACCGCCAGCAGTGCCGTCAGCGCGGCAGAAAGGCTGAGCACGTTGCGCCAGCCGAAGGCGTCGACCAGCAATCGCAGCGGTACGCCGGCCGAAACTGCGCCGAGGATGCCGCAGGCGAGGGCAAGGCCCGAGAGCATGGCAAAGCGCGTCGGTGCGAACCAGTGACCGGCAAGCTTCAACATGGCGACGAAAGCGACACCCACGGAGGCGCCGATCAGCAATCGGCCCAGTCCCGCCGTGGCATAGTTCGGTGCGAGCGCAAACAGCAGCGTGCCCGCGGCTGCGACCGCGGCGCCGGCGGTCAGTACGCGCCGCGGCCCCCAGCGATCGGCTAAAACGCCCGCCGGAATCTGCATCGCGACGTAGCTGTAGTAGTAGAACGCGGCAAGATTTCCCAGCGCCGCCGCGCCAAGCGCGAACTCGCTCATCAGTTCGCGCGTAATGACAGCCGGCGCGACGCGCTGGTAAAAGCCGATCAGGTATAAAGCTGCGCCCAGGCCCCACATAGCGAAGGCAAGGCGCAGCGGCGGATAGGCTCGCTCAGATGAATTCAATGTGCTTATTTAGACTTCATTCGGAACGGCGCCGGCACGCAGCCGGGCTATTGCGGGGCAGCATTGATCAGCATTGTTCCCATGGCAGACCCTCGTAGCGCCAGCCGCTTTGGGAATTACGCCGATGCTGTTCGTTCAATTCGCCTTCGAAACCGTGCAACACGTTGTAGACCTTGGTGAACCCGGCTTTCTCCAGTGCGGCGCCTGCGTCGAGCGAACGGTTGCCGCTGCGGCAGATGAGCAGCAGCGGGCGGTCCACGCTCGCCGCCTTCTTCACGTGACCGACAAAATGCGGATTGATGTCCCAATCGGGGCCGTCGTTCCAGGGAATCATGATGGCGCCCGTCGGATGACCGACGAACAGGAATTCCATTTCGCTGCGGCAGTCGATGAATATCGCGCTCGGGTTTTGCTGCAGGAATGCGTGGGCTTCCTTCGGGCTAAGGTGTTGCATGCTCCCGCTTTCGTTCGACAAAACGCCAGTATAAGGCCAGTAGCCGCGGCCGGCGAACCGCGCCCGTCAGGTGGACAAAGGGCACCCTGGCGGGATAGAATCAATCATTGCGCCGATTTGATGTCAGATTGCGGGCGCCGCCGGCTGTGGCCGGTTGAAAAATAAATACTGCTAAAGCGAGGTAACCCGTACCTGGCTTGCAGGGCGGGTTTTTTTATTTGTAGATTGCAACCTGAATATGAACACAGCTGCTCAACTGGAACGCCTGCTGGGCGAACGCATTCTGATTCTGGACGGCGCCATGGGCACCATGATCCAGAGTTACAAGCTCGCGGAAGCCGACTATCGCAGCACGCGCTTCGCCGCGTTCGCGCAGGACTTGAAAGGGAACAACGACCTCTTGTCCCTGACCCAGCCGGCGATCATCCGCGAGATTCACGACGCGTACCTGGAAGCGGGCGCCGACATCGTTTCCACCAACACCTTCAACGCGAATGCACCGTCGATGGCCGACTACGGCCTGCAGGATCTGGTGTACGAAATCAATCACGATGCTGCGCGTCTGGCGCGCGCGGCCGTGGACGCCTGCGTGCAGAAGGTTCCGGCGCGGCAGTGCTTCGTCGCCGGCGTGCTTGGCCCGACGACCAAGACTGCGTCGATTTCGCCCGATGTCAACGACCCTGGCTTTCGCAATATCGATTTCGACACCCTGGTCGCCGCGTACGCCGAGTCGCTGCGCGGCCTGCTGGATGGCGGCGTGGACCTGATCCTGTTCGAGACGATTTTTGATACGCTCAACGCCAAGGCGGCGTTGTTCGCTGTCGACTGCGCGTTCGAGTCGCGTGGCCGGCGCTGGCCCATCATTATCTCCGGCACCATTACTGACGCATCCGGGCGCACGCTCACGGGCCAGACGCCGGAAGCATTCTGGAACTCGGTGCGTCACGCGCGCCCGCTCGCGGTGGGGCTGAACTGCGCTCTGGGCGCAAAACTGATGCGGCCCTACATCGAGGAACTGTCGAACGTCGCCGACACCTACATCAGTTGTTATCCAAATGCCGGGTTGCCCAATCCCATGGCGGAAACCGGCTACGACGAGACGCCCGAGCATACTTCCAGCCAGCTCATGGAATTCGCCCGCAGCGGTTTTCTCAACATCGTCGGCGGCTGCTGCGGCACCACGCCCGCGCATATCAGGGCGATTGCGCGCGCGGTCAGGGATATGCCGCCGCGGCAACGGCCGACGATTGAAACCAGGCTGCGCCTGTCGGGACTGGAGCCGCTCAATATCGGCGACGATACGCTGTTCGTAAATGTGGCGAGCGCACCAACGTCACCGGCTCCAAAGCGTTCGCCCGACTGGTTCTCGCCGGCGACTACGGCGCTGCCCTCTCCGTGGCGCGCCAGCAGGTGGAAAGCGGCGCGCAGATAGTGGACGTGAATATGGACGAGGCCATGCTCGATTCGGAGAAGGCCATGGTCAAGTTCCTCAACCTGATCGCGTCCGAACCCGATATTTCGCGCGTTCCGCTGATGCTCGATTCATCCAAATGGTCGGTGATCGAAGCCGGGCTGAAATGCGTGCAGGGCAGGGCCGTGGTGAATTCGATTTCGCTCAAGGAAGGAAAGGACGAGTTCGTGCGTCAGGCGAAACTGGCGCGCCGCTACGGCGCGGCGGTGATCGTCATGGCGTTTGACGAACAAGGTCAGGCGGACAGCCTCGCGCGGCGTCAGGCCATATGCCAGCGCTGTTATGACATCCTCACGGCGGAAGTCGGTTTTGCCGCCGAAGACATCATTTTCGATCCCAACATATTCGCCATCGCAACCGGCATCGAAGAGCACAACAATTACGCGCGCGATTTCATCGAGGCCACGCGCTGGATCCGCGCTAATCTTCCCGGCACGCGGGTATCGGGCGGGGTGTCCAATGTTTCCTTTTCGTTTCGCGGCAACGATCCGGTGCGCGAGGCGATTCATACGGCCTTTCTCTACCACGCGATCAAGGCCGGCATGTCCATGGGCATTGTCAACGCCGGACAGCTGGGCGTGTACGCGGAAATTCCCAAGGATCTGCTCGAGCGCGTCGAAGACATCGTTCTCAACCGCAGGCCGGACGCGGCGGAGCGCATGGTCGCGTTTGCCAATACGGTCAAAGGCGGCGGCAAAGTGCAGGTCGAAGACCTCGGCTGGCGCGAGCAAAGCGTTGAAGCGCGTTTGTCGCATGCGCTGGTGAAGGGAAATACCGACTGGATCATCGGGGATACCGAAGAAGCGCGGCTAAAGGCAGAGCGCAGCGGCGGACGCCCGATCCATGTAATTGAGGGCCCGCTGATGGACGGCATGAACGTGGTCGGCGATCTGTTCGGCGCCGGCAAGATGTTCCTGCCGCAGGTGGTGAAATCGGCGCGGGTGATGAAACAGGCGGTGGCGCATCTGGTGCCTTTTATCGAGGCGGAAAAGAAACAACTCGCGCTGCAATCCGGAGACGCGGCCAGGCCCAAGGGCAGGATCGTGGTCGCAACGGTCAAAGGCGACGTGCACGACATCGGCAAGAACATCGTCGGCGTGGTGCTCCAGTGCAACAACTACGAAGTCATCAACCTCGGCGTCATGGTGCCGGCAAGCAAAATCCTGCAGGTGGCGCGTGAGGAAAAGTGCGACATCATCGGCCTTTCCGGACTGATCACGCCTTCGCTCGAAGAGATGGCGCATGTGGCACAGGAGATGGAACGCGAGGGCTTTCGCATTCCGCTGCTGATCGGCGGGGCCACCACCTCGCGCGTACACACCGCGGTAAAGATTGCGCCCCATTACAGCGGCGTGACCGTCTACGTGCCCGATGCCTCGCGCGCGGTGGGCGTGTGCTCAAGCCTGCTGTCCGAAGGGCAGCGCGAAGACTATGAGAGTTCCGTGCGTGCAGACTACGACAAGATTCGCGCGCAGCACCAGTCAAGGCAAAGCCGCGCACCGCTGCTCACTCTGGCACAGGCGCGCGCCAACGCCTTTTGCGGGGACTGGCCGGTGTACGCGCCTCCGGCGCCGGAGTTTACCGGAGTGAAAGTGCTTCGCGACTATGACCTGGCGGCGATCGCCCGGCACATCGACTGGTCGCCGTTTTTCCAGACCTGGGAATTGTCCGGTGCCTATCCGAAGATCCTGCAGGACCCGCTGGTGGGGGAGGCGGCGCGCAACGTGCTTGCGGAAGGCCAGGCGATGCTCGCGAAAATCATCGCGGAAAAATGGCTGATCGCAAACGCCGTATTCGGACTGTTTCCTGCCAACAGCACGGGTGACGACATCGAAATCTACACCGACGAGTCACGCAGAAAGGTTGCAATGTGTTTTCACAACCTGCGCCAGCAGGCGCAGCGTCCCGCGGGCAAGCCGAACTACTGTCTTGCCGACTTTGTTGCGCCGAGGAACTCGGGCGTAGACGACTACATCGGTGCTTTTGCCGTCACCAGCGGCATCGGTATCGAGGAGCGGGTGCGGCAATTCGAGGCCGCGCACGATGACTACAGTGCGATTATGTTGAAAGCGCTGGCCGATCGCCTGGCCGAGGCGTTTGCCGAGCACCTGCACCAGCGTGTGCGGCGCGAGTTCTGGGGTTACGCAGCGGGCGAAACGCTGGACAACGAGGCGATGATCCGCGAAGAGTATCGCGGCATACGCCCGGCCCCGGGCTATCCTGCCTGTCCCGATCACACCGAAAAGGGCGATCTATTCCGGCTGCTGGATGCGCCGCAGGTCGGCATCACACTGACCGAGAGCTATGCCATGTGGCCGGCGGCAGCGGTAAGCGGATTTTATTTTTCCCACCCGAAGTCGCAATACTTCGCCGTCGGCAAGATCGGACGCGACCAGGCAGAGGATTACGCCCGGCGCAAGGCG
>QYQC01000240.1 GCA_007280315.1 Betaproteobacteria bacterium | reverse complement strand
GTACTGATATTGACCACCGCCGGCCCTTGCCTTTCCACCAATTCGGTGAAGTCGGGCAGTTCGCGCGCTTGCGCATAGGCATTCAGCGGAAGCAGCAGGAGCAGCCATAGGAGCAGTGTCTTTCGCATCGTAACGTTCCTTTCTTGCGGTTAGCGGGTGTTGCGGAAAAATTGGAGCAATCGTCGATCGGCCTCAACGGCCGCTTATCAAGGCTTGCGGTATTCCACCGATTCGGCAAGCCGTTTTACGCTTTCGGCGGGCGCTTCCCCCACGGCGGTCACCAGATGGCTGGCAACCTGCCGGCTGTAAATGTTGATTGAACCCTGACGCGACAGCCCTGCCGGCGGCAGCGACGTCTTGTTGGCCATCGGTTCGATGAACACCGATAGCGCGGCCAGCCCGTCGGAATAGATCACATGCTCGACTTCAGTCGATCCGTCCTGCGTGCGTTTCATCTCGCCCATTCTCTTGAATCCAGGCAGCACCGGTCCGACGATCCAGCCGGAAGCGGCCAGGCTGGCCGCCGCTGCGCCGGAATTCTCTATTTGCCAGCTGCGCGACTCGACCAGGAATTTGGGCTTGAGCAGGCCCTGGTCGATCCTGCCGCCGATGCGGATCTCGGTGAAGGCGAATTGCTCGATCACGTCACCCTTGTCATTGAATGTCTGCGATTTGAGCAGCATGCCGGTCTTCCGGTCTGCCCAGAATTTCCGGCCATACCTCAAATTGTCTTTCGGTTGCAGCACGATCGATTGGCAGTCGTAACCCGCCACGCGCTCTACCGGTCCCGTGCTGACGACGTAATACTCTTCAATGTCCTGCAAATCTTCCGGCAGCAATGCCGGAAACACCTTGTGATCTGTCTGCTTGTCGATCTTGATCGTCTTGGTGTCCGGCAGGTAGCACTTTACCTCGTCGCCGTCACGTACGATCTCACGCGCATGACCGTCCAGTTTCTCCAGCCGCTCGCGAATTCCTTTCCGGCCGACGATGTGGACAATACGCGAAGTGTCGGCTTGATCTCCGCTGCGATAAATGAAGGTTCCCGTATAGCTGAGTTTCTGCGCCGCCGTATGGATGCGCTGCAACCATGCTGTCGCATCGCCATCGGCCTGCGCCATCTGGGCCGATAGCGCGAGCAGCAGCACAGCCAGGATTCTCATCGACGCACGGTGCTCCGCTCTTCGGCTACGGTACGCACATAGGGCGCAACGCCCTGCATCGCGTTGCTGGGGGAGTAACGCTGGTGCGCAAGCAAATAGTCTTTGGCCCCCTCGCCCGCCGCCACCGCGACCGGCTGAACCGCGGGTGGCCGGACTTGAGCCAGCTGCGACGATTCCTGCAGCGTTCCGGGGAGCGCCATCCAGCCGACGAAAACCACTGCCGCCACGCTCGCTGCCAGGGTCAACGCGTTCCAGCGCGTTTTTTCCGCCTTGATGCGGCGCTGGGGCGCGAGCACAGTAGGCTCTGCCTCGAGGCGGGCTCGCATTCTGGCGCAAAGGTCCGGCCCATGGACGCCGCGCAAGGCATCCCCGATTACGTGGTAACAGTCCCAGTGCCGGCGCAGTTCCGCATCGTTTTCGAACTGTGTCAGCGACGGACTTGCCTGCTGCTCACTCAATTCGCCATCCATCCAGGCTGACAAAGTCTCTTTCATGGCGTCACCACCTCTTGTCTTTAGATATATCCAGCAGCGGCCGCAACTGCTCCGCAATCGCCTCGCGCGCACGGAATATGCGCGAGCGCACCGTGCCAATCGGGCAATCCATGATCTTCGCGATATCTTCGTAGCTCATGCCTTCGATCTCGCGCAGCATAATAGCCTGCCTCAGTTCCTCAGGCAGCCGATCCATGCTTTGGTTCACACTTTGCGCAACCTGCTTGCTTATCAGCAGATTCTCCGGTGTGTTGAAGTCGCGCAGCTGGTCGCTGTCGTCGAACGATTCCGCCTGCTCGGCATCGTAGTTGGAACTGGTCGGCGCGCGCCGCCCCATCGATGCCAGGTAGTTCTTGGCGGTGTTGATGCCGATTCGGTACAGCCAGGTGTAGAACGCGCTATCGCCGCGAAAGGTGGGCAGTGCGCGATAGGCCTTAACGAAGGCCTCCTGTGTCACATCTTCGACTTCGCCTGCATCGCGGACAAAACGCGACAGCAGACGCCCGAGCTTGCGCTGATACTTGCTCACCAGCAGTTCAAACGCCCGCTTGTCGCCCTGTTGCGCACGCTCGACCAACTGCTGGTCAATGTCGCGCTCACTCATGCGCCGCCCTTCCCTCATGCCCTGAGACTGATTTTCGTTTATTCTGTCCGGGCTGTTTTCAGTATAACGCAATGGCCCCGACGCCCGCGAGAACGTCGCTCCAGCGACAAAATCCAGTTCAAGCAGTTCGAGCGGCGTCGTGCTGTTTCCGGGAAATTTCAATCCTTACCTCGCGTACTGGGGGCGACCCCGGTTTCGACCGCCCCTCGCGCATAAAGTTCATGAGCGTGCAACGCGCCAACGCAGCCAGGCGCGCAGTCGGCGCAAATCGTCGGACGCAGCGCAATCCGGAAGCACTACCAGCGAGCGTTTGCGCCGGCCGCCTGCACCCAGAATCACGACGATCAGCCAGCCCGATACATAGCTGCCAGGCAATATCTCAAATTCCTGCCACCGCCCCGTGCCGTCCCGGCAGCGCACGCCGCCCTGGTCGTTCAATTCCAACGCGCGCAGCGCGAACTTACCCAACTGCAGGGCTTGCGCCAGGTGCCAAGCCCATGTCAGAACAATGCCCGTCGCGGCCAGCAGAAAGGCGGGGGGCGTCAGGCTGATCCAGACGCAGGCAAGCGCCGTTCCCGCAGTGACCGTCAATGCCAGGGCGAAAATGCGGGAAGGTCTTAGCGAAACGTTTAGAGTCTGGCTCAAACCCGGCTGAACACCAGGGTGCCGTTGGTTCCACCGAAGCCGAACGAATTGGACAGCGCCACATTGATTTTCATTTGGCGCGCCGTATTCGGCACATAGTCCAGGTCGCATTGCGGATCCTGGTTGAATAGATTGGTCGTCGGCGGCGCGACCTGGTGATGTATCGCCAGTGCCGAAAATACCGCCTCGACGCCACCCGCGGCCCCGAGCAAATGTCCGGTCATGGACTTGGTCGAACTGACCGCAGTTTTTATCGCATGCGCTCCCAGACTGCGCTTCACCGCTATGGTCTCGGCCAGGTCGCCCAACGGAGTCGAGGTGCCGTGGGCGTTGATGTAGTCCACCTGATCCGCGTTGAAACGCGCGTTGCGCAATGCGCTGTTCATGCAGCGTGCTGCGCCATCGCCATCCTCGCGCGGGGCGGTCATATGGTGGGCGTCGCCACTCATGCCGTAGCCGGCGAGCTCGGCGTAGATTCTGGCTCCACGCGCCTTGGCATGCTCATACTCCTCCAGCACCAGCACGCCCGCACCCTCGCCCAGCACGAAGCCGTCCCGGTCCCGATCCCAGGGTCGGCTGGCGCCCGCCGGGTCGTCGTTGCGGGTCGAAAGCGCGCGCGCCTGGGCAAAACCTCCCATGGCGAGTTCCGTAACCACTGATTCGGCGCCGCCCGCGACCATCACATCACAATCCCCGTACTCGATCAGGCGTCCGGATTCACCGATACAGTGCGTCGCCGTGGTGCACGCGGTGACCATGGCGAGATTCGGCCCCTTGAGGCCGTACTTGATCGACAAATTCCCCGAAATCATGTTGATGATGGTGCTTGGAATGAAGAACGGCGAAATCTTGCGCGGTCCGCCCGCTATCACCTCGCGCTGGGTCTGCTCTATCATCGGCAGACCGCCCATGCCGGATCCGATGTTGACGCCGATGCGCTCGGCATTTTCAGCGGTTACTTCGATGCCGCTATCGCGTATCGCCTGCATACCGGCGGCCATGCCGTAATGGATGAAGGTATCCATATGGCGCGCTTCCTTGCGCTCCAGATACAGCGCAAGATCGAAATTCCTTATTTCGCCGGCTATCTGGCAGGTCAGCCGTGAGGCGTCAAAACGACTGATTTTATTGATGCCGGAGACGCCGGCGAGGATACTGGCCCAGGCGTCGCTAACGCTGTTGCCTACCGGGGAGATGATGCCCAAGCCAGTAATGACGACTCTGCGGCGTGACAATATTCCTCCGGCAATAACGCGTGTTGCTGGAACTCAGGCTTTCTTGGGGTGGCTGGTAACGTAATCGATAGCCTGCTGGACGGTGGTGATCTTTTCGGCATCTTCGTCCGGAATTTCGGTCTCGAATTCTTCTTCCAGCGCCATCACCAGTTCCACCGTGTCGAGCGAGTCAGCGCCCAGATCGTCGATGAAGGAGGACTCATTTTTTATTTCCGCCTCGTTGACGCCCAGCTGTTCGGCGACGATTTTCTTTACCCGTTGGTCAACATTTTCCATTTGATTCTCCTTCCCTCTATTTTTGGCTGCGGAAACTGCCAGGCATTTTACCAAAATTCATTGCCTGGGGTTTGATAAATCCTTGCTTACGCCATGTACATTCCACCGTTTACAGGCAGTGTGGCGCCCGTGATGTAGGCGGCCTGGGGTGATGCCAGAAACACCACGGCCGCAGCGACATCTTCGGCCTTGCCCAGCCGCGCCAGCGGGATCCGGCTCAGAATCGCCTCCCGCTGCTGTTCGTTCAATGCGCGCGTCATGTCGGTGTCGATAAAGCCCGGCGCGACGCAGTTTACGGTGATGTTGCGGCTGGCGATCTCCTGCGCCAGCGCGCGCGACAGGCCGGCGATACCGGCCTTGGCCGCAGCATAATTGATCTGGCCGGGGTTGCCCGAACTGCCCACCACCGAGGTGATACTGATAATGCGGCCGGATCGCGCCTTCATCATCCCGCGCAGCACGGCGCGCGACAGTCGGAACACCGACTTCAGATCGGTATCGATCACCGCATCCCACTCCGCTTCCTTCATACGCATCGCCAGGTTGTCCTGCGTAATGCCGGCATTGTTCACTAGTATGCCGATTGCCCCGTATTCCTTTTCAATCTGCGCCACCAGCGCGTCGATGCCGCTGCCGTCGTTCACATCGAGTGCCGTCCCCTTGCCGTCGATATTAGCCGTGGCAAGATAGTCGCTGATCGTCGCGGCGCCGGCCGCCGAAGTCGAAGTGCCAACGACTGTCGCGCCTTGCCCACCCAGACCCAGTGCGATCGCTTTGCCGATGCCGCGCGTGGCACCGGTCACCAATGCAATCTGGCCTTTCAACATGATCACGCTCCTTGGAAACGGGCGACGCCCTGCTCGACGCTGGCTTGGTCCGGCAACGCCACGGAGTCCAGCGCAGCGTCGATGCGTTTGGTCATACCCGCCAGTACTTTGCCGGGTCCGCATTCGGCAACATGAGTAATGCCCTGCGCCGCCATCGACTTGATGACTTCCACCCAGCGCACCGGATGGTAGGCCTGGCGCACCAGTGCATCCTTGATTTGCTCCGGGTCGCTGTAACTCGCCACATCGACGTTATTGATCACCGGAATTCGCGGCGGCATGAACGCGACGCCCTGAAGATACTGCTGCAGACGATCCGCCGCCGACCGCATCAGCGCCGAATGAAACGGCGCGCTCACTGGCAGCGCCAACGCACGCTTCGCGCCTTTGGACTTGGCGATATCACAGGCGCGCTTGACCGCCGCAGCGTGGCCTGCGATCACCACCTGGCCCGGCGAATTGAAATTGACCGCCTGCACCACTTCACTCTGCGCTGCCTCGACACAAGCGCTGCGTATCGCTTCTTCGTCCAGTCCGAGGATCGCGGCCATCGCGCCCTGACCCTGCGGCACCGCTTCCTGCATCGCCTGGGCGCGAAAGCGCACCAGCGGCAGAGCGTCACGAAAGGACAGCACCCCGGCCGCCACCAGCGCGGTGTACTCACCCAGGCTGTGCCCCGCCACCAACGCCGGCTCGATTCCACCCAGGCCGATCCAGGCGCGATATGCGGCGTAGCCCGCGGCAAGCATGACCGGCTGCGTGTTGACGGTCTGATTCAACAATTCGGCCGGGCCTTCGGCAATCAGCCTGCCAAGGTCCTGGCCGAGCGCTTCGGAGCCTTCGGCCAACACTTCACGCACTGCCGCGTTGTCGCCATAGGCCTGCATCATGCCCACCGACTGCGAGCCCTGCCCGGGAAATACCATTGCGAATTTCATATTTTCCAAATCAATTTCACAGCCGTTCCCGTCTCATATCTGCACCAGCACTGCACCCCAGGTAAAACCGCCGCCGACGCCCTGCAGCATGACCTTGTCCCCGGCTTTGATGCGGCCGTCACGCAGCGCCAGATCCAACGCCAGCGGCACTGACGCAGCCGATGTATTGCCGTGCTGATCAACGGTCACAATCAATTTTTCATGCGGCAGGCCGAGGCGCTTCGCCGTGGATTCCAGGATGCGCAGATTGGCCTGGTGCGGAATCAGCCAGTCGACATCGTCCACCTGTAGTTTGCATTTTGCCAGAATCTCACGCGCCACCTCATCCAGCACGCGCACTGCGAATTTGAATACCGCCGGTCCGTCCATGCGCAGGAACGGATCTCCGGTTACCTTGCCGCCGCAGATGTTGCCGGGTACGGACAGGATACCCGCATGGCTGCCATCGGCGTGCAGGGCGCTTGCCATGATGCCGGGTTGGTCATCCGCTTTCAGGATCACCGCTCCAGCACCGTCGCCAAACAGCACACAGGTGCCGCGGTCGTTCCAGTCGAGGATGCGTGAGAATACTTCCGCACCGACAACCAGGGCGCAGCGGTGCTGGCCCGAGCGAATGAACAGATCCGCCGTGGTCAGCGCATAGACGAAGCCGCTGCAGACCGCCTGCAGGTCGAAAGCCGGCGATCCTTTGATGCCCAGTTTGTCCTGCAGAAGGCACGCGGTGCTCGGAAAAACGTAGTCCGGCGTCGACGTGGCGACAATGATGAGATCGATATCCTGCGCGGCGATACCCGCGCTGGCGATGGCGGCCTTGCTTGCCTCGAAGGCAAGGCTGCTCGATGTTTCGTTTGCTTCGGCAATGTGCCTCTGGCGGATGCCGGTGCGCGAGCGTATCCAATCGTCGGAGGTATCCATTCGCTGCGCCAGAGCGGCATTGGTGACGACATTGCGCGGCAAGTAACTGCCGCTGCCGATTATTCTGGAATGAATCACGCCGCTTCCGCGTTAGTGTGACCGGCCGCAGCCATACGATGGGAAATGCGCTGCAGCACGCCCTCGCGCACTTCATCGAATGCGCGCGCGATCGCGCTCTCGAAACCGATGCTGTCGGCCGAGCCGTGGCTCTTCACCACGATGCCTTTCAGACCGAGCAGGCTGGCGCCGTTGTAGCGCGCGGGGTCGACGCGGCGCTTGAATGCAGCGAGTACCGGTGCCGCCATGATGCCGGAGGCATAGGTGAGCCAATTGCGCTTGAACTCTTCCTTGAGAAAGGCGCCGAGCATCTTCGCCACGCCCTCGGCCGCCTTGAGCGTCACGTTGCCGACGAAGCCGTCGCACACCACCACATCGGTGGTGCCTTTGAAGATATCGTCACCTTCCACGTTGCCGTAGAAATTAAGGTCGCTTGCGCGCAACAGTTCGGACGCCTGCTTCACCACTTCGTTTCCCTTGATGTCTTCTTCGCCGATATTGAGCAGGCCGATGCTGGGTCGCTCCTTGTGCTGCACCGCCGAAACCAGCATGGCACCCATGATGGCAAACTGCAGCAAGTGTTCGGGGGTGCAATTGACGTTGGCGCCCAGATCGAGCACGTACGCCTCGCCTTTCAGTGTCGGCAGAATTCCGGCGATGGCCGGACGGTCTATCCCGGGCAGGGGCTTCAGCACGAAGCGTGAAATTGCCATCAGCGCGCCGGTGTTGCCGGCGCTGACACAGGCGTGCGCGTGGCCGCTTTTTACCAGATTGACGGCGACGCGCATGGATGAATCTTTTTTTCCACGCAATGCAGATGCGGGCGCCTCGTCCATGCCTACTGCCTGGGTCGCGTTATGCACCAGCAATCCCGGGCCGGGGACGGCATGACGCGCACGCAACTCGGCCTCGATCGCCTGCTGCAGGCCAACCAGGACGAGCTTGCTCTGTGGACGGGATTTCTGAAAATTGAGTGCCGCGGGAACGGTCACTCCGGGGCCGTGATCGCCCCCCATGCAATCGATGGCTACCGTTGGATCCATGTGGTCTGTACGCGGCAATCCAGGCGACAATCGATGAGACTTGCCGTCGGGCGGAAGCTAATTCTGGCCGCCAGCGTCGCGTCAGGTGCGCTTATTCGCCTTTGGATTTAACGACCTTCTTGCCACGATAATAGCCGCTGGGGCTGATATGGTGGCGCAGATGCACTTCGCCCGTTGTCGGTTCCACCGCCAGCGGCGGATTGGTGAGAAAGTCGTGCGCGCGGTGCATACCGCGCTTCGAGGGTGACTTCTTGTTCTGTTGGACTGCCATGTCTATACTCCTTGCCTGTTCAATTTTTATCCCGGCATAGCGCGCAATGCGCTTCAGCCTTCACTAACGCTACTTCTTTTCAGTGCCGCGAGCGCCTGAAACGCCGAAGCTTTACCGCCGCCCTCCGCTCCCGCCGCTGCCTGGCATTGCTCGTGCCTGGGCACCATTGGCAAAGCCAGAATAACCTCATCTTCCACTAATGCCGCGACGTTCATTTCGCGGCCGGCCACTACGCGCTCAATGTCGTCCTCGGCCGCCGTGATTTCTGCTTCACTCGAAGCGAACTCCAATCGTGCCTCAAGGTGCAGCTGCAAATCCAAGCTGCCAAGGCAACGCTGGCATTGCATGCGCACGCTGCCCTCAATCGCAAGTTTCAAACCTGGCTCGCCGCGCTCGTTAAATGCACCGGTCAGAACAAAATGGAGCGCCGGATCAGAACACCCTGATTGGGCAAGCCGCGGCAGCAACTCCTTGCCCAGCCGCCCTTCAACTACCGCCGCGTTGCGGGCAAACGCCAGGCCGTCAATGACCGCCGGTTGCAACATAAGGCGCGCATGATATTATTTTTGCCCCCCGCTGTCAAAGGAAAAACAAGATTTTCAAAGCCTTGCTGCGCTTTTTGCGCGCTCTTGGCGCACTTGGTCCGGCCCCCGGTTTGGGGACATATCAGGCAACAAATCCATCAATACGTGGTTAAATCCGTTCCGAAATGAAAAATACCCGTTTGATCGTCCTCGCTTCGACCTCGAGCTACCGGCGCGAATTGCTTAGCCGGCTCGGGCTTCCGTTCGAAGTCGCGCCCCCCGGCGTCGACGAGATTGCGTTGCCGAACGAGGCGCCACAGGATACCGCACGACGCCTGGCCGAAGCGAAGGCACGTGCCGTGGCAGCGCGTTTTCCTCTGGCCCTGGTCATCGGATCCGACCAGGTTGCGGTGCTCGAAGGTACCACGCTGGGAAAGCCTGGAAATCACGCCAATGCCCTGCGCCAGCTGATGACCATGCGCGGCAAGGAAGTTATATTCCATACCGCGTTGTGCCTGTGCGACGCCGCCAGCGGCCAGGCCGAGACGCGCGTCGTGCCCTACCGTGTGCGTTTTCGCGATTACAGCGACGAGCAGATCGAGCGCTATCTGCAACGCGAGCAACCCTACGATTGCGCCGGCAGCGCCCGCTGCGAAGGCCTGGGCATCGCACTCATCGCCAAGATGCACGGCGACGATCCCAACGCCCTGATCGGGCTGCCATTGATCGCGCTCACTGAAATGCTCGCTGCGCAGGGCGTGAACGTCCTATAGGACGCACACCGGTCATGCGGGCAGGAACGCTGTTTCTCATTCCGACCACGCTGGGCGACGCGGCGCTCGCGCTGGTCATCCCGCAGGAGGTGCAGCAGCGCGTGCGCATGCTGGAATATTTCGTGGCCGAGAATCCCAAGACCGCGCGTGCCTACCTGAAGCAGACAGGCACGACGAAACCACTGCAGGAACTGCACATCGGCACCCTTAACCAGCATACGACAGACGCCGCCATCGCCGACCTGGCGGCGCCGCTACGGTCGGGGAACGACCTGGGCATGATGTCCGAGGCCGGCTGCCCCGGTATTGCCGACCCGGGCGCGAAGCTGGTGCTGTACGCGCACCGGCACGCGCATCGTGTGGTGCCGCTGGTCGGCCCTTCGTCCATTCTGCTCGCGCTCATGGCATCCGGCCTGAACGGCCAGAATTTCGTATTTCACGGCTACCTGCCGATAGCTGAGGGCGAGCGGGAAAAGACATTGCGCGAATTGGAACAGCAGTCGCACCGACTGAAACAGACGCAGATATTCATCGAAACGCCCTACCGCAACCAAAAACTGCTGCAAAGCATTCTGCGTAGTTGCGCCGCCGAAACACTGCTGTGCGTCGCTTCCGAGATCACCCTGGCGGGTGAAAATATTCGCACCATGCGCATCGCCGACTGGAGCAAAAACCCGCCCCTGCTCGATCGCCGGCCGTCGTTATTCCTGCTAATGAGTGATTAGCGCAGTCGAATACTTTCGCGCAAAGTAAACTCCGCGAAACCATTCGCCGCGGCCGCGCCGAAGCGCTTGGCGAAGCGCTCGACCGGATTGGACTTCTGCGTATAGTCGACGATGGATTCAGCCTTGATGACATCGCGCGCCACGTACTCAACGCTGCCATAGCCGTCGGCCAGACCCAGTTCCACGGCTCTTTGTCCGGTCCAGACCAAGCCGCTGAACAGGTCCGGATCGTCCTTCAGGCGTTTGCCCCGTCCCTGCTTTACCACCGCAATGAACTGCTGATGTATGTCGTTCAGCATTCCGAGTGCGTACTCTTTCTGCTGTGGATCCACCGGCGAAAACGGGTCCATGAAACCTTTGTTCGCGCCCGCCGTAACCAGGCGCCGTTCGACACCGAGTTTTTCCATGCTGCCGGTAAAGCCGAAGCCGTCCATCAGCACGCCGATCGACCCGACCAGGCTGGACTTGTTCACGTAGATCTTGTCGGCTGCGGCTGCGACGAAATAGCCCCCCGAGGCGCAGATGTCTTCAACCACGACGTACAGCGGCGTATTCGGATAGATGCCGCGCAGGCGCCGCATCTCGTCGTTGATGATGCCCGATTGCACCGGGCTGCCGCCGGGGGAATTGATGCGCAGGATTACCCCTTGCGTGCCCTTGTTCTTGAACGCGCTTTGCAGCGCGCCGGTGATTTTTTCTGCGCTGGCGTCGCCTTTGGCGTCGATCACGCCTTCCAGTTCTACCAGGGCGGTGTGCTTGCTGTCGGAGATCAGGTCGCCGTCACCCCTCCATTCGAACAGCATGACAAGCAGAAAGGTTAAGTACACAAAGGTCAAAATCTTGAAGAATATCCCCCATCGACGTGCTTTCGTCTGTTCCTTCAGCGCGGCAAACGCGAGTTTCTCCAGCGTCTCGCGCTCCCAGTTCTTTTCCTCTGACGTCATTAGCTCAATCCTTCTTCAAGTAGACCTTGCCGTCGGCTTCGAACAAATTCAAGGCGGTCAACGCCGCGCCGCGGCAGGGCCCGCCGCGACACGCTCCGCTCTCCGGCGCGTACAGGGCACCATGCGTGGAGCATATCAAATACTCGCGGTCCGTATCGAAGAAATTCCCGGGCTTCCAGTCGAGTTCCATCGCAATGTGGGCGCAGCGGTTGAGATAGGCGTAGACGCGTCCGCGATGGCGGATTGCGAAAGCGGGAACCGTCTCGCCATTGCGATCAAACGCGAAACGCACGCCATCGCCGCCGTCAGTCAGATCGGCGCTGGCGCAGATCAGGCGCGAGCTCGCCTCGGGCGCAGGTTCGCCGGGCTCGCGCGAATTATCGCTCGACGGACTCAGCCGTTCTTTTCCAGCCATGGCGCCAGTTCCTGCGGCGTGTCGATGCAGGCGAGCGGATTGAACCCGGTCAGACCGTCCCTCGGGTGCGCGCCGTAGCTCACCGCCAATGCTGGAACGCCGGCACTCAGCGCCATCTGCAAATCATGCGCGGTGTCGCCGATCATCAGCGTCACCTCCGGTTCTATCTGCAACTCCTGCATCAGTTCCTGCAACATGGCCGGATGCGGCTTGGAGTGGGTCTCATCGGCACAACGCGAGGAGTCGAAGTATTGCTTCAGTTCGGTTGCCGCGAGCACGCGTTCCAGTCCGGCGCGGCTTTTGCCCGTCGCCACCGCGAGCAGATAGCCTCTTTGTTTGAGACGCGCGAGCATCTCGCGCATGCCGGGGAACAGCTCGATATCAGGGTCGCGTGCCAGATAATGGTGCCGATAGCGTTCCGCCAGCTTGCCGTAGTCCTCCAGCGGCAGTTCAGGCGCGGCGTAGGACAGCGCGTCTTTGAGTCCAAGGCCGATTACGTGGGCGGCCCGCTCGCGCGCAGGCACGGCCAGGCCCAGGTCGCGGCAACTCTCCTGGATGCTGGCGATGATGGCAGCAGCCGAATCCATCAGCGTCCCGTCCCAGTCGAACACCAGCAATTCAAATCGTTTCGGCATCGGCATCCTGCTTCAGGGTAGACATGAAATTTTCCAGCTCCGGCGGCAGCGGTGCTTCCAGTTCCAACTTCGCACCGTCAAGCGGATGCACGAACGCAAGCTTCCATGCATGCAGGAACATGCGCTTCATGCCTTGCCTTGCGAGGCGCTTGTTCAGCTCGAAATCGCCGTATTTGTCGTCGCCGACTATCGGGAAACCAAGATGGGCGAGGTGCACTCGGATCTGATGGGTCCGTCCGGTTTTCAATTGCGCCTGCAGCAAACTATAGCCGCCGCACGCGCTCTCCAGCGTGAACACGGTATGCGACTCGCGGCCGTCATCGTCCACGCTGACGCGGCGCTCGCCCGCGCCGGTCACG
>QYQC01000187.1 GCA_007280315.1 Betaproteobacteria bacterium | reverse complement strand
CATCTGCTCAAGCTGAAGGACGAGGGCAGGGCGGCTGAGTCCGAGGCAGGGTGGCGCCTCGCTTGAGCCGGCCGAGCGCATGTCCCTGGATTTATAATTGCAACCGGGAGTGGCGCGGCGTTCGAAATTGAGCCGAAGCCGGCGGACTATTTGATGCAGATCAAGGAAGCCGACAGTTGTGCCGATACCATCCGCCATGGGGGCAGGCGGCCTGCCGCAGGAAAAACCGTTTACTGACCGAAGCGAGACGCGCATGGAAGATACAAAAACATATAACTACACCGTGGTCAGGCAGTTCGCCCTGATGACCGTGGTGTGGGGCATCGTTGGCATGCTGGTAGGCGTGCTGATCGCGGCGCAATTACGCTGGCCAGAACTCAACTTCGACATACCGTGGCTCAGCTACGGCCGTCTGCGGCCGCTGCATACCAATGCGGTCATTTTTGCGTTCGGCGGCTCGGCCCTGTTCGCCACCTCCTATTACGTGGTGCAGCGCACCTGCCATGTGCGCCTGTTCGCCGGCGGGCTCGCTGCCTTCACCTTCTGGGGCTGGCAGGCGGTCATCGTGCTCGCGGCAATCACCCTGCCGTTGGGCATTACCTCGGGCAAGGAATACGGCGAGTTGGAATGGCCGATCGACATCCTGATTACGCTGGTGTGGGTATCCTATGCCGTCGTGTTCTTCGGCACCATCGCCAAACGCAAGACGCCGCACATTTACGTGGCGAACTGGTTCTTCGGCGCTTTCATCCTCACCGTGGCGCTGTTGCACCTGGTCGAGAGCGCGGCGGTGCCGGTTACGCTGTGGAAATCCTATTCAGCCTACGCTGGCGTGCAGGATGCCATGGTGCAATGGTGGTACGGACACAATGCCGTCGGGTTTTTTCTGACTGCCGGATTCCTCGGCATGATGTACTACTTCATTCCCAAGCAGGTCGGGCGTCCGGTGTATTCCTACCGCCTGTCGGTGGTGCATTTCTGGTCGCTTATTTTCACCTACATGTGGGCCGGGCCGCACCACCTGCACTACACCGCGCTGCCCGACTGGGCGCAGTCCCTCGGTATGGTGTTTTCGCTCATCTTGCTTGCGCCATCGTGGGGCGGGATGATCAACGGCATGATGACCATGTCGGGCGCCTGGCACAAACTGCGCCAGGACCCCATCCTCAAGTTCCTGGTGGTTTCGCTGTCGTTTTACGGCATGTCGACCTTCGAGGGACCGATGATGTCGATCAAGACCGTCAACGCGCTGTCGCACTATACCGACTGGACCATCGGACATGTGCATTCCGGCGCGCTCGGCTGGGTGGGTCTGGTGTCGATGGGTTCGATCTACTACCTGATTCCGCGCCTCTACGGCCGCAGCGCAATGTACAGCGTACCGCTGATCAACATGCATTTCTGGATGGCCACCATAGGCATCGTGCTCTACATCGCCGCCATGTGGATTGCGGGCGTGATGCAGGGACTGATGTGGCGGGCGGTCGGCACCGACGGCACACTGACCTATACCTTCGTCGAAAGCGTCAAGGCGACTTATCCTTTCTACACCATACGCTTGCTCGGCGGCGTGCTCTATCTCGCCGGCATGTTGGTCATGGCGTACAACGTTCTGAGGACGATCGCCGGTCAGACCACGGTAAATGCACCCATCCCGGCGGTTGCCGCGGCGCACGCCTGAGCGGAGAGAGCAATCATGAGTTTCAGTCACAGCACTATCGAGAAGAACAGCGGCCTGATGATCGTACTGATCATCCTGGTGGTCGCGGTCGGCGGACTGGTGGAAATCGTGCCGCTTTACTTCCAGAAATCCACCACCGAGCCGGTGGCCGGATTGAAGCCGTACACGCCGGTGCAGCTGGTCGGACGCGACATTTATGTGCGCGAAGGCTGCTATAACTGCCATTCGCAAATGATCCGCCCGTTCCGTGCCGAGACCGAGCGCTACGGCCATTACTCGGTAGCAGGAGAGTTCGTCTACGATCATCCGTTCCAGTGGGGCAGCAAGCGCACCGGGCCGGACCTGCACCGTGTCGGCGGCAAGTACAGCGACGACTGGCACCGCACCCACCTGAACAATCCGCGCGATCTGGTGCCCGAATCGAATATGCCGGGCTATCCCTGGTTGGCGAAAACCGCGGCACCTAGCGACGATATCGAGTCCAAGATGCGCGCGCTGCGCAGTGTCGGCGTTCCCTATGCCGATGCGGAAATCGCCGGCGCGCGCAAGCAACTGGCGGGCAAGACCGAGCAGGATGCGCTGATCGCCTATCTGCAGGTGCTGGGCACCGCGCTCAGAATCGCGAGATAGCCATGGACATCAACTCCCTGCGCTCGATTCTGACGGTAGTCGCGTTCGCGGTATTCATCGCCATCGTCTGGTGGGCCTACAGCGGTCAGAACAAAGCCGCCTTCGACGAGGCGGCACGGCTGCCGTTTGACGGCGAAGACGAAGGAACCGGATACGGAGAACGAAAATGAGTGATTTCACCAGCGGTTTCTGGGGCGTCTACATCAGTGTTATCACCATAGTCAGCATCATCGCCTGCGCTGTGCTGCTGCAGCTGACCAGCACGCGCAAGGTGTCCGGTTCCGAAGTGGAAACGACCGGGTATTCCTGGGACGAGGATCTGGTTGAATATAACAATCCGCTGCCGCGCTGGTGGATCTGGCTGTTCTACATCACCATTTTCTTCAGTCTGGGTTATCTGGTGCTGTATCCCGGCCTGGGTACTTTCAAAGGTACCTATCAATGGACTTCGGTAAAACAATACGAGGATGAAGTGGCTCAGTCCGAGGCGCAGTCCGCGCCGTTATACGAAAAATACGCGAACACCGACCTGAAGCAACTTGCCGCGGACCCCGAGGTCCTCGCCATCGGACAGAAGCTGTTCCTGAACAATTGCGCGCAGTGCCATTCATCGGATGCCCGCGGCGGCAAGGGCTATCCGAACCTGACCGACGGCGATTGGATCTATGGCGGCTCGCCGGAGGCGATCAAGGAGAGCATTACCAATGGACGCAAGGGCATCATGCCGCCCTGGGGTGCGCTGCTGGGCGAGGACGGGGTCAAGGACATGGCCCATTACGTGATGTCGCTGAGCGGGCGGACCTTCGATTCCCTGCGCGCGGCGCGCGGCAAGGACAAGTTCATGAGCACCTGCGTCGCCTGCCATGGCGCCGATGGAAAGGGCAATCCGGCCATAGGCTCGGCCAACCTCACCAAGGTGAACCTGCTCTACGGTGCCGACGAACCGGCGCTGATGGAAACCATCAGCAAAGGCCGTATGAGCAACATGCCGGCGCAAAAAGAACTCCTGGGCGAGGCCCGGGTGCACATACTGGCCGCCTATGTATGGAGCCTTTCCAATTCGCCCGGCGCGCCGACGGCGAAACCCGGTGTCAAATGAGCATCCGGCGGCGATAGAGCAGCCGCTGTACGAAATCCGCCAGGAAATCTATTCGCGCGCCGTAAGCGGCTGGTTCGCGCGCTGGCGCTGGGCACTGGTGATCGTCACCCAGGCGGTGTATTACGGCCTGCCGTGGCTGACATGGAACGGGCGCCAGGCGGTGCTGTTCGATCTGGTGGCGCGCAAGTTCTATATTTTCGGCATTGTTTTCTGGCCGCAGGATTTCATCTATCTAACCGGCCTCCTGGTGGTGTCTGCTCTGTCGTTGTTCCTGTTTACCGCGGTGGCCGGGCGCCTGTGGTGCGGTTATGCCTGTCCGCAGACGGTCTATACCGAGATTTTCATGTGGATCGAACGCAAGGTCGAAGGCGACCGCTGGGCGCGCATGCGGCTCGATCAGCAGGACATGTCGGGCCGCAAGCTCGGTCTCAAGGCGGCGAAACACGGGCTTTGGCTGTCGCTGTCACTGTGGACCGGGTTTACTTTCGTCGGCTACTTTACGCCGATCCAGGAACTCGCAGGTGAAATCGGCAGGCTGGTTGTGCCGGGAGCAGCGGGCGCCGGTCCCGCGCTGGGGCCGTGGGAAATATTCTGGGTCCTGTTCTATGGTTTCGCCACCTACGGCAACGCCGGCTGGATGCGCGAACAGGTGTGCAAATACATGTGCCCCTACGCGCGCTTTCAAAGCGCAATGTTCGATCCGGACACTCTGGTCATTACCTACGATCCCGAGCGCGGCGAGCCGCGCGGTCCGCGCGCACGCAACGCGGACCCGACTGCGCTGGGGCTGGGACACTGCGTCGCCTGCGGCGTCTGCGTTCAGGTATGCCCCACCGGAATCGACATCCGCAACGGCCTGCAATACGAATGCATCGGTTGCGCCGCATGTATCGACGGCTGCAACCAGGTGATGGCGAGAGCCGGATACCCCAAGGGCCTGATCCGTTATACGACCGAAAACGCACTGCAGCAGAAGCTGACGCCGCGCCAGATCATGGTGCGGGCGTTCCGGCCGCGCGTGCTGGTTTATACCGCGATTCTGTGGAGCATCATAATTGCGATCGGATTTGCCCTTTACTCGCGCATTCCGCTCAAGGTCGATGTGATCCGCGATCGGGCGAGCCTGTCGCGCGAGGTCGATGGACGCTGGGTGGAAAACATCTACCGGCTGCAGATCGCGAATACGCAGGAAGTGCCGCACCGCTTCCTGATCCGTGCCAGCGGTGCGCAGACGCTGCAGATGTCGGGCGAAGACGCCGTCGAATTGCCCGGCGCGACGACGCGCATGGTGCCGGTGCGGTTGCGCATCGACAAGGGCAGTCTGGCGGCCGGAGCGCACAAAATCGAGTTCGAAGTTACCGCGGCCGATGACGCGGCCATCGTCGCGCGCGAGCGTTCGGTCTTTCTGGTCCGATGAGGCCGGCATGAACGCGAAAAACACGCCTTCCAATCCCTGGTATCGCGAGCCCTGGCCGTGGATACTGATGGCGGGACCGGCGGTGGTGGTGGTCGCCGGCCTGTTTACCGCCTGGCTGGCTGTCAGCAGCGACGACGGCCTGGTGGTCGACGATTACTACAAACAGGGTATGGCCATCAACCAGACGCTGGGACGCAGCGATGCCGCCGTGCGGCTCCGTATCGGCGCCGAGTTCCAGTTTGTCGATGGCAAGGTACGGGTGCTGCTGGCGGGACCGGCAGGAAAGGGGGCACTGATGCTGAGCCTGGTGCATCCGACGCTGGCCGGCATGGACCAGACGTTGAAATTGAACATGATGCAGCCGGGTGTCTACGAAGGGCGTCCTGGGCCGTTGCGCGCCGGGCGCTGGCATCTGGTGCTGGAGCAAAGCGACTGGCGACTGGCGGGTGATTTGACCCTGCCCGCGGCTGAGGCTCTGATGCTGGGCGTGAATAAACCGGAGGAGGGAAAGCGATGACACAAAGACTGATGTGGATACTGTGGCCGGCGTTTCTCGTCGCCGGCATTGCCGAAGGGATTACGTTCAGCCTGTTCGACCCGCAGGACATGCACTTTTTCGGGGAACCGGTGGACCTTGGCCGCACCGCAATCTACTCGATCGGATTCTTTCTGTTCTGGATTTTCGCTGCCGCATCAAGCGCGCTGACTTGTCTTCTGCAACGCTCACCGTTCGAGGTGAACCGCTGTCCGCTGCCTGAACCGCAGCGTCCCGAGGGCTGCCCTAGACGTGGACAACCCGGCGCGTGCTGCTGATCCTTATCACTGATCCCGTCCGAGTACTTTTTTCAGTCCGGGCGTATCGAGGATGCGTATATTCTTCTGCTGCACGCTGATGAAACCGTCTTCCTGGAACTTGGAGAAGGTGCGGCTGACCGTTTCCAGTTTCAGCCCGAGGTAGCTGCCGATCTCCTCGCGCGTCATGCGCAGATTGAATTCCGAAGCCGAATAGCCGCGCGAGGTGAAGCGCTGCGACAGGTTGAGCAGGAAGGCGGCCAGGCGTTCTTCCGCGCGCATGCTGCCAAGCAGCAGCATGACGCCGTGTTCACGCACGATTTCCCGGCTCATCACCTTGTGAAAGTGCTGCTGCAGTACGTGCATTTCGCGCGACAGCTCCTCCAGCCGGCCGTAGGGGATGACGCATACTTCGCTGTCTTCGAGAGCAACGGCATTGCAGGTGTGCTGGTCCGCGCCTATGCCGTCCATGCCGAGCATGTCGCCCGCCATCTGAAATCCTGTTACCTGGTCGCGGCCGTCTTCCATCACCAGGGTGGTCTTGAAAAACCCGCTGCGTATTGCGTAGAGTGACCCGAATTTTTCCTCGGAACGGTATACACTGTCGCCACGTTTGACGCGCTTTCGCGTATACACCATCTGGTCGAGCTTCTCGATCTCGTTCTGATCCAGTCCGGTGGGGAGGCACATCTCGCGCAGGCTGCAGCTCGAGCAGGCGCTTTTGAGCGCATGAATATCGATGACCCTTGCCAGCTTGGGGGCATTCATATCATCGACACCGTAGGGAGAATTGGTTTGATCCACATCAACATTCCCATTGTGGAATTTGGCAGACTTGACCGATGAGCGTTACTGCTTTGCGCATAAATCCGTCCCAAGACAACCTCCAGGTTGACGCCGAACTGCTGAGAAAATTCAATATCAGCGGGCCGCGCTATACCTCGTATCCGACCGCAGACCGCTTTGTCGAGGCCTTTGACGAGGCCGCGTATCGCAGCTGGCTGGCAAAACGTAATCTGGGCGGAATGGCGCGTTCCCTCGCATTATACGTCCACTTGCCTTTTTGCGACACCATTTGCTATTACTGCGGCTGTAACAAGATCGTTACCAAGGATCACGGCAGATCAGCCAAGTATTTGAAGTATCTTGGCAATGAAATCCGCTTGCAAAGTGCCGAGCTGGGCGGCCGCCGGCGCGTGACGCAAATGCATTGGGGTGGTGGTACACCCACGTTCCTGACCGAGTCCGAGCTCAGCGAACTGATGCAGATGATACGCGAGAGCTTCGAACTCGATCCGCACGGCGAGTATTCGATCGAAGTGGATCCGCGCAAGGTGGGGCAGGAAAAAGTGGCGCTGCTGGGTGCGCTCGGCATGAACCGCATCAGCGTCGGCGTGCAGGATTTCAATCCGGATGTGCAGCGTGCGGTCAATCGCATTCAGAGCGTGGAAGAAACCGTGGAAGTGATCGAAGCGGCGCGCAAGCACGGCTTCAAGTCGGTCAACATAGATTTGATCTACGGTTTGCCCAAGCAGACATTACAGGGATTCAGCAAAACGCTGGCCCAGGTGATCGAATGCTCGCCCGAGCGCATTGCGCTCTATAACTACGCGCATCTGCCGGCAGTGTTCAAGCCGCAGCGGCGCATACTTGATGCGGACATGCCGCTGCCCGAGGTCAAGCTGCAGCTGATGATCAGTGCGATCGAGACACTGCTTGCCGCCGGCTACGTCTACATCGGCATGGACCATTTCTCCAAGCCGGATGACGATCTGGCGGTGGCGCAGCGGCAGGGCCGGCTGTATCGCAATTTCCAGGGGTACTCGACCTACGGCGATTGCGATCTGATCGGGCTGGGCGTCTCGTCGATCGGAAAAATCGGCCCGACCTACAGCCAGAACGTGCGTACGCTGGAAGAATATTACGACCGGATCGACAACGGGCTGCTGCCGGTGATGCGCGGTATCGAGGTCACAGCCGACGATCTGTTGCGGCGCGCGGTGATTCAGGCGCTGTCCTGTCATTTCGAGCTGTCGATGGAAGCGATAGGCATCGCCCACCTGATCGATTTCCGCAGCTATTTCGCGGTCGAACTGGCCGAGTTGGGCGAGTACGCCAAGGACGGACTGGTGGAACTGGACGGAGACTGGATCGTGGTCACACCCAAAGGCAGGCTGCTGGTGCGCATCCTGTGCATGGTGTTCGACAAATACCTGCGCCAGGCGAGCCAGCGCGCGAGCTATTCCAAAGTGATCTAGACAATGGAGGCGGGACTCGCGGCCGCCTTCGTGATCGGACTTCTGGGTGGTGTCCACTGCGCAGGCATGTGCGGCGGCATCGTCGGCGCGCTGACGGTACAGACGCCGCGGCTGCAGCGCGCTTGGAAACTGCATCTGGCCTATAGCGCGGGACGCATCACGAGCTATGCCGCCGCCGGAGCGATCATGGGCCTGATAGGCGGCGCCGGACTGCTGTTCAACCAGATCCTGCCGGTGCAACTGCTGCTCTACGTTCTCGCCAATCTGGTTCTGATCAGCCTGGGGCTGTACCTTGCAGGTATCGGCAATCAACTGACCAGGCTTGAGGGCCTGGGTGCGGCGCTGTGGCGTCGCGTTCGGCCTTACAGCAGCAAAGTCCTGCCAGCCGATACCGTGACGAAGGCGTTCGCGCTCGGCACCCTTTGGGGCTGGCTGCCCTGCGGCCTGGTGTATAGCCTGCTTGCCACCGCATTGCTGAGCGGCAGTGCTGCCGGTGGCGCGGCGGTGATGCTGGCGTTCGGGCTGGGCACACTGCCCAACCTGTTACTGGCCGGAATGGCGTTCAAGCGATTGCGCGACGTAACGTCCAATCGCCGCTTGAGGCTTGCGGCCGGTGTGTTGGTGGCCGGCTTCGGTGTCGTCGGCCTGGCCAGGGCCGCCGACCTCGGCGAGCATATCCGGCAGGGGCTGCTGTGTATTCTCTGATCAAGTTCGCGCATCAACTTTGTGCATTCGCAAGTTTTACCTTGTTCGCTGTGCGCGGCGTGTGGATGCTGCGCGACGCTCCGCAACTGTCGCGGCGCTGGGTCAGAATACTGCCCCACGTCGTCGACACGCTGCTGCTGGCAAGTGCCATCGCACTGACGCTGATGCTGCATCAATATCCGCTGACCCATGCCTGGCTCAGCGCCAAGGTGCTGGCCTTGCTCGCCTATATCGGCCTGGGCCTGATTGCGCTGCACTACGGCCGCAGCAGGCGTGTGCGTGCCGCGGCCTGGATCGGCGCGATGACGGTATTTGCCTATATAGTCTCCGTAGCACTGAGTCACGATGCGCGCGGCTTTTTTCGAATTGTCATGTAGGAGAACAAGGTGAGCAAAATTCTGGTCGCAGTCGATGGTTCTTCGCATTCATCCAAGGTGGCGCGGACCGTGATCCGGCAGGTTTCCATGTACAAAAAGCCGCCGGAATTGCATCTGACCTATGTACATCTTCCGCTTCCGACGCTCGGTGGACTGATGAAACCGATCGGGCATGCCGCGCTGGAGCGCTACTACCGCGAAGAGGGCGAGGACGCTTTGCGCGGCGCGAGAAAACTCTTTGATCGCGCGAAACTTGCCTGCGCCATGCACATCATCGTCGGGCCTGTTGCCGAGACTCTGGCGGGCCAGGCGAAAAAACTGAAATGCGACCTGATCGTCATGGGCACCCACGGCATGGGTGCGGTTGCGGGGATGCTGCTTGGTTCGGTTGCAGCGAAGACCGTACACATGGCCCACTGCCCGGTGCTCCTGGTGCGGGAATGAAAACGCACCAGCCCGCGCGCGCAGGCTCGCGAGCTTCGGTCTCAACAGCGTGTAGTTTGGACTGACTGCGCATAAGCACATGCTCGATTGGATCAAACAATTCAGCGGCAAGCTCGACCATCCTTTGCGCGATGCCAAAGCGGCGCAGGACCTTATTGCCGAATTGCCAAAGGGTGTGTCGATTGAATCGCTGGAACAAATTTCGCACTGGGTCGAGTCGGTCAAAGATACGCCCGGATTCGCTTGCGACGACCGCCTGGCAGTGATACGCCTGCTGGACCAGGCGGGAGCGCCCCATGCCGATTTTCTGTTCAACGAGTTCTTCTCCAGAATTCATCAACTGGAAAAACGGACACGCAGCATCTGGGATGTTCTATGCACGTACTGGGGACGGCTGGCGGAAGCTTATGCCGGATGCGTCGCCGATTTTGAGCATGGCGAAAAGGGCGCGAACAAAGTGGTGGGCGACATGCCGCTCGCAGCGGCGCGTGCGCTGCGAGCGGCGAACCGGCGCTTCAAGCTGCGGCACTTGCGCTTTGTCAGAATCGATGCCGCGGAATGGGCTCCGCTGTACCGCCTGTACGCGTTGACCGAACTGAAGCGGTTCGACGATAGTTCGGTAGTCGCGTACGCGCGCGAAGTGCATACGACGGTGCGTGCCGAGTTGCAGAAGATCATACTGCTCTATCTGGCTGCGCCGCACGAATTTCCTCCGGCCCAGCTCGAGCTTTCGTTCCGGGTTTTGGAGCGGTTTGCGATTTCCGCCGCGTGGTCGCGGGTTCCGCAGGACGATTGCAATTTTGTATTCAACCTGTCAGCCGGCGGACCGCCCGCGCACATGCCGGTGAAGGAAGCGGCCGGCGCCAGCAGGCGCTTCATCGGGGGGGGGCCGGCGCTGTCCAAGCTGGCCGAGCTCAGGCAGCTGTGCGAACAAAACATGCTGAGCGAGGAGCAGCGCTTCGGCAAGGAGTTTTCGCCGGCACAGATCATCACCGTGATCAAGCATCTGCAACGCTACCTGAGCGTCGCGCCGCCGCACCGGCGCTATGCGCGGGCAAGGGCGGCGGCCCAGGTGAGCGTCGTGCATGGCTTGAAGCCGATATGCCAGCGCGTAACCAAAATCGAGCTGGGTTCGGGTGTGGCGCTGAGCGAGGACATGGATTTGAAGGCGAAAACGGCGAATATCATGAAGCTGGTCGCCGAGGAAGTTGAATCAACGCCAGAAACCTGGGTGCAGAAGGATCAGAGTGAATGGGGGCTGGGCGCCGACATACCGCCGGAACTGGGCAAATGGGCCGAACCGGGCAAGCTGTGCGGCATCCAATTTAACGGCGAAAAGTTCTGGTGTGTCGGCATTGTCCGGCGCATCGACTCGGACGCAACTTTGCATTGCGGCATCCGCATTTTTTCCAAGCGCCCGGTTTCGGTATGGCTGCGGGTGCTTGGCGTCGGTGAGCATCAGGCCGATAACTGGGCCTCGTCGACCGGTTCCTTTTCCTTTGACTACCTGCGCGCCATCATGCTGCCAGACGCGCTGAAGTCGCACGACCATCCGGTGATGATCCTTGAGAACAAGCGCTACGTGCCCGGCCAGTTGTGCGAGGTGATGATGGGCGAGCACAGTCGTCAGATAAAGCTGATGGAGTTCATCGAAGAAGGCGAAGACTACGTGCGCGCCGCATTCGAATGGCAGCAGCCTGCCAAAGGCTGAAGTCTCCGGGATGCTCATCAGGGTCATATTGCGACCTGGTGCGAACCTGGATGAATTTCCGCAGGAAGTTGGATTGAATCAGGGTAGTTCGATCAGGAAGAATCGAGCGAAGTATAATGATCCATTCCCAACCCTATTGAGAAAGAGCGCTGCCCATGAGAATGATCTCCTTTCTGCTTGTCATAGGTGCAGTCTCCACCACTGCACTGGCTCAGCCGCTTCCGCCGGGACATCCGTCCATGGCGACGAAGATCGAAGGCAAGGGCGCACCCGAGGCGCGGCTGCCGCAAAAAGCCAAAGTCGTCAGCACCATCGACGCGGCGCCTTACTCCTACATTGAAGTGATGCAGAACAAGAAGACACAGTGGCTCGCCGCCAACGCCGTGCCGGTGAAGAAGGGCGACGTAATCCGCTTCGACAATGGCATGGTGATGACCAATTTTCACAGCAAGACACTGAATCGGACTTTTCCCAGCGTGCTGTTTGTCAATCGCGTGCTGGTCACCAAGGAAAAGGAATAAGGTCGCACTGGCGCGCGCCGGCAGCCCAGCGTGGATCGAGTTCAGCGCGTTCATGAAAACGGATGAGACATCGACAGATTGGCAATCCAGGCTGGTGAAGCACGGCCTGGTCGAACTCCGGCGGTTGGCTGCGGCAACGCCGCTTAGGCCGCGCGCGCGGCGCTTTCTGTTCCTGCGCCATGGGGAGACCGAAGGCAACGCAAAGCGCATTTATCAATCCGTGGAAACCCCCTTGAACGCGGTCGGCCTCGGGCAGGCGCAGCGTGCGGCAGAATATCTGCGAGCGTTACCGGTCCAGCGAATTGTGGCCAGCGACATGCGCCGCGCCTGGCAGACCGCGGAGGCGGCGATCGCTATCGTGCGTGCGCCGGTGACCGCGGAATCGCGCCTGCGCGAGCGCTGGTTCGGCGATCTGGTCGGTCAGTCGTCGCGCGACCTTGACTGGCGCATCGAGCCGCCAAACGGCGAAACACTGCGCGATTTCATCCTGCGTACACAGGATGGACTGAATCACGCCCTGGATACGGAGGAATCGACCCTGGTGGTGTCCCATGGCGGTCCGCTTTACGTCCTTGTATACAGCCTGGGCGCCGAACTGCTGGAGCGCCATATCGCCAACGCGACGCCGCTACTATTCGAATTCGAAGTGCACTCTGGTCGCTGGATTATCAGCAATGTCGCGCCCGAGCACGTCACGGCAGGATATCGCGCCACGACGGATTGAATGGGCCGTGCCCCGGCGACGGAACGCCCCGTCGGAACGAAGAACGGCCTGCGGGACGCTGGCTAGAACAGGTGGACCGCCGTGGGCGCAAAAAACGCCAGGCCGCAGAATGCGATTCCGATCAGCCCGAGTCCCGCGGCGATCCAGGTGAGCAGGGCGACACCGGTAATGATTTCCGCGGACGCGAGCACGATCGCAATCTGCACTGCCGCCGAGGCGAGTTCATAATGGTGATAGGCCGCGAGCGAACGGTCGCGGCGGCTCTCGGCGGCCTTGGCGCGTGCTGACAACTCCTTCCGTCCTTCCTGCGTCTCGGGCTCCGAATCGTAGCGCGCAATGTTCGTTTTCCAGTCCGCGATGCGTTTCTTCATCGCTTCCTTGGTCTCCGCGCGGGTAACGTCGAGCATTTCGACTTCGATCGCCTCCGACGCGGTGCGCAGCACGGCGCTGCGTATGGTCTTGGCCTGGAAAAAATTCCACAGATTGGACGCCTCGATGTTGTAGCTCAGCGCCGCGGTTTGCGCACCTTTTCCCAGGGTTTCGGAAAACGCGAGTACCAGGGCGAGAATGGCGATAAGCAGGGCGACCTTCTTGTTTGAAGGATCGACATGGCCGTGTCCGGACATATTGGGTAACTCCTGTTAAATGGATGCGCGCCATTCTCGCCGTTTTCGGTCGCGGGAGAAAGTAGTAAATACCCGTAGCCGCGCCAGCGGCCGGCGATGGGCGCAATCATGTGCGGTTGGGCTGACCGCGCTGGTACTGCAGGTACAGCGCCTCGACTTTGGCTCTCGCCCAGGGCGTCCGGCGCAGGAATCGCAGGCTGGAGGACAGGCTGGGTTCGTGTGTGAAGCAGCGGATTTCGACCTGCCGGCCCATTTCCGCCCAGCCGACGCCCTCGATCAGCTCCGACAGTATTTTCTCGAGAGTGAGTCCGTGCAACGGATTGTTGATTTGTGTCGCAGCCATCAGCCGGCACCGCCTTGGCGGGCCCAGAGTTTGATCGGCCCGAGTCTAGCAGACCGGCGCGGGCGCGGAGGCCGGCAGGACCGACAGGTTTTCTGCGCAAGATCAACATCCGGCGCCGGATTTTCGTGGAATATAATGGGTATCCGGCAAGCTCTGCGACAGGCGGACAGGTTCAGGCGGCGACCTCGCAGTCCGGTGCTGCTGGAAAAATGCGATTCCACAGTTACAGGAAGGGAGAAGGCCTTGTCCAGTGCCCGTTATCACGAGCCAATCGAAGAATTGTCGGATTCCACGCGCGACATGCACCGGGCGATTGTGTCATTGATGGAGGAACTGGAGGCCATCGATTGGTACAACCAGCGCGCTGACGCCTGCAAGGACAAGGAACTCAGAGCAATCCTCAGGCACAATCGCGACGAGGAGAAAGAACACGCTTCCATGGTGCTGGAGTGGATCCGGCGCAAGGATCCGGCGTTCTCAAGAGAACTGAAAGACTATTTATTCACCAAGAAATCGATCGCCCACAAATGAGCACGCGCGCGGAACTCGAAGCAGCGCTGGCCAAGGCGGAGGCCGAATGGCGCAGAGCAAGCGAGCAACTCGACCGGACGCAGGCCCTTCGCGCCGAGGCTAACGAAGCCTGGACCAGGGCCAACGCCGACCGGCGCAGTGAAGACGGCGAGCGGCGCAAGGCGGGTTCGGTGTGGAATCCGCCGGGCCCCGAACGTCGCAAAGCTGCGGCAGACAGGCGTGGCGCCGAGGCCGCACGGGACCGGGCGAACGCCGATTGGGATCAGGCGCTTGCAGTTCGACGCGTGGCACGTGCCGCCTGGGACAAGGCGCGCGCGGCCATGGACGAACTGGAGCGCAAAGAAAAAAAAACCTGAAGCAGGATCGAGCAGTTTGCCGCGCGACGGACGGGATTCCGTGCAGCGCCCTTGCAATACTGCATGTGCACCTGAGCGGCGGGCACGAACGACAGTTCATCGCATATGTGCTGCCCACCGGAAGAATAATTGGGAGGCTCTGTGAATTCATTGCTGCAAGGCGTCAGCGTGCTCGACTTCTCCGAGTACATCGCGGGACCATATTGCGGCTTGTTGCTGGCCGATCTCGGCGCCCGTGTCATAAAGGTGGAACCGCCTGATGGAGCGGAGGAGCGCCGCCTGGGTGCGGCAAAGCGTTATCGCGGCAACACGCGCATGTCGCTCGCCTTCAACCGGGGCAAGGAAAGCCTGAGCGTCGATCTGCGGCGGCAAGAAGGCCGCGACATCATCCACGCGCTGGTGGGGAAGGTGGATGTGGTGGTGCAGAATTTTGTGCCGGGCGCAGCCGAGAAGCTGGGAATCGACTACGACACCCTGTCCGGGATCAACAAGAAACTGATATTTCTCTCGAGCACTGCATTTGGCGACGTGGGCCCCTACCGCAAGCGCAAGGGCTTCGACATCATCGCCCACGGCGCCTCCGGCGTGATGTCGAATTACGCCGATGAAGAGGGCGCGCCGCGCGGGCCCGGAGCCATTCCCTATATCGACATCAGCACCGGCATGCTGAACGCGTTGGGGATCGTGAGCGCCCTGTACCATCGGGACAAAACGGGCGAAGGCCAGAAGATCGAAACGTCCCTTTTCAGCACCGGCATGACGTTGCAGTCGATGAGCATGATTCAGGTCGAATCGCTCGATGCCGAGCAGCACCAGGAGGAAGTGCGCGTATTGCGCACTGCGCATGGGGAAGGAAAAAAACACACGCACATCGTCGATCAGTTTGCCGAAATGCGGCTGCGCGCGGACCAGCCCGATACCGCGCGTCCGATCGAGGTTCCCGACTGCCTGCACCGGCCCACCGACCGGCAGGTCTATCCTTATTACCGCGTCTACGAAACCGGAGACGGTTACATCAGCATTGCCGCGCTGAACCACAGCCAGAGGTCCAAACTGTGCGCCGCCGTGGGGGTCGTGGATGAAGATGTCGACATGAACCTGGGCCAGATTTCTGACGCCGCCTACGTCAGGCAGAAGGCGCAGATGCGCGCGATCGAGGAACGCCTCAAACTGGAATCCAACCGGCACTGGATGCAGGTGCTGGAGGTGGCGGGCGTGCCTTGCGGGCCGGTCAATTACCGTTCCGACCTCTACACCGACGCGCAAGCCCAGGCGTTGAATCTTGTGTGGGAACTGGAGAATCGTGACCTGGGCAAATACAAAGCCTCGGGCCACCCGATTCGATTCCTGAAGACACCCGTGTTGCCCGGCAGGGGGGCGCCGGCGTTGGCGGAAGATACGGCCGCGGTATTGCGGCAGTTCGGCTATGACGACGCGGAAATTGCCCGGCTCAAGGCCGCCGGCGTCGTGAAGTAGAAGGCGCGGCTTCCTGCAGGAATTCCAGAGCCAAGCCGGTGGTGGGCGATACTGGGATCGAACCAGTGACTTCCACCGTGTGAAGGTGGCACTCTACCGCTGAGTTAACCGCCCGGCCGAGTGCGGATTTAATCACATGCGCCGTGCCCCGGTCAATTCGAACGCGCGCGTATTCCAGTAAAATGCAGCTTTTCGAAGCTGCCTTCATGATCCGCACTCGTTTCGCCCCCAGCCCCACCGGTTATCTGCACGTCGGCGGCGCGCGCACCGCGCTGTTCTCGTGGGCCTACGCGCGCAAGCACGGCGGAAAATTCGTGCTGCGCATCGAGGACACGGACCTCGAGCGTTCGACCGAAGCATCGGTGAACGCGATTATCGACGGCATGAAGTGGCTGTGCCTGGACTGGGACGAAGGGCCGTTCCGGCAGATGCAGCGCCTCGATCGCTATCGCGAAGTGGCGGAGCAACTGCTGCAATCGGGAAATGCCTACTGGTGCTACGCCAGCAAGGACGAGCTCGATCAAATGCGTGAGCGGCAGCGCGCGCGCGGCGCCAAGCCGCGCTACGACGGGCGCTGGCGTCCGGAGAACGCCAAAGCGGCGGGGCTGAAGCCGCCGGCGGAGGTGCAACCGGTGCTGCGCTTTCGCAATCCGGACGAAGGTGCGGTTACGTTCATCGATCTGGTGAAGGGGCCGATCACCGTCGCCAACGCGGAACTCGATGACCTGGTGATTCTGCGCGGTGACGGCGTCCCCACCTACAACTTCGGCGTGGTGGTGGACGATCTGGATATGGAAATCACCCATGTCATCCGCGGCGACGATCATGTCAACAACACGCCGCGCCAGGTAAATATATTCCAGGCGCTGGGCGCGCCGCTGCCGCAGTTCGCGCACGCGCCGATGATCCTCGGCGCCGATGGCGAGCGTCTGTCCAAGCGCCACGGCGCCGTGTCGGTGATGCAATACCCCGAGGACGGATTCCTGCCCGAATCGCTGTTCAACTACCTCGCGCGCCTCGGATGGAGCCACGGCGACGCGGAGAAATTCACACGCGAGCAGTTTGTCGAATGGTTCGATCTCGCGCACGTGAGCAAATCAACGGCGCAGTTCGACGCGGCCAAGCTCGCCTGGCTCAACCACGAGTATATGAAGGAAACCGACCCGGGGCGCCTGGCGGAGTTGCTCGAGCCGCGCATTGCGCGCGACGGCGGCAAATTGGCCGATGGACCGAACTTGCTGGAGGTGGTTAGGTTGCTCAGGGATCGCGCCACGACGCTCGCGCACATGGCCGAGTCGGCGATGATGTTTTATCGTCGCATTGAGCCGGGCAAGGCGCTGATCGCAGAGCATCTGACACCGGAAGTGATGCCCGCGGTGCGCGAACTTGCGAGCAGTCTGGAGCGCGTCGAATGGCAGCGGCCGAAACTCAACGAAGCGGTGAAAGCCGTAGTCGTAAAATTCGGCCACAAAATGCCAAAAATCGCGATGCCGTTGCGGGTAATGCTGCTTGGGCAGACGCAGACGCCGTCGATCGACGCCGTGCTGGAACTTCTCGGGCGCGACACCGTGTTGGCGCGCCTGCAACCCTATCTGGCGGAAAGCTAATCCGCCTTTACAGTGAGCGGCGCAAACCGGTATAATTCGCGCCTTTCGTGGGGGTATAGCTCAGCTGGGAGAGCGCTTGCATGGCATGCAAGAGGTCAGCGGTTCGAT
>QYQC01000002.1 GCA_007280315.1 Betaproteobacteria bacterium | reverse complement strand
TAGTCGCGCGTCCATTCGATCAGGCCGAGGTTGGAGCCGCGGCTGGTGGTGTCGAAACCGATCAGGCGCTCGATCAGCGCGAAGGTTTCGGGCTTGATGCTTGGAACAGGCGTTCTATTCATGGTCAAGGTCCATGGTAGCGGTGGCCTGCGGAGAAAGGCAGCGACGCGATCCGGCGCAATGCAGGCGGTCCGATTCTACACCGCAGCATCGTACGCACGCGCCCGGACCTCGCGTCGGCTACAATTCACAGTTCAAGAGCGGAGAGATCCAATGGGTACCGTCATCGCATTGTCTGGTCAGGTAGGCGGCGCGAAGCTCGCTGACGGGCTGCGCCGCCTGCGCGGCAGGGATCTCACCGTCATCGTCAACACCGGCGACGACCACGAGGTGTTCGGCCTGGCGTTCTCCCCCGACATCGATACCATGCTGTACACGCTCGGCGGAATCGCCGGACCCGGGGCCGGCTGGGAACCTGCCGGCGAGACCTATGTGTTGCATGAAATGCTGCACCGCCTGGGTTCCGAGCACCGGGTACGCGTTGGCGATCGCTCGCTGGCGCTGCCGCTTTTGCGTTCCGAAGCGCTGCGGGAAGAGTATCCGCTCAGCCGGATCACGCTGGGATTTTGCGACACGCTGGGCATCGATGCGCGTGTAGTGCCGATGAGCAACGACCCGGTGCGCACGGTGGTGATCACCGATGACGGTCATGTGAGCTATCACGAATACCTCACCGAACTGGAGTGCGCGCCGGTGGTGAAAGGATTTCTGTATGCCGGCGCGGACGTGGCGCGCATTCCCGACGAAGTGCTGGACGCGCTGCATGCGCCCGATCTGGAAGCGATCGTCCTCTGCCCGGCCAATCCCTACCACACGATTCAGCCCATTCTCGCGGTGCAGGGCCTGCGCGAGATGCTGCGCGAGTGCGGTGCGCCGATCATAGCGGTGAGTCCCATCGTAGGCGATCGCGCGCTCAAGGGCGCGGCAGGCAAGATGATGCAGGAACTGGGCCACGAAGTGTCGGCGCGGCGGGCGGCGCTCGAATACTACCGGCTGATCGACGGTTTCGTGATCGACAGCGTGGACGAAGCCGCCGCCGCGGACATCCGCGCCTGCGGCATCGACGTCGCCGTTGCGCCGACGATCATGCGTTCCGAGGACGACCGCGTCGCGCTGGCGCAGGCGGTGCTCGATCTCGCCGAAGTGGTGCGCGCGCGCAAGCAGGCGGAACGCGACGCCTGATAGGCTGCCTTTGCGTGCCTTAACCGCGAGCGGGACCGACTAGGGCGACCGATGGACACACAGCAAGAGGCGACTGCTCCACGCATCGGTTTCATCGGCGCCGGCCGTGTGGGCAAGGGGCTGGCCTGGGGCATGGCGCAAGGCGGACAGCGCGTTGTCGCCGCCGCCAGCCGCAGCGCGGTTTCAGCCGCACAACTGGCGGCGCGGATCGACGGCTGCCGCGCGGCCCCACACGCGCAGGATGTCGTCGATGGCAGCGACCTGGTATTCATCACCGTCCCTGACGATGCCATCGCCACGCTCGCCGCCGGCCTCAGATGGCGCGAGGACATCGCGGTCATCCACTGCAGCGGTGCGACCGAAGTGGCGGTGCTCGATCCTGCGGCCCGCGCCGGTGCGCAGACAGGCGGGTTTCATCCGCTGCAACTGTTCGCCGATCCCGACGTGGCGCTCGCCGGTTTGCCGGGATGCACCATTGCAATTGAAGCCGAAGCGCCGCTTTTGTCGCAGCTGGAACACCTGGCGCAGGTGCTGCGCTGCCGCGCCATTCGCCTGCCACCCGGATGCCGCGCGCGCTATCACGCCGCGGCGCATTACGCCGCGGGTTTCGTCATCACCCTGCTCAACGAAGCGGTCGAACTGTGGCACAGTTTTGGCGTCGGGCGGGAGGATACGATACGTGCGTTGTTGCCGCTGCTGCGCGGCACCGTGGCCTCGGTGGAGCGCATGGGTTTGGCGCAGGGCCTGGCAGGCACCTATTCGCGTGGCGATATTGGCACCATGGAAAAACACCTGGCCGAGTTGGCCCGGGTCGGCCCGGACGCCCTGCATCTGTATTGCGAGTTGGCGCTGCGCTCGATTCCGCTGGGTCTGGAGCGCGGTGGCTACGACGAACAGCGCGCCGCGGCAATGCGCGCGCTGCTGCTCGCCGCGTCGAAACCGTAGCAGGCGCGCTCGCCGCGTCGAACTGGATCGGCGTTCCTCGACGGGGTACCATAGGACACTTCGTTCCGGATGGACTAAGCATGGAGAGGGAATCATGATCCGACTGTTTTTGGCGTTTGCGATTGCCTGCGGTAGCGGCGTGGTGCTGGCGCAGAAAAAGATGTACCGCTGCGGCAATCAATTCCAGGAGCGGCCGTGCGAGGGGCCGAAGACCGAACCGGCCCCTTCCGCGGCCAAGGCCGATCCGCAGCAACAGCAGGAGACCGCGGAAAAGCGGCGCGAGCGCGAACAGGCGATTCAACAGGCCAAGTGCGAGAACTATGGCGACGAACTGGCCGACATAGACCGGCGGATAGCCGCCGGGGCCGACAAGGATGTGATGGATCAGTTCAAGCGGCGGCAGCTGGAGATGCGGCAGCGCATTGCGCGCCAGTGCAAATGAGGCTTCCTGACTCAATCCAGGCGCAGACCTGGATCTGCAACTTCATTTCAAATTCATTCTCGAGGAGAACACCGTGACCGAAAAGATCTGGTTGAAGGAATATCCCGCGGGCGTTCCAGCGGAGATCGATGCCGATCGCTACACGTCGATCCCGGATCTGGTGGAGAAAGCATTTCGCAAGTTTGCCGATAAATCGGCCTACAACAACTTCGGCTGCAGCTTGAGTTATGCCGAGCTGGACAGCCGCAGCCGCGACTTCGCCGCGTTTCTGCAAAGCCTGCCGGGAATGACCAAGGGCGAGCGCGTCGCCATTATGAGTCCCAATCTGATGCAATACCCGGTGGCGCTGATCGGTATTCTGCGGGCCGGAATGACCGTGGTGAATGTGAACCCGCTGTACACGCCGCGCGAGCTCGAGCACCAGCTGAAGGACTCCGGCGCCAAGGCCATCGTGATCGTCGAGAATTTCGCCAACACGCTGCAGCAGGTGGTCCAGAAAACCCAGATAGAGCACGTGATCACCACCCAGCTCGGCGACCTGCTGCCGCTGCCCAAGCGCTGGATCGTGAATCTGGTGGTCAAGCGGCTGAAGAAAATGGTGCCGGACTGGCACATCGATGGTGCCATCGATTTTCGCACGGCGCTCGCGCGCGGCGCCAGTGCTCAACTCAAGGCCGTCAGCATCGATCGAGAGGACATCGCGTTCCTGCAGTACACCGGCGGCACCACCGGCCTGTCCAAGGGCGCCATGCTGACCCATCGCAATATTCTCGCCAATATCGAGCAGGCGGGTGTGTGGATCGGGGGCAATCTCAAGCAAGGCGAGGAGGTAGTGATTTCGCCGCTGCCGATGTATCACATCTTCTGCCTGACGACGACGCTCTATTTCATGACGCTGGGCGTGGTCAACGTGCTGATCACCAATCCACGCGACCTTCCCGCATTCGTCAAGGAGCTGGCCAAGTGGAAATGGTCGGTGCTGACTGGTGTCAACACGCTTTTCAACGGGCTGTTGAATACGCCCGGTTTCGGCGAGCTCGATTTCTCCGGACTGAAAGTCGTCGTGGGCGGCGGGGCGGCGGTGCAAAAGCCGGTGGCGGAAAAATGGCAACAGATGACCGGCCGCTATCTGACCGAAGCCTACGGCCTGACCGAGACCTCGCCCGCGGCCAGCATCAATCCTCTGGGCACGCCGTGGAACGGCACCATCGGACTGCCGATTTCCTCCACCGAATTCTCGATTCGCGACGATGAGTTCAACGAACTGCCGGTCTGGACCGGCAGCGGCGACATAGAGAAATTCACCGGCGAGATATGCATTCGCGGGCCGCAGGTGATGAAGGGGTACTGGCAGCAACCGGGGGAAACCGCCAAAGTGCTGCACCAGGGCTGGCTCAAGACCGGTGATGTCGGCAACATCAACGCCAAGGGTTACGTCACGATTACCGACCGCAAGAAGGACATGATTCTGGTGTCGGGTTTCAACGTCTATCCGAACGAAATCGAAAGTGTGGTGGCGATGCACCCCGGCGTGCTCGAGTGCGCGGCGGTCGGCGTGAGCGACGAAAAAACGGGCGAGGCAGTAAAAGTGGTGATCGTGAAGAAGGATCCGAACCTGACCAAGGAGTCGGTAATCGAGCACTGCAGGCGGGAGCTCACCGGCTACAAGCTGCCGAAGCACGTGGAATTCCGCGACAGCCTGCCGAAGACGCCCATCGGCAAGATTCTGCGGCGCGAGTTGCGCGACAAGTAACCCCGAGCGCAGATGCAGCAATACAGCGCATCGTTCGCCTACCGGCGGCGCGAGTGGCTCAAACGCGCGCTGGCGGGCGGCGCGGCCCTGCCGTTGCTGTTGCGCGATGTCCTGGCTGCAGGCACGCAGGCCGGCGGTGTGGTGCAAATGAACGGGGAGGTGCTGATCAACGGACGAGCCGCAGCGCTGGGCGCGCCAGTGTTGCCTGGCGACCATGTTGTCACCGCGCCGGGCGCCAATGCCGTATTCGTCGTCGGCGCAGATGCGTTCCTTCTGCGCGGGAACAGCGAACTTCTGACCTCGGGGCGGAGCAATGTGCTGATCTCCTCGCTGCGCTTGGTCACGGGCAGGCTGCTGTCGGTCTTCGGTCGCGGGCAGCGCCGTATCGCGACGCCGACCGCCACCATCGGCATTCGTGGAACCGGCCTTTACCTCGAAGTCGAAGCCGAGCGTACCTACGCCTGCACCTGCTACGGCGTGGCCGACCTGGAGGCGAGCAACATGCCCTCGGCGAGGGAGACGGTGCGCACCAAGCATCACGATTCGCCGCGCTACATCCACGCACACGGCGAGATGCCGATCAAGATGATCGAAGTGGCGCCGGTGATCAACCACACCGACGCCGAGCTGATCATGCTCGAAGCGCTGGTTGGCAGGACGCCGCCGTTCGTCGGCTCCGGCATGGATATGAAATATTAGCCGTCGCGTCCGCTTCACCTGCAGGTTTCGATGCCCTTGCATCAGGTCAGGCACGATCCGCGATCGGCCGGGGAAACGCATATAATCGGCAGGTCATAAATGGAGTGCCGCCAAATGAATCAGGTCCATCGCCTGTTCGACCCGCAATCGAACAAGAGCATCAGCCGCACCGAGGAAATCATCGCCGACATCAAGGCCGGCAAGATGGTCATCCTGGTGGACGAGGAAGACCGCGAGAACGAGGGCGATCTGCTGCTCGCGGCGGATTTCGTCACCCCGGAAAAAATCAACTTCATGGCCAGGTTCGCGCGCGGCCTGATCTGCCTCACCCTTACCGAAGAGCGCTGCCGCCAGCTGCAGCTCGCGCCGATGGCGCAGGAGAACCGGTCCTCCCACGGCACGGCGTTTACCGTCTCGATTGAGGCGGCCACCGGGGTCAGCACCGGGATTTCGGCGCAGGACCGCAGCCGCACCGTTCAGGCGGCGGTTGCCCACGGCGCCAAGCCCGAGGACATTGTCCAACCCGGGCATATATTCCCGATCGCGGCCGAACCCGGCGGCGTGCTGGTCCGCGCCGGGCACACCGAAGCCGGCTGCGACCTGACGGCGTTGGCCGGACTCACGCCCGCCGCGGTGATTTGTGAGGTCATGAAAGACGACGGCAGCATGGCCAGATTGCCCGACCTGATTGAATTCGGAAAAGAGCACGGTCTGAAAATCGGCACCATCGCCGACCTGATTCACTTCCGCAGCCAGACGGAGTCTCTGGTCGAGCGTGTGGCCGAGCGCGGCATTGTGAGCACGCATGGCGGCTTTCGAATGATCGCCTATCGCGAGCATATTTCCGGCGCGACGCACCTGGCGCTGGTGCGCGGTGCGATCGACGCCGATACCCCCACGCTGGTGCGCGTGCACGAACCCTTGTCCATGCTCGATCTGCTCGATACCGCGCCGGGTGCGCATTCCTGGGGTGTAAATGAAGCGCTTGCCGCGATCGACGCGGCCGGCAGCGGCGTCATGGTGCTCCTCAATTGCGCCGAAAGTTCGGCGCAGCTGGCCGAGCGCGTCGTCGGCGAATCCAAGCCCTGGCCGACGGCGAAAGTCGCGCTATTGACCTACGGCATCGGCGCGCAGATATTGCGCGATCTCAACGTTGGCAAAATGAAACTGATGGCGACGCCGCGCAAAATGCCGAGCATGGCCGGATGGAACCTGGAAGTAGCCGAGTACGTGCAACCGCAGCGCGCGGCGAAGGCAGGACAGTGAGAGAGATCAGGCCGGGCCTCGACGGGTCGGAGCTGCGTATCGCCATTGTTCGCGGCCGCTTTAACGAGGCGATCGGCGCCGGTTTGCTCGTCGCCTGCGTGGAGCGCCTGAGTGCGCTCGGTGTCGCGCCCGGCCGGATTGCCGTGGTGGGCGTGCCCGGCGCGCTGGAAATTCCCCTCGCGTTGCAGCAACTCGCCGCCAGCGGCCACTACGACGCGCTGATCGCACTGGGTGCAGTGGTGCGCGGCGATACCTATCACTTCGAGGTTGTATCCAACGAGTCCGCTGCCGGCGTCAGCCAGGTGCAGCTTGATGCGGGCGTGCCGGTTGCCAACGGCATACTCACTACCGATACCGAAGAGCAGGCACTGGCGCGGGTGCGGCAGAAGGGCAGCGATTGCGCCGAGGTGGCGGTGGAGATGGCCAATCTGGCCCGGGAAATCAGGAATGAAAAACGCTCGGCATAAGGCGCGCGAACTGGTGTTGCAGGGCCTGTACCAGTGGCTGCTGGCCGAAGAACACGCGGACGAGATCCGCAGGCACCTGGCCGAATTCAAGGGCTACGACAAGGCTGACCAGAAGTATCTCGAGAAAATTCTGAACGGTGTGATCGCCGATGCCGCGGAACTCGAAGCTGCGTTCAGTCCGCTGCTTGATCGTCGCGTCGACGAGCTCTCGCCGGTGGAGCGCGGCGTACTGCTGATCGGCGCCTATGAACTCGCCCATGTTCCGGACGTGCCCTACAAGGTCGTGATCAACGAGGCGGTGGAGCTGGCGAAATCCTACGGCGGCACCGACGGCCACAAATACGTCAACGGCGTGCTGGACAAGCTTGCCGCGCGTTTGCGTCCTGCAGAGCTAAAGGCGCGCAAGGCCGGCGGGGGCAAGGCTGCGGCCTAAGTCCGTTTACCCTAAGCCGCCTTGGCTTCCGAATTCGACATCATTCGCCGCTATTTCACCCGCACCGGGAAGCGAGCGCTGCTGGGCGTCGGCGATGACTGTGCCCTGGTCGCCGCGGACAAGGGGACGGTGCTGGCGGTATCCACTGACATGCTGGTCGAGGGGCGGCATTTTTTCGCCGGCGCCGACGCGGCCAAGCTGGGCCGCAAGGCTCTGGCAGTGAATCTGTCCGATCTCGCGGCGATGGGCGCCGCACCGCGCTATGCGACGCTCGCGCTGGCGCTACCCGACGCCGACGAAGCCTGGCTCGCGCAATTCAGTCAGGGATTTTTCGACATGGCCGACGCCTTCGGCGTCGAACTGATCGGCGGTGACACCACGCGCGGTCCGCGAACCATATCGATTACCGTCATGGGTATTGTGCCGCCGCAACTCGCTTTGCGTCGCGACGGCGCCACGGCAGGCGATGAGGTCTGGCTATCCGGTTGCAGCGGCGACGCGGCGCTGGCCTTGGCGCATCTGGGCGGTCGCACGCGCCTGGGCGACGCGGCGCTGGCGCACTGTCTGGCGCGCCTGCACACGCCGGTGCCGTGCGTCGCCCTGGGCCTGGCGCTGCGCGGACTGGCCAGCAGTGCCATTGATGTGTCGGACGGCCTGTTGGCCGATGTTGGACACATCGCCGAATCCTCCGGCGTGGCGATAGAATTGCGCTATGCAGAGCTGCCGCGCTCGCGCGCACTCAAGGGCTGCGCGGACCAGAGCCTGGTGCAGGAATGCCTGCTCGCCGGGGGCGACGATTACGAGCTTGCTTTCACTGTCAGCCCAGATGCGAGCGGGCGCGTCGCATCGGTCGCGGCCGATCTGGGTCTGACACTGACCCGCGTCGGCAGCATCAGCGCAGGTGAGCCGGGATTGGTATCCGTGTACGACGCGAGCGGCAAGCTTATGCAGATTGCAAACAGGGGTTTTGACCACTTTGGCAGCTGACACCATCCTGCGGCCTACCGCGGGTTTCATGCTGGCGCATCCGGCGCGGTTCATCGCACTCGGCTTTGGCACCGGCCTATCGCCGTTTGCGCCGGGCACCATGGGCACGCTGCTCGGTTTCCCCGTCTACTGGATAGCAAGCGAACAGCTCGCCCCCTATGGACCGCCGGGCATGCTGGTGCTTATCGGGCTTATGTTCGCGCTCGGCGTGTGGGCCTGCGCGCGCACCGGGCGTGACCTGGGCATCGCCGACCACAGCGGCATGAACTGGGACGAAATCGTCGCATTCCAGCTGGTGCTGCTGCTGACGCCGGCAGCGTGGCAGTGGCAGGCGTTTGCGTTTTTCGGATTTCGTTTTTTCGATGTCGTCAAACCGCCGCCGATTCGCCAGGTCGACGCGCAACTCAAAGGCGGTCTGGGCGTGATGTTCGACGACATCCTTGCGGCGTTCTATACGCTGCTGGCCATGGCGCTATGCAAGGCCGTTATCGATGTCCTCTGACACGCTCACGACGCTTGCCACGCTGGTCGGCGCGAAGCTGTCGGCGCGGGGCGTAATGCTCGCTACTGCCGAGTCCTGCACCGGTGGCTGGGTCGCGCAATCGCTCACTGCCGTCG
>QYQC01000095.1 GCA_007280315.1 Betaproteobacteria bacterium | reverse complement strand
TTCACCATGTCGTCCCAGGCCACCACGCCGTCGGCAGGATTACGAAAGCGCACCACCGGCTGGACACCTGATGGTGGCGCGGGGAGGAGCCGTCCCTGCTGCGGCCGCCAGAATCCGTCATAGCGCGGCTTCTGTTTGTTCGCCTCCTGTTCAGCGCGCATGGCATCCAGCGCTTCGCGCGAGGTATAGCAACGGTAGGCCGTGCCGGCCGCCAGCATCTCCACGATGACTTGCTTGTAGCGGTCCATCCTCTGCATCTGGTAGAACGGCCCTTCATCGGGATCCAGGCCAAGCCAATGCATGCCGTTGAGGATCGCCTCCACCGCCTCCGGCGTCGACCGGGCGACATCGGTATCCTCAATCCGCAGGATGAAGGTTCCGCCATGCCGACGCGCATACGCCCAGGCGAAAAGCGCAGTGCGCGCCCCGCCGATGTGAAGATAGCCGGTCGGACTGGGCGCGAAGCGGGTTCTGATCATGTGGAGAAAATGGATAGGAAATCAGGTGAGCCAGGTGATGATCTTAACATGCAGGACGTTGTCGAAATCCCGGGAATCTGGGCCATCTACAGCGAATCACCGGCGTCGCGATCTGGCAAAGATGAACGATTCCAAGCGGCTTCGGTGCTAAAATCACCAAATCATTTTCAAACCAGCCGATCATGGGATTTCCGCTACAACTGGCCATCGAAGTCGAACGTAATGTTCTGGCGGCGCTGGCCGAGGATATCGGGGGTGGCGACCTGACTGCCCTGCTCACTCCGGCATCTCATGTCAGTCGCGGCCTGGTCATCAGCCGCGAGAACGCCACGCTTTGCGGCGCTGCCTGGTTCGATGCCTGTTTCCACAGACTCGACACCTCCGCAAGTATCACTTGGCACGCTCAGGACGGCGAACTCATCGGCGCCGGCCAGACGCTGTGCGAAGTCCAGGCCGACACGCGCACTCTGTTGACCGCCGAGCGGACCGCTCTGAACTTCCTGCAGTTGCTGTCCGGCACCGCCACCATGACTCGCCGCTATGTCGACATCATTGCCGGGACTACGGCGAATATCGTCGATACTCGCAAGACCCTGCCCGGACTGCGCCTGGCTCAAAAATATGCGGTCAGAACTGGCGGCGGCATTAACCATCGCCTGGGTCTGTATGACGGCATCCTAATCAAGGAAAACCACATTCTGGCCGCCGGTGGCATCCGTCCAGCACTGATGCAGGCACAGCTTCTGGCCAAAGGGGATGTCTTCATCCAGATAGAAGTCGAAACCCTCGATGAATTGCATGAATCCCTGGAATGTGGCGCCAAAATGATCCTGCTCGACAACATGAGCTTGGCAGAAATGCGTGAGGCGGTCGCCGTCAATGCCGGGCGCGCCGAACTGGAGGCTTCCGGCGGCATCAATCAGGAGCGCGTTCGGTCCATTGCGGAAACTGGGGTGAATCGCATATCGATCGGCAGCCTGACCAAGGACGTACGAGCCGTGGACCTGTCACTGCGACACGTGGAACGCTGAATTGACACCTAAAAATGCGCTAACTCCGGCTTGCCATGTTGAAATGAACAAGGTATAAATACTCCGGCTTCTGTTCGGTTCCGCCCGTTACCAGAATATCCCGCCATTCAACGGAGAATATCAAGATGTGGTTCGTCCTCTATTACATAGTTGCGATCGTGGTAATGGTCATGCATTTCACCGGACTGCTGGCCCGTTACAACATTGAATGGCTGATGCTGGTGCTTGCCGTCACGGTATTCCCGGCTGTCATTTACCTGTAGGCACGCTTCGAGGCTCGCAACTTTTTGGGGCGGGTTCGCCGTACACTTTGCTGACGACCGATTCCTAAGGCCGTGATCCAAGCAAAAAGCCACCGTAGCGGTGGCTTTTTGCTGTCCGCGGCATCCCCCGCGCCGGACCAATCAATTCATCGCTTTTGCCCGACCAGGTCGATCAGCGCCGAGCGCCCCCAGTGGCCACGGTGTTCGCCGGAACCCTCCTGGAGGACATCTTCATGCTCGCGCAATTCCAGGATTTCCATATCTGCAAACGCCTCCCGCAATAGCTTTTCCGTGTACAGGTTTTCGACGGCGGACGGGCCGCCGGTTCGATATTCGAGTTGTTTCGGAGTGTACCCTTGCAACAGCAACAAACCGCCGGGGTTCAGGGCAGTCTGCAGGCGCTCGAAAAGGATGCTGCGCTGCGCGGGCGCCACAAACTGGATGAAAATTGCCGCGATGAGGTCATAGCCGCCTTCGGGCCATGCCCATTTGAGTATATCGGCGAGCACAAAATCCACTTCGGTATGTCGCGCCGCAGCCAGTCGCCGCGCTTTGTGCAGCGCCACCGGTGACAGTTCGACAGCCGTTACGGCCAGGCCTTCCTCGGCCAGCCAGACGCTATTGCGGCCTTCGCCATCGGCGACCGACAAGGCCTTCGAGCCGGGGCGTAGCCGGTGCGCCTGACTTTTCAGGAATACATTGGGGGCGGTGCCAAACAGGTAATCGTCGCCGGCTGCCGCGTAGCGCCCGCTCCAGAACTGCTCGGCGTCGGCGTGACTCATGTGGCGTGACCGGCGATGAAGTCCTTGACCGCCCGGGCATCGGCAGGCATCACTTCGAAACGCTGGGGCAAATCTTCGATTCCCGTCAGACCGGCCGGACGCTCCGGCTCGCGGCCGAGCGCCTCGCGAATTGTTTCTTCGAACTTGACGGGCAGCGCCGTCTCCAGGCAGACCAGCGGCGCGCCAGGCTGGCGGTGCTCCAGGCCGACCTTGAGACCATCGGCGGTATGCGTGTCGATCATCACGCCATACTGCTCCCAGCTCCGGCGGATGGTCGCCAGGCGATCGGCATGGCTGCTGGTGCCGGAAACGAATCCATAGTCGGCGATGCGGGCAAAATGCGTTGATTGCGACAGATCGAATGCGCCACCGGAATCGACTCGTCCCCACAGTTCACGCATGGTCGCCGCATCGCGCCCGACCAGGTCGAAGACGAAACGCTCGAAGTTCGACGCCTTGGAGATATCCATCGACGGGCTGCTGGTCTGGAAAGTCTGCGTCGTGGCCCGCGGGCGATACAGCCCCGTCCTGAAGAATTCGTCGAGTACGTCGTTTTCGTTGGTGGCAAGGATCAACCTGCGTATCGGCAGGCCCATCATGCGAGCGATGTGGCCGGCGCAGATGTTGCCAAAATTCCCCGAAGGAACACTGAAGTCAGCCTGCTCGTCATTGGATCGTGTTGCTGCAAAATAGCCCTTGAAGTAATACACCACCTGCGCCGCCACCCGTGCCCAGTTGATCGAATTCACCGTACCGATCTTGAATTGGTCCTTGAAAGCATGGTCATTACTGACCGCCTTGACGATATCCTGGCAATCGTCGAACACACCCTGGACGGCGATATTGAAAATATTGGCATCCTGCAATGAAAACATCTGCGCCGTCTGGAATCGGCTCATCTTGCCCTGCGGCGAGAGCATGAAGACGCGGATCCCACGCTTGCCACGCATGGCATATTCCGCGGAGGAACCCGTGTCACCGGAGGTCGCGCCGAGAATGTTCAGTTCGGCGTGGCCCTTGTCCAGCACATATTCGAACAGGTTGCCGAGGAGTTGCATCGCCATGTCCTTGAAGGCGAGTGTCGGACCGTTGGAAAGTTCGAGCAAGTGCAGGCCGGGTTCCAGTGTCCTCAATGGCGCAATCTCGCCGGCGTCGCTGCCCGCCCGGCCGTTGCAATACACCGACGCCGTATAGGTGCGGTCCAGCAGCTGTTTGAGATCGTCGGATGGCATATCGCCGATAAATTTTCCCAGCACTCTACTGGCCAGCGCAGGATATGACAGCGGACGCCATTCAGTCAGTTCGGACCGGGTGATGCGAGGATAGATTTCCGGCAGATACAGACCACCGTCCGGCGCCAGTCCGGCTAGAAGAATCTCGGTAAAACTGCGGCTGGGCGAGTTGCCGCGAGTGCTGAGGTATTTCATCTACTTGTCCAACTCCTCGAGACGCAGACGAATCACACGGCGCTTGACCACCGGCAAAGCCTCGATTTTGACAATCGCCGCATCCACCTGCCTTTCGCGTGTCAGGTGGGTCAACATGATGATGTCGGTCTGCTCCTCGCCTTCGCCCGGTTCGCGCTGGATCATCGCGTCTATCGAGATTCCCTGATCGGCGAGTATTCGGGTGATATCGGCCAGCACACCGGGCTGATCGGCGACGCGCAAGCGCAAGTAATAGCTGGTTTCGACTTCCGCGATGGGCAGGATCGGCGTATTCACCACCGCGTCAGGCTGAAAAGCCAGATGCGGGACGCGTTGTTCGGGGTCCGCCGTGTGCAGCCGGGTGACATCGACGAGATCGGCGATCACCGCCGAAGCGGTGGGTTCCGCACCCGCGCCCTTGCCGTAGTACAACGTCGCGCCGACCGCGTCGCCTTGCACCAATACCGCGTTCATGGCGCCCTCGACATTGGCTATCAGGCGCCGCGTCGGAATCAGTGTCGGATGCACGCGCAGTTCGATGCCGTCCTTCCTGCGCTTGGTAATTCCGAGCAACTTGATGCGGTAACCGAGCTGCTCGGCATACTTGATGTCGTCGGCCTCCAGGTTGCTGATGCCCTCGACGTGCACCCTGTCGAACTGCATCGGAATCCCGAAAGCAATCGCGGCCATGATGGTCAGTTTGTGCGCGGCATCGACACCCTCGATGTCGAAAGTCGGATCGGCCTCGGCGTAACCCAGTTGCTGCGCTTCTTTCAGTGCCGCGGCGAACGACAGGCCCTTGTCGCGCATCTCCGAGAGGATGAAATTGGTGGTGCCGTTGATGATTCCGGCAATCCACTGGATACGGTTGGCGGTTAGTCCCTCGCGCAGCGCCTTGATGATCGGAATGCCGCCCGCGACCGCTGCCTCAAATGCCACCATCACGCGCTTGCGCTGGGCGGCAGCAAAAATCTCGTTGCCGTGGGTGGCGACCAATGCCTTGTTGGCAGTGACCACATGCTTGCCATTCTCGATGGCCTTGAGTACCAGGTCCCTGGCAATGCCGCAGCCGCCGATGAGTTCGACAACGATGTCCACCTCCGGGTCGGAGACCACGGCGTAAGCATCCTCGGTAAGCCTGACCTGGCCGGCGGTCACCTGCCTGGCCAATTCAAGATTCTTGTCGGCGACGACGCAAATGCGGATCGGTCGTCCGGCTCGTCGGGTAATTTCGGTCTCATTGCG
>QYQC01000066.1 GCA_007280315.1 Betaproteobacteria bacterium | reverse complement strand
GCCATCGGCTTTGAGGACGAGCGCTTCAACGAACTGCCCTATGCACGTGAAGTCGCGCGCCACCTGGGAACCGAGCACCATGAAATGACGGTGCAGCCGGCCGCGGTCGAGTTGCTGCCGCAGCTCATCGAGCATCTGGGCGAACCCATGGCCGACAATTCGGTGATGCCGACTTACTACGTATCGGAGTTTGCGCGGAAGAGCGTCACCGTGGCGCTGACCGGAGACGGCGGTGACGAGGTGTTCGCGGGATACCGCAGGTTCTACCACATGCGCCGCGCCGAGACGCTGGCCCGGTGGCGGCTGACACCGCTGTGGCGCGGCTCGCGCCGGCTTACCCTGGCGATGGAGAACCTGACCCATCCGGGCAGGACGCGGCGGCAGTTTCCGGCGACGCGCGCGGACGAAATGCTGGCGCTTGGCGGAGCAGCACGCTATCAGCACCTGCTCGCGTTTTACACGGTCGGCGAAAAGCGCGGTCTGGTCACGCCCGAATTCGCACGCGCTACAACGAGTGCGGCGACCAACGAATATCTGGCGCAGGCGCTGGCGCGCGCCGCAGGGGCGGATACGGTAAACCGCTGGCTTTACGTGGACCAGTCCACCTATCTGCCGGAAGACATTCTATTCAAGGTGGATATCGCCAGCATGGCGAATTCCCTCGAATGCCGCTCCCCGTTTCTCGATCACCAGCTGATCGAATTTGCCTGTTCCCTGCCGGGTTCGTACAAGCTCACTGCCGGCGGCAGGCACAAGCACATCCTGAAGGAGGCGTTCAAGGACTGGCTGCCGCCGGGATTTATGGACCGGCCCAAGCAGGGTTTCTCTGTGCCGCTGGCGAACTGGGTGAAAAACGATTTCGGGCCGGTGCTGCGCGAGCGCCTGCTGGACCAAAAGGCACTGGCGCCGTGGTTCCGCCAGGACGAAGTAGCGCGCATGGTGGAGGAACATCTGTCAGGGCGCGCGGCGCACAGTAACCGTCTGTGGTCGCTGCTGGTGCTCGCGCAATGGATCGAGCGTTTCAAGGTTCCGTTGTGACGCCGCGTCTTGTCTACCAGGTCAACCTGCAACAGGCGTTCGGTGGCGGCGAGGTATACACCCGTTTCTTCACTCTCGCGCTGATCGAGTTGGGTTACCGCGTCGTGTTGTTCGTCAACCGCAAGGCCGACTTCTGGGAGTTGCTGCTGCCCGCCGGTGTGGACCTCGTTCGCGTGGACGGCGCGGCCGATGTCCTGCCCCAGTTGCAGCAGGAAAAATCGCTGATCGTGACCCAGACCGCGCTGGATGCGGACGCGGCACAGTGGGTGGCCGAGCGGCATCTGTTGTGCGGCTTCGTCCACATGCCGTTATACGATCGCGATCCTGGCGGATTGAAGCGCTATCACCATCTGTGGGCGGTGTCGCAGCATGTTCTGGACAGCGTCAGGGCGCGCGGTCATGGGCATGTCTTCGCCGAACCCATGTATGGCGTGGCCGACCCGCGGCGCGGCGCGGCGGCCGGCGCCCTGTTCGCGCGCTCCGAATACGACTGGGACCGGCGCAAGCTGCGCGACCGCCTGCTCGGGCTGACCGAGCCCTGGTGGCGCGTGCATCAATCGAAGACGGCGTTCGAAAAGAGAGCCGGACTCACGCTTGGCATCGTGTCGCGCCTGACGCCGATCAAACAGTTTCCGCTGATGTTCGGCACGCTCGCGCCGGTGATCGCCGGCTTCCCCGAGATTAACCTGGAGATCTTCGGCAGCGGCGGCTACGCTTCGCTGCGCGACTTGCGCACGAGCCTGGCGCCGATGGCAACGCAGGCGCGCTTCTGGGGTCACCAGCCCGATGTCGCCGCGGTCTACCCGCAGCTCGACTACGTGCTGAGCGGATTGCCGGAGAAAGAGGCGCTGGGGCTGAACCTGATCGAGGCGCAGTATTGCGGCACGCCGGTGCTCGCGGTGCACGCGCCGCCATTCACCGAAACCGTGATCGAGGGCGAGAGCGGATTCATGTTTGATGATCCCCGCCAGGACGCAGGCGCGTCATTCGCGCAGCTGCTGCGCCGGCTGCAGAGCGGCGCCGCGCGCCCCGATCCGCGGCGCGCAGCTAGGCATCTCGAGCGCTTTTCATTCGCAGCGTTCTGCACGCGGGTGGCGCGCGCACTGGCCAGCGCAGAGGCCGCGCATCCGGCGCAAACATGAAAATCGGCATCGTCGCGCCCGGCATCTGGAATTCCATCCATCTGGACATGGCCGAGGCGCTGGGCGCGCTCGGCCACGAAGTCGCCATCTACACCGAGGACGCGCGTGCGCCGAGCGGCGCGCGCTTCCTGCGATTTCAAGAGGGAAGGTTGAAATTTTTGGTCATCAGCCACCTGCGGCGCAATCCCTGGGTGTGGATCTTCGACCGGCTGGCCAAGCCCTGGCTCGGCCGGCGGTTCTTCACCACGCTGGTTGCCATGGCGCGCTACTTCGCCGCCACGCGCGACAGCGATGTGTATTTCGTCGAGGGCGACTGGACCGGTTTTTTCGTCGCCATCATCGCGCGCTTCCGGCGCTTTCGCTGGGTGCTCTCCATCCACGATAGCGATTATCTGCGCCTTCCCCTGAGCTTCCCCGGACGGCCGTCCAGCCGCTGGAAAGAAGCGGTGAAGCTGTGGGTATTGGAGAGCGCCGGCCTGGTGCGCGCCAATTCAGACGTTACCCGCGACGCGCTCATTGCCGGCGGCTGCGCGGCGGAGCGCATTCGCGTGGTCCCGCTGCACGTGACGGGCTGGATGCGCGTGGACGATATCGCCGACATGGCGGCGTTCAAGGCGCGCGCGCGCGCCGAAGTCCGCGCCAAATGGAACATTCCGGCGGATGCGCCGCTACTCATCACCATGTGCCGCCTGGTGCCGGTCAAGGGACTGGACCTCGCTTTGCGCGGCTTCGCGCTTGCGCTGCGGCAGCGCGCCGGATCGTATCTGATGATCTGCGGCGGTGACCGGGTGATCGCGGGACTCGGCAGTTATCGCGCACACCTGGCGCGAATCGCCGCGGAGGAAGGCGTCAGCGCGCAGGTAATTTTCACCGGCAACATCGACATCCGCGAGGTCAAGCACTACCTCGCCGCCGCCGACCTGCACCTGGCGCCGTCGGTGATCGACACCTTCAACTATGGATTGATCGAGGCGGCGATGGTCGGGACCTACACACTCGCCAGCGACATGGCCGGTGCCGGACCATGGGTAGAGCGCGCGGGTGCTGCGGCCATCGTCCCCGGGCGCAATGCAGCAGACTGGGGCCAGGTCATCAATTGCTTCGTCGAAAAAGGCGTCGCGCCGTTTGCCGGCAGCGCCGTCGTCGCCGAACTGGAGCCGTTGCGAATCGCCGGCATGCTGCTCGCGCTGGCGCAGGAAGTGCTGGCTGCCCCCGCCTGACATGCGCATCCTGTTCCTGCACCCCTACGGCTGGAGGGGCGAATATTCGATACTGCGGGAGTTCCAGCGCCATGGACACGAGGTATGCGCGCTGGAGGAGCGGCGCAGCGGCATGACGGGCAAGCGCATGCTGACGCCCGACCTGCGTGAGATGGGCGACGGCATCCAGACGCTTTGGTACCACCCGGGCCGGGGCGCGGAGCGTGTGTTCACCCTGCCGCTGGACCGATATTTCCGCCACACCTTCGACGGGCGCAATCTCGGACACCGGATGTGGGTGATACGCGCGGCGGTACGTCAGTTCGCGCCCGACCTGGTGTATTGCACCGACGGGTTTTCCTACGCAGTCCCGGCCGGACTGCTCAAACGCTTCGGTTTTTTGCGCACGCCGCTGGTCGCGAGTTACATCGGTGGCGATATCCTCGACTGCTCCCACATGGGCTACGGGCGCAAACGCACGCCGGAACTCGACTGGCTGATGCGTGCGTCGATCGGGCACATCGACGCGCTGCGGGCGCTGTGCGACTCGCTCGAACGCGCGCTGCTCAAGGACGGCGCCGATGCCGCGCGCATCAGCCGGATTCCGATCCAGATAGGATCGCCGCGCGAGGTGTACGAGGGCGTGTACGCGCAGCGCGCGCAGGCGCGTGCCGAGGTGCGGCAACGGCTCGGCATTCCGCAGGAGGCGCCGGTGGTGGTCACGCTGTCGGATAACTATTTTTCAAAAGGCATACAGGACATGGCGCGCGCCTGGCCCGGCGTGCTCGCCGCCTATCCGGACGCGTGGTGGATACTCGCCGGACCGAATGCGCCGTGGCTGGACGAAGGCGTGTTTCCGCTGCTGGACGCAAGCGTGGGGCGCGCGCGTGTTTGTGTAACCGGACGCCTTGCCGGGCGCGATACCTATGCGACCCTGGCGGCGGCCGAGCTGAACGTCAATCCGACGCTGTGCGAGGGGCTCAACATGGTTACCGTGGATGCGGCGGCCGTGGGCACGCCCACGGTGTGCAGCGATGCAGCCGGCATCTCCGACTGGGTGCTGCGCCACGATTGCGGCCTCGTCTATGCCGCGGGCGATGTGCGCGCGCTCGAGCAGGCGGTGATAGAGGCGCTGACGCAGCGCGAACGCCTCGCCGCTTGGGGCATGCGCTGCCGCGAAATGATCGCCGACTTCACTGCGGAATCGGTGTTCCTGCGGCTCTCCGCCTTGTTCGCCCGCACCGTGCACTCTGCTAGACTGCCCGGATCGAAAGACGGTAACGGATAAGTATATGTACAACTGTTTTGCCCACATCGCGATTCCGGGGACTGCATGAGCGCGCCCGAAAACTGGGCCGACCTCAAGGTGATGGCCACCGAGAATCACTACCCGGCGGTGCTGGATCTGTTTCGCGGCGAACCTAAAGGGCGGATTCTCGACGTGCCCGCAGGGCAGGGTGCGTTTGCGCAGGAATTGGTCAAGGCAGGTTACGGCGACATCGACGCGCTGGACATCAACGAAGAAGCGTTCCTGCTGCGCCATCCGCAAGTGCGCTTCACCCAGCACGATGTGATTCACCCGCTGCCGTTTCCGGACGGACATTTCGACTATGTATTCAGCATCGAAGGCATCGAGCATTTCGACAACCCCTGGACCTTCACCAAGGAGTTGTGCCGGGTGCTCAAGCCCGGGGGCAAGCTCTACATCAGCACGCCCAACACGTTTTCGGTGGATGCGCGGCTGAAATATCTGATCTCGGGTTACTTCCCGCGCTTTCGTCCGCTGATGCAGGAGCCGGACAAGGTGCTGGTGCATCCCATAGACGACGCGCACATCGCGCCGATCTACTTCTGGCAGCTGCATTATTTCCTCATGGGCGGCGGCGTGAGCATCGGCCGCATCTCGGCCAACGAACTGTTGCGCAAGCCGCAATGGGTGAAGCGCGTGTTCGAGAACTGGATCGCGGGTCTGATCCGCAGGAACATCAAGAAACGCGGTTTTCCCGATCATGGCGTCACCTCGGATGCGGTGCTGTTCGGCGACTGCATCATCATCGAGGGCGTAAAGAATGCCGCAGCAAAATGAATTTTGCGGCGGCCGGTATAGAGGAGCATGAGGGGACACGTCCTCTCATATTGAATTTCAAGGCGGCGTAGTGCGACTGCTCTACGCTTTTCCGGAGCCGTTTCCGCTGGCGCGCGCGCGCGGCGTGCAGGTCGCGCATACGCTGACGGAACTGGCGCGGCTTGGCATCGAGGTCGAACTGGTCTACGTGCCGAATCCTCCGCTGCAGCCATTGGGGTATTTCGGACTCGACGCCCCTGAAAACCTTCGACTGACGCCGCTGTCGCGCTCGCTGCCCTGGCCGTTTGCGCGCATCCATTCGAATCGCCTCTTCCTGTGGCGGCTGCAGGAGCGCATCGACGCTGCGCCGGAGGCGCTTTTTTTCGTGCGCCACCTCAAGCTTGCGGCGCTGCTGCGGCAGTCCCGCCCCGGGCGCAAGCTGGTGTACGAGGCACATGAAGTGTTCAGCGATACCGCGCCGCCGGCCAAGCGCGCGCGCCAGTTCGAGATGGAAAGCCAGGTACTGCGCACGGCGACGCTGGTCATCGCCAATTCGCAAGCAACCGCCGAGCGCCTGCGCGAACTATATGGCGAGCGCGAGATCGCGGTGCTGCCGAACGGCGTCGACTGGCCCGAGACGCTCGCGCCCAAGGACTGGGCCGATGCCGGATCGTACATCGCCTACGCCGGCAGCTTCTTCGCCTGGAAAGGCGTGGCTGACCTGGTGCAGGCGGCATCCGAACTCCGCGGATGCACTATTACCTTCTACGGCGGCGATGCGGTGCAGCTCGCGCGCGAACGCGCCCGCGCTCCTTCTGCGGGCGCGCAGCTGGAATTCCGCGGCCATGTGCCGCAGCGGGAGGTGATGCGCGGACTTGCGCACGCCTGCATCGCCGTGCTGCCCAACCGCGACGATCCGGACAGCCGCTACACCTCGCCGATCAAGCTGTTCGAGTACATGGCCGCGGGCTGTGCCATCGTTGCGAGCGACCTGCCAAGCTTGCGCGCGGTGCTGGCCGAGGACGAGGCCGTATGGGTACGGCCCGGCGATCCCGCCAGTCTGGCCGAGGGCATCCGCCGCCTCGCCGCCGAACCCGAGCGCGCGCGCCGCATGGGGGAGAGGGCGCGCGAGAAGGCGCGCGGGTTTACCTGGCGTGGGCGTTCGGAGCGGCTGGCTGGGTTGCTTCGGGCGATTTAGTCGTCTGGTCGCGATTGCGATAGGTGGTCCGCCGCGACGCGAAAATTGCGTCTCGTGTCACCCGCGCGACTTGCGTTTCGCGCGTGTCCGCGCCGATGCCGCAGGCAGACTCCGAAAGTATTCGGGTATTTCTTGCCGCAATACCTGTCGCAAAAGCCTTTCCGTTACCGGTTGGTCGGTTTCCGAAAGATACTTTCGCAGCGCTTCATTCATCAAGGTTTGATATCCCGTCCCTGCCTTTTCGGCGCGCGCGCGGAATTGATCAAGGACAACGTCGTCGATAAAGATGGAGATGCGCGTCTTGCCTTTCTGCGGGATCAGCGCACCGCGTTTGCCTTTGGAAAAATCGTATTCAGCCCTCATAATGTTTTCGTTCCTTTCGCGTGGCACGACGTGCTGAAATCGGGCGGTACTCGCCGTCGCGCACCGTCCAGACCAGCACAGGTAATTCACCGGCGCTTCCCAGCCCGATAGTAATGAAACGTTGTTCGCCTTCGGCATCCGGGTCCTCGACAGTGACCGCCAGCGGATCCTCAAGCACTCCTTCCGCATCGGTAAACGAAACGCCATGCTTCTTTAGGTTTGCCGCAGCCTTCGCCGGATCGTGCCTAAATGCCATGACGTGATGATATATACATTATATGTATTACGCAACTCGCGTTCATGCGAGGCAATCGAGAAACGCACCTGAACACTCACACGATATTTGCTCCACTTGGCTCGCCATTTTCTCACCGTGTATGGAGTAACTGCTTTCGGCTAAATTCGCGATTGCCCGGTTGTGGTCGCGAGCACAAATGCGATTGCTATCGGAAAGCCACAGCCGAAAGCGTTCTTGTGCGCGAGCGGCTCATTTCCCGCTGCGCGTCCGCCCGAATTGTTTCGCCAGCCCCTCGATTTCGGCCGCATCCGCCGCATGCGTTTCAACCCAATGCCGCAGAGTTGCGCTCTGCTCTGCCAGCGCAGCAGCCAGCGTGGCCGGCTCCAGGCGCTGGCCCAAGCCGGGACATGCGCCGTCGTCGGGACGATCGAAGACGCGATCAAGTACACGCGTGCCGAGCACGCGCCGGAAATGGGAGGATTCCCGGTACCAGCGCATGGCGGATGCGGCGTTCGCGCCCGTCGGCATTGATTCTCCGGCGCACGCGCTGACGCCGCTGAAGTCCCACAGCACCACGAGTTGCGGCGCGCGCTGCACGGCGGAAACGAGATCGCGCTTCCAGTTCTCGTACAGGGGCCAGAGGCCGGCGGCTTCGAGCGCATAGGTCTGGCGCGTGTGGATCGGGTTGATGATCAGCTTCAGTTGAATGCCGTGCTTCGCGCTGAGATCGATGATTTCCTGCAGCGCTGCCAGGGTCGCGGCATAGCTCGCGCGGAATTTCCCGGATTCGACATCGCGCAGGGTGCCGGCGAGGAAGCTGGCTTCGACGCGCAGGGAAGCCTGCCGCGGCCCGCCTTCGCGCGCGACCTGGGCGATGTCGTAGGCTTCGCGCCGCAGGCCCGAGCGGTCGTAGATGGCTACCGGCTTCTGCTGATGCGTGTAGGACCACCAGCTGTCCGAGCTCGTGGTTCCGGAAAGAAGGATAAACGCGAGTCGCCGCCATTTCCTCGCCCCGACCTCTAGCTTGCCGGACGAATCGGTGAGCAGCGCGGCATCGAGGTCGGCATTCGGCGCGTTCGCGTCCGGATCGAACATGGTGAGGTCGAGCGCCAGGATGACCTCGCGCAGCCCGCCCGCCGCCAGGGCTTCAAGGAAATAGCGGCGAAGCATGTCTATGCCGGCACCGCCTATCGCCAGGTTGTAGGCCGGGCGCAGCGTAATCGCGGCGTGCCGCGGATCGTAGGCGGCTTCGGCGCGCGAGTTGCCGAGGATGATGGTCGCAGGTCGTTGCTCGCTTACCGCCAGCGATTTGGCCAGCAGCGGCCGGTGGTTGAATCCCAGGGGAAGTTCGTTCACACCGGCAATCGTTGGTGGATCGAAATAGCCGTAGGGATCGATGAAGGCGTTGAACCCGGCGAGCGCAGCGCTTAGCAGCGCCACGAATACGGCGAGCCGGCGCAGGTAGGCGCGCATGCCGCTAGCCATGGTCAGAACTGGTAGTAGAGAAATTCGCTGACATGGGTGAGATTGATCGTGGCGGCGAGCAGCAGGACGGCAGTGAGCAAAGCCCAGGCGGCGCTCGGCCGCCAGACCAGGCGACCGGCTTCAGGGATGTCGCCCGCGTAGGTGTGCAGCACCGGCCGGTAGCGGCACAGCAGCTGCTGTGCATTGGGCAGGCCCCAGGCGATGACGAACATTGCCAGCAGGCCCTTCAGTTGCGGCGCGCCGAAGTAATAGGGATCGGCTTTGCTGATCCCGTTCAGCCCCGCCATGGCCTCGAGGATCGCCTGCGCCGCGGCGAGCGAGTCGGCGCGGAAGAACACCCAGGCGACGACCACCGCGACAAAGGTCAATAGCTGCGCCAACGTGCGCGCCAGTGCCGGCGGCAGCGAAATCGGTCCGAACCAGCGCGCACAAACAGCACGCCAGACATGATTGATGACCAGGTACAGCCCGTGCAGGCCGCCCCAGATCACGAACGTCCAGCCGGCGCCGTGCCACAGCCCGCCCAACAGCATAGTGGCCATGACGTTGGCGTGCCGGCGCAGCGGAGGGCAGCGCCCGCCGCCAAGCGGGATGTACAGATAATCGCGCAGGAAGCGCGACAGCGTCATGTGCCAGCGCCGCCAGAAGTCGATGATCGACGTTGCCTTGTAGGGCGAATTGAAGTTGGCCGGAAACACGATGCCGAACAGCCGCGCGAGCCCGATCGCCATGTCCGAGTAGCCGGAGAAGTCGAAGTACAGCTGAAACGTGTAACACAGCGCGCCGCCCCAGGCGGCGAGAAACGTCAACGTCGCACCGCGCCCGGCGGCGTCGAATACGGGCGTTGCGAACTCGGCGATGCCGTCGGCGAGCACTACTTTTTTGAACAGGCCGATGGCGAATATGGTCAGGCCCACGGCGAAGTTCTCCGCGTTGAAGCGGAACGCATCGGGGCGCGCGAACTGCGGCATCTCCTCGGCGTGGTGCAGCACCGGGCCCGCCAAAAGGTGCGGAAAGAACGTGACGAACAGGCCGTAG
>QYQC01000007.1 GCA_007280315.1 Betaproteobacteria bacterium | reverse complement strand
TGCTGCATCTGCCTGGTGGTCTTGCCCACCGCCTGGATCACCAGCGTGATGGTTCCCTTTTTGATGTCGAAATCGGCGATGGTCAGCGGGATGCGCTCGCCGTGCTCGTTCAGCATCACGATCACGAATTGGCCCGGCTTCGCCGCTTTGGACATCAGGGGATGGCGCACCTCGAGCAGATAGGTGACGTCGGAGAAATCCTCGCGCGTGACGATTTCAAAATTGGACATTGCATTCGCCTTCATATCGGCCCGCCTTGCTTGGCTAATTCATTGGGTATTGGGGGTTATTCCTGGTATCCGGCGGCGTTCGATGCTTTGCGCTGCTGCGGCGCTTCGCCAGGCCTCGTTTCGGTTCGACCGGATTCGGTCCGGGGCGCCTCCCCGCACCCGCGTCGCGTGCCAGCAGTGCTGACAGACGCCAGATACCGATGATTCAAACCGTTGTCATTCAACGCATATTCCACCATTGGGACAGCGCAAGTATCTGCCCGCCAGCCCAGGCGTGTTTTGACGTAGATCAAACAGCCGGGGCAGCAGGGGTGAAATGCAGTGAACTCGGCCATCACGCCGGAGGTTTCCGCGTCGTTGGCAGTTTCGACAAGCAATTTGACGGGAACCGGCAAAGCAGGACTGCGCGGCGGCAAGAAATCTGCCATGGTCCGCAGACGACAGACTGCGCGACGCCTCGCGGTCCGGCAATTTGGTAGGGCGTGCAGGGGTCGAACCTGCGACCTACTGATTAAGAGTCAGATGCTCTACCAGCTGAGCTAACGCCCCATAAAGCGAACAGGTTTCAACAGCACCTATTCACTTGAACTTTTGGTAGGCCGTGCCAGATTCGAACTGGCGACCAACGGATTAAAAGTCCGCTGCTCTACCGGCTGAGCTAACGACCCGAAAAGAGGCGAGATTTTAGTTTGTCGAGGGTGCTTGTGTCAACGCAATCCGCGTCTTTTGCACCTGAATTCGCGTCTATTTCAGCAGTAATCCGCCAGGCAGGTGGAAAACCTCATGCTTCCCGCAGCATGCGCGCGTATTGCCATTTCATCGTCAGGGCAGAGCCGGCGACAATGGCAACAAATGTGAGCATCGAGCCCAGCGCCAGCGTGGAAAAACCAGTTATACCCTGTCCCACGGTGCAACCCATCGCGGTCACGCCGCCGAATCCCATGAGCGTGCCGCCGATCAGGTGATAGGCCGTATCGCCGGCATCGCGAAAGCCTTCCCAGCGAAATGTCCCGCTTGCCAGCGCATAGGCGGCGGAGCCGGCAACCACGCCGAGGGCCGAGGCAATGCCGAAGGTGACGATTTTGCTCTTGTCGGTCCAGAACATGAGCAGTTCCAGGGTATAGGCCTGTGGCGCGACGAACGAAAGCGATTCCAGGCGCCCGCTGTTGGTGGCGATGAACGCTTCCTGCAAGGTGTTCGGGTCTTCCGCGAGGTAGCCCAGTTTGCCGCTCACGTACCAGCCGCCGATCACCACCAGTCCGACGACCACACCGCCGAGGATGCCGTCGAAGTTGCTGCGAAAGTCGCGCGCCTTGAACACGACGAACAGCAGCAGACCCGCCACTAAACCACTCGCGAGCATGAGCATCGATTTCTTGTCCGCGCCCAAGGCCTTCGCCAGCAGCGATGGCAGATCCTGACCGGTGGACAGCGTGACCGACATCGGATCGAGGGCGGCCACGCGGAATGCACCGAACAGGCCGCGTAGCGTGACGTAGGCGGAGATGCCGAGAAACACGAACACGACCAGCGACTTGAGACTGCCCGCGCCGATGCGGATCAGGGTTTTGCTGCCGCAGCCCGAGCCCAGCGTCATGCCGACGCCGAAGACGAAACCACCGACGAGGTTGGACAGCCACATGAAGTTCGGGCCCATGTAGATCGACTTGGACAGATCGACCACACCGGCGAGTTGCAGCGCGCTCGAACCGAGGATGGCGACTGCGATCGCCAGCAGCCACATGCGCATGCGCCCCCAGTCGCCCATGTTGACCATGTCGGACACGGCGCCCATGGTGCAGAAGTTGGTCTTGTTGGCCACTGCGCCGAAGATGAACGCGAGGGCGAACCCACCCCAGGCCACGGTGTTCGCTATTGCCGCCGGATTGACTTCGTTCATGCGTCCCCCGTCCTTGAGAATCGGTGGATTCTAGTCGGGGCGCCGGGCGGCGCAAGCAAATTCTTTTAGCCCGGCAATAACCTCCCCCTATACGCTTTGCGCCGCTACCCTCGTACTATTGGCGCGAGGCGGCCGAACTCACGCAGGCGCCGTGAAATAGCGCGTCGGATCGGCGACGCCGGCAGCTTCGAAGCCCGCCCGGCGCAGGCGGCAGGAATCGCACTCGCCGCAGGCGCGGCCTTCGGCGTCCGCCTGATAACACGATACCGTCATGCCGTAGTCCACGCCCAGCTTTACCCCTTCTTCGATGATCTGAGCCTTGCTCATGGCGATGATAGGGGTGTGCAGCGTGAGTCTGCGGCCTTCAACCGCGGCCTTGGTGGCGAGATTGGCCATACGCTCGAACGCACGCATGTACTCCGGCCGGCAGTCCGGATAGCCGGAGTAATCGACCGCATTGGCGCCGAAAAACAGGTCATCGGCCACCAGAACTTCGGCCCAGGCGATCGCGAGAGAAAGCATGATGGTGTTGCGCGCCGGCACGTAGGTGACGGGGATGCCGGTTTTCTGCACCCCACCTGTCGGCACTGCAATGCTGCTGTCGGTCAGCGCCGAGCCGCCAAATGCGGTGAGGTCGATACGGATGGTTTTCTGCTCTACCGCGCCGAGCGTGTGCGCCACGCGCACCGCGGCGTCGAGCTCGACCCGGTGGCGCTGGCCGTAGTCGACCGACAGCGCATGGCAGGCGTAGCCCTGACGTAGCGCCAGCGCGAGCACGGTGGCGGAGTCAAGACCGCCGGAAAGAAGAACTACGGCTTTGCGCATGATTCGCGAGCAAGCTCGCTCCTACACCCTGCTAGCGTTTGCCCGAGGCGCGCTGTTTGGCCTGTTCCGCGGCCGGCGTGCCGGGATATTTCTTCTGCAGTGCCTGCAGCGTTTCGCGTGCCGCGCGCGTTTCGCCCATTGCGGACTGACTGCTGGCTACGTTGAGCAGCGCGTCCGGCGCTTTCGCGCTGTCGGGCCAGGATGCGAGCAGCTTTTGCTGCGCGGCGATGGCCATCTTGTAATCGCGCAATTCATAGTAGGCGTTGCCAATCCAGTATTGCGCGTTCGACACCTGCTGGCTTTGGGGAAATCCGGCGAGGAAACTCTGGAATGCTGCGATCGAAGACTGATAGTTGCCGAGCTTGAACTGGTTCAGCGCCGCTTCATACGCCTTGCCCTCGACGGCCGGGTCAGGCGTGCTGGCGGCCTGCTTCTCCTGCGCCTGGGCGCCCGCCTCGAGTTTGCGCAGCCGCGCGTCCAGATCGACGTACAGATCCTTTTGCCGCCGGTCCAGCGTTTCGACCTGGTGCGCCTGCACTTCGATCTGGCCGCGCATGCGCGCCAGTTCCTGTTTCAGCTCATCAATCTGCCGCGCCAGATCGATCGAGCGGTCCTGCACCAGGGTTTCAATCCTGGCCAGGCCGGTTTCTATTTTCACCAGCCGCTCTTCCCCGGTCTTCTGGCTGGCCTCGACTTGAGCGCGCAGCGCAGTTATCGCTTTTCTCGCCTCCTCATCGTCGAACATGCCGGCCCGCGCGGGGCCGGCGGCGAGGCACAATCCCAGCAACAGCGCGGCCTGCCGCTTCATCGATCAGTACTCGCCGCCGTAGAGCATGTCGCCGCGCCGGTTCTGCGCGTAGCAGTCCTCGGTGTTCTCGGTGCAGCGCGGCTTCTCCTCGCCCAGACTCACCGATTCCGTCTGGGTTTCCTGCACGCCCATCAGCAGCAGCAATTTCTTCACGCTGTCGGCGCGCTTCTGCCCCAACGCCAGATTGTATTCGCGGCTGCCGCGCTCGTCGGCGTTGCCCTGAATCAACATTTTCGCGTTGTGGTTCTGCGCCAGATAGCGCGCGTGCGCCTGCAACAGCGGCTTGTACTCGTCTTTGACGTCGTACTTGTCATAGTCGAAGAAAACGCTGCGCTTGGACAGGATATTGTTCGGGTCCTTGAGCGGATTGGCCGGCAGCTCCGCTTTGGGCGCGACCGGTGTGGCTGCCGGGCCGCCTTTCGGTGCCTCGGTGGCGCCGGCACCCGTGGTCGGCGTGCGGTCCTCGACGCCGGCCTTGGAATCCGGCATAGGCGTGCTGGCGCAGCCAGCGAGCAAAGCCGCCGTCAACAGTGAAATCAATTTCTTCATTTCGATCTCCTCATGGTTATCTAGTTATTGTTTATAAACGGACCCCAGGCAGGTTCGCGCACGTCAGCCGCCTGTATCGATAGGCGCTGCTTGACCCTGCCGTCACTCGACACCGCGGCCAGCGAGCCGCGGTTGTTGACCTGGGTTGCATAGAGAATCATTTTTCCATTGGGTGCAAAGCTGGGCGATTCATCGTGCTGCCCATCGGTGAGCGCCTGCACCTGCCGGCTCGCCAGATCCATCGACTTTAGCTGAAAGCGTGCGCCATCGCGCCCGATATAGATCAGGGTCTTGCCATCGTGGGATATACGCGGCGACACATTGTAGCTGCCGTCGAAGGTCACGCGCGCAGCCTCGGCGCCCGCGACACTCATGCGGTAGATCTGCGGACTGCCGCCGCGGTCGGACGTAAAGTAGATCGACTGGCCGTCTGGCGAATAAAACGGCTCCGTATCGATCGCGCCGGAGTTGGTGATGCGGCGCGGGTTACTGCCGTCGGCACCGATGAGGTAGATCTGCGAACCGCCGTCCTTGGACAGCACCACCGCCAGCTGCTTGCCGTCGGCGGACCAGGCCGGCGCGCTGTTCGATCCTTTGAAGTTCGCCACCACCTGGCGCTGGCCGGAGAGCAGTGAGTGCACGTACACCACCGGCTTTTTATTCTCGAACGAGACGTAAGCAATGCGCGTCCCATCGGGCGACCAGGTCAGTGAAATGATCGGCTCGCGCGAAGCGAGTGCGGTCTGCGCGCCGGAACCGTCCGCATCGGCTATCTGCATCTCGTAGCGGCTGCCCTGCTTCACCACATAGGCGATGCGCGTTGAGAACACGCCGCGGTCGCCGGTCCGCTTCCCGTAGATGGCGTCGGCCTGTCTCTTATACCCCTCTG
>QYQC01000087.1 GCA_007280315.1 Betaproteobacteria bacterium | reverse complement strand
TGTGGCCGCCAAGCTGATCTTGTCGTGATTCCGCCGTTGTGAACGTGCATTTTCTTCCTCATCCGTTTTCTTCCGATCAGCGTCTCTGACGCGTCTTCTTCGGGTTTGTTTCCGTTTTCTTCAGACTGCGCCTGAGGGCGTGCGCGTGGCCGCTGGGGCTGCCTTTCTCGACCCTGTCGAGGAGCGGTTATGGCGCAGTCAGGACAGCGCAAGTGTTTGTGTTGCGACCAATATTTTTATCCCGACCATCGCAACCGCGATCGTCAGCGCTTCTGCTCAAGCACTGCATGTCGTCGCGCGAGCAAGGCCGCCAGCCAGGCCGCTTGGTTGGCTCAACCCGAGAACAGCGGGTACTTCGGCGACCCGGTGCACGTCGCGCGCGTGCAGGCCTGGCGCGCCGCGCACCCCGGTTATGGCAGCGGCAAACCTCGCAGACCGCCTGCGTTACAAGATTCCTTGATCACGCAAGTGCCGGATACGATGAAAGAATGTCCCATTCGTGGTGAGATCGCTGCGGCCCCAAGCCCGACGGCGTTACAAGATCTCTTAAACGCCCCATCGCCAGTGCTGGCGGGGCTGATCGCGCATCTGTTCGAGGTGACGTTACAAGAGGACATTGCCGCCACGACCCGGCGCCTTGTACAACTGGGGCACGACGTAATCAACAGGAACCGTGATGAGAACAGTCAAACAAGTGCTGCGGCCAGAGCGGCTGCGCCAGGTGCCCGAGCAGTTCAGTTGGGTTGATCAGGCGCTCGTGCAGCGCCATTTCATCGATCGCTGCGACGCGCGCGCTGCGGCGCTATATCTGTTCCTCATCACCGTGTCCGACGCGCAAGGCTTGAGCTACTACGGCGAGTCCACGCTTGTGGCGCGGCTGCATCTGAATGCCGAGGAGCTTGCCAGGGCGCGAGCGCAGCTCATCAAGCTCGAACTCATCGCCCACCAGGCGCCGCTGTACCAGGTGCTTGCACTTCCGGGAATCCGGGTTGCGCCGCGCACGGTACCGAGCGTGCCAGCACAGCTACGCAATTCGAGTGACGGTCCGGTGAGCCTTGCTCAACTGCTCGACCAGGTGGAGCGCCGCCGTGCTCGACTATGAGACCTTCTGCCAGATCCGCGACCACCTGGTTCGCCAGCGGCTCACCGTGGCACAGACCGCGCATGCGCTCGCACTGGATGCGCGCACGGTCGCCAAATGGGCTAGCGTCGAGCAGTTTCACCCGCGCGCCGGTGTGCCGCGCACGAGCAAACTCGATGCGTACAAGGGCCAGGTCGTGCGCTGGCTCGATACTCACCCTTACAGCGCGCAGCAGATCTTCCAACGACTGCGCGAGGCAGGCTACGCGGGCGGCATCACCATCGTCAAAGACTACGTGCACCGCATTCGGCCGCGCCACCAAGAGGCGTTCCTCAAGCTCGACTTTGCCGCAGGCGAATGTGCCCAGGTCGACTGGGGTGAGTATGGAAGCATCGCCGTTGGCTCCACGCGCCGGCGCTTGAGCTTCTTCCTGATGGTGTTGTGCTACAGCCGGCGCATGTATCTGGAGTTCACGGTCTCGCAGAAGATGGAGTTCTTTCTGGCCTGCCATGAGAACGCGTTCACTGCATTCGGCGGGTGCCCGAGCCGGATCATGGTCGATAACCTTAAGTCGGCGGTGTTGCAGCGCCTGGTTGGCGCCGCCCCGGTGTTCAATCCGAAGTATCTGGACTTCTCCCGTCATTGGGGCTTCGAGATCAGCCCCTGCAACGTGCGTAGCGGCAACGAGAAGGGGCGGGTTGAGAATGCGGTCGGCTACGTTAAAAAGAATTTCCTGACCGGCCTCGAATTGGCTGACTTCGCCGCGATGCAGCCCGCGGCCACGCTATGGGTAGACACGGTGGCCAACGTGCGCATCCACGGGGCGACCCGCCAGCGCCCGATTGATCGCTTCGATGACGAACGCGCTCATCTGAGGCCGCTCAATCCGGCTGGCTTCGATCTGGCGCGTGTGTGCACGGTGCGCGCCACCAAGCAGTTTCGGGTGCCGCTGGACACCAACCACTACTCGGTGCCCGCGCGTTACGCGGGTCAGCGCTTGACGCTCAAGGCCTATGCCGATCGCGTATGCATCTATGACGCAGACCAACTCCTCTGGCGACATCCGCGCAGCATGGATCGGCACCAGGACATCGAAGAGCCCGAGCACGCCCGGCAGCTCCTGGTACAGCGCAAGAGCGCACGCGAGCAGCGCCTGCTGGTGCACTTCCTGGCGCTCTCGCCCCGTGCCCAGGCTTACCGCGAGGGACTCGAGGCCAAACGCGTGAACGCACGTGTGCACCTGCGTAAAATCCTCGCCCTGGCCGAGTTGCACGGCAAAGAGGCCGTCGTCCGCGCGCTCGACGACGGGCTGGAGCTGCAGGCCTTCAGCGCCGAGTACATCGCCAATATCTTGGCCGCGCGCCGGCATATCGACCATGAACCGGCCGCTCTGCAACTCACGCGGCGCGCCGACCTGCTCGATCTGGAACTGCCCGAACCCGACCTATCCATCTACGACCGCGATGAAGGAGCAGATGATGAGAGCACGCCCTGATCAAACCCATGCCGATGCGCTGCGCTCGCAACTTGGCACGTTGAAACTGCCGTTCATGATCGAGAATCATCAGGCGTTGGCGAAAACCGCCACCGACAAACACTGGTCACACCTGGACTACCTCTCAGAGTTGCTCAGCGGCGAGGTCGCCGGGCTTGAAGATCGCCGCGTGCAGCGATGCATCGCCCAGGCTCGATTCCCCGTGCTCAAGACACTCGATCAGTTTGACTGGAACTGGCCCACCAAGATCAATCGCTTGCTCATCCAGAACTTGTTCCACCTGGATTTCGTCAACCAGAACGCCAACGTCGTGTTCATCTCAGGCACCGGGCTCGGTAAGAGTCATCTCATGACCGCACTGGGCCATGCCGCGTGTCTGCGCGCTCACTCGGTGCTGTTCACCGGCGCTATTGAAATCATCAACTCACTGGCTGCCGCCCGTGCCGCTGGCAGCATCAAGCGCGCGCTGCATCGCTACATCACACCTCGGGTGCTGTGCATCGACGAACTGGGCTATCTCCCGATTGACAAGTTCGGCGCCGACTGCTTGTTCCAGATCATCAGCCACCGCTATGAGCGCGGGGCCACCCTGATCACCACCAATCGCGTCTATAAGCAGTGGGCCAGCATCTTCAACAACGACGCCGTCCTCACCTCAGCCCTGCTCGATCGCCTGCTGCACCACGCCGAGACCGTGCGCATCGAGGGCAAGAGCTATCGCTCCAAGGGGCAGACCGAGATATGAAATACCACTCAGTTCAGGCTCCGATTGCGAGCGCGCGCCACGCGCGTCGCCACATACCCATCAGCAATTTCAAACCGGCCAAATTCAGGCACGTTCGCTCCGTCGCCCACAATCCCTCAGCTAACGCCTTTGAAACCGAGATTACGTTTCTCCTCCAACATTTTCATAAAATCAAAATGGCCATGAGAAGGCAGATGACCTTTGGCTGTGATTTTTCGCCCACACTCGATGTTGCCTACGCTGATGTAACGCTAAAGGGTAGACAGCAGAGGGTCTTCCAAGCTGTATATCAAGAGACACGCAAAACCATAGGGTCTCCTGATTTTCTCATTCACCTGAAATGTAATCCTGTTGAAGAGCTACGCCGAATTCGGAGACGTCGGCGTACGGCGGAGCGATCGATTACGACGGATTATTTGACGGCCTTAAACGCTGCATTGGCGAGGCGATTGACGCGACAGTCCGCGCATACCGAGATTATTGAGATCGATAGCGGTCGCATAGACTTTGCCCATGATAACGATTGCCAAACGAAGGTCTTGACTCTAATCCAGAGACGACTACGTGCAGATGAGAAATGAAGGTGAGGGACAACGATGTGCCCAAGCTCGCCCGCGTCATGGTTCGACGGGGCGCCGGACGTGACACACACGCCGTAGAAATAACTCAATCAGGCGCCCCCTGCCCGCTTGCCCCGGACAGCGTAAAGCAGGCGAGAGTTCTTAAACCAGTTCGCACTCGAGGCTAAACGCCGCCGCAGCATCCTGCGCCAGAACCTTCGCCAGATACGGCATGGCGAGGTCCAGCGCTTTGGGCAGCAGCCAGGGCGGGTTCAGAATGAACATGCCGCTGCCATGCAGGCCGAAGCCTTTGAACTCAGGCTTCTTCACTGTAAGGGTAACGTGCAGCCAATCCTTGTCCTGTAGGGCTTTCAGCTGCTCGGGAAACTGGCGCGACTCGCGGCGCTGCACCTGCGGATACCAGACCGCATAGACCCCGGCGCGGAAACGCTTTTGCGCATCGCGTAACGCCGTCAGGACATTGCGGTAATCGCCCTTATCTTCGTAAGACGGATCGATCAGCACCAGGGCGCGTCGCGATGGCGGTGGCAACTGCGCCTGCAACCCGGCAAAACCGTCGCCGGCCTGCACGATTACGCGGGGAGCATCGTCGCGGAAATATTGCTGCAGCAGCCGGCTCTCGGTGCTGTGCAACTCGAACATGCGCAGCCTGTCCTGCGTGCGCAGCAACTGCGACGCCAGTTGCGGCGAGCCGGGATAGCGGCGCAATACACCGTCAGGATTGAGCGCGCGGACCTGTGCGACGTATTCGGCGACTGCTTGCGGCCGATCCTCGCGCGCCCATAAACGGCCGATGCCACTTTCGAATTCTGCGTTCTTGATCGCGTAGCCCTCATCCAGCGCGTACGCCGCTGCGCCAGCGTGAGTGTCGATAAACCACAGCGGCTTGTCCTTCTGCGTCAGGTAATGCAACAAGTACACAAGGACGACGTGTTTCAGCACGTCGGCATGCATACCTGCGTGAAAACCATGGCGGTAACTTAGCATTTAAGTTTCCTGGCCACGATCGCCTGGCTGCGACATCAATACTTGTCGTATTTGGTAGCCTTGCCGCGCACGGTGTCGGCGGGATACTTTGCCGCATTGAGGGCGATCTTCTCCACCGCAGCCGCCACCAGATCGACGCCGAGCTTGTCGGCGAGCAGCACCAGGTACACCAACACGTCGGCCATTTCGTGGCGCACGGCCTGCAATTGTTCCGGTGCAAGCTGCGCCGACTGCTCGGGCGTAAGCCAGTGAAACTCCTCCATCAGCTCGGCCGCTTCGATTGCGACGCCCATGGCGAGGTTCTTCGGTGTGTGAAACTGATCCCAGTCGCGCTCCCTGGCAAAGGCGCGTACCAGGGCCGCCAGTTCGCCCAGGTCGCCTGGCGCGGAACCACTCATCAGCGCTCCACCATGCCGCCCGCGCGCGCGCGCAGAACCGGGGCCAATGTCGCGGCGGATTCGCGTATCAACTTTGCCGTGGTGTCCCCGCCGATGCACGGATCGGTTACCGAGCAGCCGTAAGTCAGGCCGGATTTGTCCGCTGGGATCGGCTGGTTTCCCGCGACGAGGTTGCTCTCGAGCATCAGTCCGACGATAGAACGGTTGCCCTCGACGATCTGGTGCACGCAGTCCCTGAACACCAGCGGCTGCAACTCCGGCTTCTTGCGCGAATTCGCGTGCGCGCAGTCGATCACCAGGTTGTGCTCCAGTCCCGCCTGCGTCAGTTCCTGTTCGGTCAGTGCGACCTGCGCTGTATCGTAGTTCGGACTCTGGCCGCCGCGCAGCACGATGTGCCCGTAGCGGTTGCCGCGGGTGCGCACGATCGCCTGGGTTCCGTCGGGTGCGATGCCGAGAAAACTGTGGGGCTCGCGCGCCGAGCGAATGGCGTTGATGGCAACGCCGATGTTGCCGTCAGTGGCGTTCTTGAAGCCGACCGGCGCCGAAAGGCCGCTCGCCATTTCGCGATGGGTCTGCGATTCGCTGGTGCGCGCGCCGATTGCGTACCAGGCGATCAGGTCGCCCAGGTACTGCGGCGCCGCCGGATCCAGCGCTTCGGTTGCCGCAGGCACGCCCAGCGCCGCCAGATCGACCAGAAAGCGGCGCGCGCGCTCCATGCCTTCCTCTATATGAAACGAGTCGTCCATGTGCGGGTCGTTGATGAAGCCCTTCCAGCCGGTGACGGTCCTGGGTTTCTCGAAATAGACACGCATTACCAGATACAGGGTGTCCTTGACTTCGGCGGCTAGCGCGCGCAGTCGCGCCGCGTAGTCCAGCCCCGCTGCCGGATCGTGAATCGAACACGGGCCCAGTATCACCAGCAGGCGCGGATCGCTACGCTCGAGCACGCGGCACAGCGTCGCACGCGCCAAGGCGACGAACTGTGCCCCGTCTTCGTTCAGCGGAAGTCGTTGGTGCAGCTCCTGCGGCGAGGGCATGGCCTCGAACGACGCGACATTGAGATTTTCGGTGGCGAGGATACTCATCGCGGATGCGCCAGGATCAGAAGACTGGTCACCACGGGCACCCTGCACCCGCGTTTACTTGACGCCCAGGCTGGCGAGCGCCGCTGCACGACGCCCTGCTGCTGCCGCTTTCAGTCCGGTGTAAAGGCTGGTGCCGTGACTGTCCATGGCGACCAACAGTGGCCCGAATCCCTTGACGCGGAAGCGCCACAAGCTCTCCGGGTTGAGATCGTCCAGATCGACATCTTCGATCTGCTCGATCCAGGTGGTTTCCAGTGCCGCTGCACCGCCGACGATCGCGAGGTAGACGCCGCCCAGTTCGGCGAATGCCGCCAGCGAATCGGCGAGCATGCCGCCCTTGCCGATGATCATGCGTACGCCGTACTGGCTCATCAGCGGCCGGGTGAAGCGCTCCATGCGCGCGCTGGTGGTGGTGCCGACGCACACCGGCGCGTAACCCGCCGGATGCGCCGGCGAGGGCTCCACCCTTTTTACGTTGGGCGCAGTATGTATCACCGCGTGCCCGGCGAGATCGAAGCGGGTTTTGCGTCCGCGGTCGAACAGGTGGATCTGCGTTGCGTCGCGTATGCCGTACAGCGTGCCGTTGAGCGTCACCGTGTCATTGACACGCAGCGCGCGGATTGCGGCTTCGTCCACCGGCGTGGTGAATTCGTGATGCGTCATCGCAGCCCCCGTCCCGTCATGGCTTTTACAAGTCCTTGCTCAAAACCCGTATTCAATGCCGCCGGCGGTGAACGTGGCGCGCGCGCGCCGCGCGGAATGGCATTGCATGTTCACCGCCACCGGATTCATGGTGATATGGGTGGCGGCGGTCTCGACGTGAACGGCGAACGCGGTCGCGTCCCCGCCCAGGCCCTGCGGGCCGACACCGAGCTGGTTCACCGCGGCGGACAGCGCCTGTTCCAGTGCCGCGCCCTCGGGATCGTCGCAGTGCGAGCCGAGCGGCCGCGTTGCCGCCAGCTTTGCCAGGTGCACGCACAGGTCGGCGGTGCCGCCGACGCCGACGCCTACAATCGTCGGCGGGCAACTCTTTCCGCCCGACTCGAGCACGCAATCGACGACGAAGGTCTTGATCGCATCTACGCCTTCCGCCGGAATGGCCATCTTCAGCCAGGAACTATTTTCAGATCCCGAGCCTTTGGGAATCATCTCGATCGCGAGTGACCCTTCAATGTCGCTGAAATCGATGTTGATTACCGGTATGCCGCGGCCGCAGGAGCTGTGCTCGTTCGCGCGCGTCACCGGGTGTACCACCGAGGAGCGCAGCGGGTACTCGCGCGTCGCGCGCTCGCAGCCCGTGCGTATCGCCTGCTTCAGCGCATAACCGTCCAAGTTCACGCCGCGACCGATAGTGACGTTGTATATCGGGATGCCGGTGTCCTGGCACAGCAGGTTGTCGCGCTCCTCCGCTACGCCGATATTCCTGATCATGGTGCCGAGTATGGTCCTGGCGGTAGCGTCGGTTTCGCTGCGCGCCAGCGCCGCAATGCCGGACTTGATGTCGGGCGGAAGAATCTTCAGTGCGCGGATGTACAGCTCCTTCGCCGCTTCCTCCACCCGCTTGAGATCGACATCCATATGCCAGTCTCAATTGACCACGATTTTGCGCTCGCGCACGATCTTGGCCCAGCGCGCAGTCTCGTCGCGGATCGCGTCGGCAAGCTGCGCCGGCGTATTGCCGACCGGAACCATGCCCAGCACATAGAAGCGCGCGCGCATTTCCGTGCTGTCGAGAAGCTTGGCCGTATCGCGATGGACTTTGTCGATGATCTCCTTCGGCGTACCCGCCGGGGCCATCAATCCGAACCAGCCGACATTCTCGAATCCCGGCAGCGTTTCGGCCACGGCAGGAACATCAGGCAGCTGCGGCGAGCGCTGTTTTCCGGTGACGGCGAGCGCTCGCAACTTTCCCTGGCTGACCAAGCCGATTGCAGCGGCGATATTGGCGGTCGACATATTGATTTGATTCGCCACCACATCCGTAATAGCCGGATTTTCTCCCTTGTAGGGAATGCTGGTGATATTGAGGTTCGCGGTATACAGGAAGTTCTCCGCCGCCAGGTGGGTTTGGCTGCCGATACCGGCATGACCATAATTGAGCACGCCAGGCTGGGCCCGGGCGGAGTCGATGAATTGCTTCAACGTCTTCGCCGGGGAGCTCGGGTTCACCACGATAATCTGCGGTCCGCTGGCGACGTTGGTGATCGGAACCAGTGCCTTGGCCGGATCGAATGCCATTTTCTTGTAGATGTGCTGATTGGCAGTGACGATCGAACCTGAGGTCATGAACAGCGTGTAGCCGTCCGGCGTGGAATTGGCCGCCGCTTCGGCGCCGATGTTGCCCCCGGCACCGGCGCGATTCTCGACGATCACCGACTGCCCCCAGACATCGGTCAGTTTCTGCGCCACCAGGCGGGTCACGATGTCGGTCGCCCCGCCCGGTGAAAACGGAACAATGATCCTGACCGGTTTGCTGGGATAGCCCTGGGCCCAGGCACCGCTGCAAGCAAGAACCAACAGGAATGCCGTGAATGCTTTAAATTGTTTCATGTGTTACTCCTCCGATGCGAATTTTTGAATATTATGTTTTGCTGAAAACCGTCGCGTTCATTCTAGCCCGACCCGCCGCCAACCGCCATTGTCTAGAGCGCCAGCGCAAAGGCGAGCCCGGCGGCGAGCGCCAGGCCTGCTGCCCACGCAAGCAGGCTCTTCTGCCAGCCGCGCCAGGGCAGGAACTCCAGCGCGAGCAGGCGCAAACCGCCGCTGAGATGCGCCGCAAGCAATACTATCAACAGGACTTCGGCAAATTTCACCAGCGGCTGCTCGGTCCAGCGCAGCAGCGTGTCCAGGCGGGCTTCACCCTGAAATGCCTGTCCCAATGCCCAGAAGTGGAACGGCAGGAACAGCGACAGCGCCAGACCGGACAGGCGGTGCACCAGAAACGCCCACCACGACGGGTGATTTCGGGCGCGCAAATCGTTCTTCATGCCGGCGCCACAAACACGGCCCAGCCCGCGCGCAGGCCGAAGGCAAACAGCGCGACTGCAATCGCTGCGACCAACCAGTTGAGCGATGCGCTGCGCCAACCCAGCCATTCCTGGCACAGCGTGCGCAGGCCGATGGGCGCGTGCACGGCGATGGCGAGCACGTAGGCTGCATAGAACGCAAGCGCGGCAGCGTTTCCCCGGGTGCGCGCGAGGATAGCTTCCCCTGAGAGGCCGTGGCGCACCGCGTAAATAATCGTGACGAGGTGCACCAGCACGCACAGTGCGAGCAGCGCGGCGCTGGCGCGCTGCGCGATCCACAGCCAGGTTTCGGCTATCGCGCTTGCGCCCGGCGCGGACGCGACCACCCGCTCTTGCGCGGCGCCGCTCACAATTCGCCCCTCAGCGCGGCCATCGCCACCGCGCGCTTGAGCCCGGCGATGGAACGAGTGGGCTCGATCTTCTTCGGGCAACGCTCGCTGCAGGCGAGATGGGTGTGGCAGGCATGGCAGCCGGCGTCGCCCGCGACGGCGCGCAGCCGTTCCGCACGCGCGCCGTCGCGCTCGTCGTTGACCAGGGTCCAGGCACGGTTCAACGCCGCCGGACCGAGATAATCCGCGTTCCATGACACGACGTCGCAGGAGGCATAGCATACGCCGCAGCCGATGCATTCGATCCCCGCTTCGACAGCAGCGCGTGCGCGCGAATCAGCGGCGACCCGCGCAAAAGCGTCCTTGCGCGTGGCGCTGGGGACGAACTGGCCGCGCGCGCGCGCCCATTTGTCGAAGAATTCGCGCATGTCGGCGACCAGATCCTTCACCAGCGGCAGATTGGCGAGCGGCGCGATCTGTATCGCATTGCCCTCTGCCACTTTCGCGACATGCGTGCGGCAGGTCCAGCGCGCGACGCCATTGACTGTCATGGCGCAGGCGCCGCACATGCCGACGCGGCAGGCAAAACGATAGGACAGGGTGGGATCGATGCTGCGCTGGATGTAGGTGACCACATCGAGAACGCTCTGGCTTTCGTAGCGCGGCACCTCGTAGGTGCGGTATTCGCCTGCCGCAGCGCCGCGCCAGACCGAGACTTGCAGCATGTTCATCGGGTTATTCCGCCCATGTCGGCCAGGATCATATCCGCTGCGCTAGGGCGCGGCCTTCATGCCGTGCGGACCAGCCGTGCCATCGCCGCGTTCCACGCCGCCGGGTTGACCAGACTGCGCGGCCGCTCGCCGGCGATGACTTGCAGCACCTGGGTCACAGCCGAAAGCGCCAGCTCGCGCAGGGCGTCGCCCGACAGCCCTGCGACATGCGGCGTAAGGATCATATTGTCCAGTTTCCACAGCGGACTGGGCTCGGCCAGAGGTTCTTCCTCGAACACGTCGAGCGCTGCACCTGCGATCCAGCCCTCGGCGAGCGCGCGCTCGAGCGCCTGTTGTTGCACTACTTTTCCGCGCGCCGTATTGATCAGAAATGCATGCGGCTGCATGCGCCGCAACTGGGCTTCGCCGATCATGCCGCGCGATGACTCGTTGAGTTCCGCGTGCACCGAGACGACGTCCGAGCGCGCAAGCAATTCATCCAGGCTGCTCAGCATGGTGGCCCCCAGCGCTTCGGCTTTCTCCGGCGCCACGTAGGGATCGTAGGTCAGGACCTTCATGCCGAATGCGGCGACGCATTTGCGCGTCATTTCGCTGCCTATCAATCCCAGGCCGACGACTCCCAGCGTCCTGCCGTTCACGTCGCACACATTGAATTCGGTGCGTTTGCCCCAGGCGCCGCCGGCACGTACAGCGCGATCGCTCAATTCCAGGCGGCGCGACAGCGAGAGCATCATTGCCACGGCGTGCTCGGACACCGGGATCGTGCCCAGGCCCGGATTGTTCACCACCACTACGCCGCGCTCGGTGCAGGCGGCGACGTCAATGGAATCGGTGCCGCGCCCGGAGGAAGCCACGATGGCGAGACTTCCGGCGCCGGCGAGCGCGGTCGCATCGATGCGATGCGGATAACGCACGATGGCGCCGTGCGCGGAAGCGAGCGCTGCCGCAATCTCCGTCGGCTTCGGGTTGGCGAGCGTCACCACGTCGGCTGCCGCGCGCAACAGTTTCTCTCCGTCGGCGTGATAGATCCCGCCAACCAGAACTACTGTTGGCCGGACGGTCACGCGCTTTCGTACAAACGCGTGAGCACGAACTCGCGATGCCCCAGCGCCTCGGC
>QYQC01000182.1 GCA_007280315.1 Betaproteobacteria bacterium | reverse complement strand
GAGTCGGGAGTTTCGCCGGCCTTGCCGGTGCGCACGACGCCGTTCCTCAGGCACCCGACGTTTCATCGTTACCGCAGCGAGACCGAGATGTTGCGCTATGTGCGGCGACTGGCTGGGCGCGACCTCGCGCTCGACCGGGCGATGATTCCGCTGGGCTCGTGCACCATGAAGCTCAATGCCACGAGTGAGATGCTGCCGGTCTCCTGGCCCGAGTTCGCGCATATCCACCCGTTCGCGCCGGCGGCGCAGACTGCGGGTTATCGCGCCATGATCAGTGACCTGGAGCGCATGCTGTGCGCCATCACCGGCTACGCCGCGGTATCACTGCAGCCCAATGCCGGATCCCAGGGTGAGTTCGCCGGATTGCTGGTGATCCGCGCCTGGCACCGTTCGCGCGGCGAGGGACGGCGCGAGGTCTGCCTGATTCCGGCTTCGGCGCACGGTACCAATCCGGCTTCGGCGCAGATGGCGGGCATGCGTGTGGTGGTGGTTGCCTGCGACGCCGACGGCAACGTCGATGTCGGCGATTTGCATGCCAAGGCAGCAGCTCACGGCCATGAACTGGCGGCGATCATGCTGACCTACCCGTCGACGCACGGCGTGTTCGAGCCGGGCATCAAAGAGATCTGCGACATCGTGCACGGCCACGGTGGACAGGTATACATCGACGGTGCAAACCTGAACGCCATGGCCGGCCTGTGCGCGCCGGGGCGGTTTGGCGGCGACCTGTCGCATTTGAATCTGCACAAGACCTTCGGCATTCCGCACGGCGGCGGCGGCCCCGGCGTGGGCCCGCTGGCGGTGGCGGCGCATCTCGCGCCTTTCCTGCCCGGACACCGGGAGTTGGCGGCCGGCGCGCAGCGCATCGGTGCGGTGGCGGCCGCGCCCTACGGCAGCGCCGGCGTACTGCCGGTGGCTTGGATGTACATCACTCTGCTCGGGTGCGAAGGCGTGCGCGCGGCGAGCGAGATGGCGATCCTCAACGCGAACTACGTAGCCAGGCGCCTGGCGCCGCACTATCCGGTGCTCTACAGCGGGCCGGGCGGGTTGGTCGCGCACGAGTGCGTGCTCGACTTGCGCGCGCTGAAGGAGGCGAGCGGCGTCGGGGTGGAAGACGTTGCGAAGCGGCTGATCGACTACGGCTTTCACGCGCCCACCATGTCGTTCCCGGTGGCAGGCACGCTGATGGTCGAGCCCACCGAAAGCGAATCGAAGGCGGAACTCGATCGCTTCGTCGACGCCATGATCGCCATCCGCGCGGAGATTCGCGCGGTGGAGGAGGGCAGGTTGGATCGCGCGGAAAATCCGCTCCGGCACGCGCCGCATACCGCCGCCATGGTGTGCGCGGATGCATGGCCGCATCGCCATTCACGCGAGTCGGCAGCCTTTCCGCTGGCGCAATTGCGCGCGCACAAGTACTGGCCGCCGGTGGGGCGCGCGGACAATGCCTACGGCGATCGCAATCTGGTCTGCGTGCGTCTGCCGGCACCGTCCTGATCCGCACGGTCGCCTGCGATGCGTCAACCGATTGGCGCCGGTTTGCCGTTGGCGTAGCCCTGGTAGCCGGAAAAACCCATGTCCTGCAGCAGCTGAATCGAGGATTCCGACTCGACTGATTGCGCGATGACGCCGATCTCAAGGGGCTGCGCGATGCGGATCAGCGATGACACGATGAAGCGGCTGTCCTGATTCTGCGCCAGCGCATCGGTGTATGCGGGCGCGAGTTTGATGTAGTGCGGCAACAGTTGGTTCAACAGTCGCAGGGAATCGCGGTGCAGGTTGAAATTGTCGATCGCAAACTGCGCTCCCAGCCGCCTGACTTCCGTGGCGAATTCGAGGCTGACCGCCGGCGCCTGAATTACGCCGAACTCGGTCATTTCGAACACCAGGCGGGCGGCAATGTTGCGCCGGCCCTGCAGCGTATCGATCAGGCATTGGCGCGATGCCGCATCGGCCACGGTCTGCGCAGAAATATTGATCGCGATCACCGGCGCGAGGCTCGCACCGGCATCGAAGCGCGCAATCAGCATCGCGAGAACGCGGCAATCGAGCCTGGGCATCAGTCCATGGCGCGCCGCCATCGGCATGAATTGCGCGGCCGGTATCGGGGTGCTGCCGTCTTCCGCGAGACGGGTGAACACTTCTCCCTGCAGCAGCGCGCGTCCGGGCAGCTCGAGGACGGTTTGGGTGTACAGCGCCAGCTTGCCCGCATCGATCGCGCCTTCGATGTGTTCGCGCCAGGCGAGCGCGCCGCGGCCGGGTTGTTCGAGTTCATTCAGCGCGATGAGCTCGAAACTGTTGGCCGCCTTTCCGCGCGCCCGGTTCAACGCCAGATCGACCGCGGCCAGCAAGTCCGCCAACGGCGGCGGGTCGCCGTCAAAATGCGCGGCCCCGCAATGAAATTCGATTTCCCCGGTGAGCGCCTGCTCCGCTAAAGCCGCCTGGACGCCGCAGCTGACGGCGTCTGCCAGTCTGCCCGCGGCGCCGGCGTCGACATTGACCGCGGCGAGCGCGAAGCTGGCGCCGCCGAAGCGCGCGACGGCCACGGCCTGTCCAGCGCTCGCGTCGCCGGCGATGCGCGCGACCAGGGCCAGCAGTTCGTCTGCGCGCTGGTAGCCGCGCGTCGAGTTGTACTCCTTGAAGCGCTCGAGTTCGAGCAGCACAAAAGCGCCGGAATAGACGTCGCGATCGGCATGAAACAAATTCTGCAGTTCGTGCTCCAGGCCGCGTCGATTCAATATTCCGGTAACCGGATCGCGGTAGGCCTCGCGCTGCAGTTGCTCCGCGCGCGCCGATTCGTCTTCGATCACGCGCCTTACCTTCCCCGACAGGCTGTTCATCGCGCTGACCACGCGCCCGAGTTCGCGCGCCCTGGGCGCGAGGGCGATGGTCCTGAAATCGCGTTCGCCTATGGCGGTTGCCGCGCGCTCGATCTCACTCAATGGTCGCAGGATGGTGGCGAGGAAGGCGCGCAGGGCGGCGAGGGCGAGCACATACACCAGCAGCAGCAAGCCCAGGGTTTCCATCCCGGTGTGCCACAGCTGAAGATAGGCGAAATTGGGATGGCTGGTCACCAGCACGCGCCCGAGTTGCTGCCAGCCGGAGCTGATCATGGCTTCGGCGCTGGGCGGTCGCAGGGGAAACAACTGGGCGAACCAATTCGGCACGCCGCCCTGCGCGGACGGCAGTTGCTTGGCCGCCAGGGTATCGCCGCTCGCCGATACCACGCGTATCGACTGGTAGTAGCCGCGTTCGAACGCGGTATTGACCACGGTCTCGATCAGCGCGCGGTCTTCGAACGGCTTGATCGTGGCGAGCCAAAGCGAAAGCGACGTCGCTGCGTCCTGCGAATGCGATTCGAGCTGCTGTTGCACATAGAGCCGGGAATTGGAAAGATAGATCGCCTCCACCCCCGCCAATACCAGCAGGAACAGCAACGAGGCGCCGAGAAACAATTGTCTGAAAAGAGTCATGATCGGTTTCCAATAAAAAGCATAGCATTCATAGTGCGATATCAATACCTCAGTTCTTTTTCCAGCTTGTCCAGCAGGTCACGCCACAGGCGTATCTGCGTAGCGTTGCCGGCGCTGACGTCGCGCTGGCCCGGACGCACGATCAGCAGATCATCGTCGTTGAAACTGTATACGGGGATCAGGTCGGGCCGTTCCGATGCCGGTTTGACCTCGTTGATCAGGTTGTCGAGAATCAGCGGCATCGTGTTCGGTTGCGCGTAATAGGCGAGCACCATATGCGCCTGATTCAGCTTGACCGCCTTGACGTAGGTGAGTCTGAGACGCTGGATCGGCACACCGAGTTCTTTCAGGGTGAAATACTTGGCGATAGTAAAGTCCTCGCAATCGGCGCCGTTGCTGGCGAGGGCTTCAGCCGGTGACGCCCAGTAATCTTCGACGCCCCAGTGCGCTAGATCGGTGACGAAGCGCAGCCGGTTGAAAAACGAATTGACTGAGGCGAGCAGGTCCGCTTCGTTTCCGGGAAGCCGCTGCTCCGCCGGTACTGCGCGCACGAACTCCTGCCAGCCGCGCAGGCGCGTTCTGGCTTCCGCTCCGAATTTTCCGGCATAGCGCTCGATCAATCCCGGCGTCACGCCGCGTGAGAATCCGAGATCCTGCGATGCCGCAAGCACGAGGCCTGCACCCAGCGCGAACAGTGCGAGTCGGGCACGCCAGCCGGGTCGGAGTGACGCGCGCGCTGCAACGCCGCTTCGATCCGCTTCGGCGCGGTGGATGACCCGCTGGTCGCTGCACGCTGACATATGCTGATTGTACGCAATCGGTGAATTATGACAGTCGCCGCCGCCTGTACTGCCGGTTACAATCGAATCTGGTTGGTCAAGGAGAACCCCATGCCCACGCTGAATGCCGGCGCCGTTTCGATCGCTTATGAACTTCGCGGTGCGGGCCCGCCGCTGTTGCTGATCAACGGTTTTCGCCGCAGCCGGGTAGTCTGGCTGGAGGGATTGTTGCGGCCGCTGGCCGAACGCTTCCAGCTGATCCTGATGGACAACCGCGGCACCGGCCACTCCGACAAGCCGGAGGACGGCTACACCATCGAAGCGTTTTCAGACGATTGCGCCGGCGTCATCGCCGGACTGGGTCTGCCGCGGGCGCATGTTTTCGGCGTGTCGATGGGCGGGATGATCGCGCAGCGCCTGGCAACGCGGCACCCGGAGCGGGTTAACGGCCTGGCCCTGGGTTGTACCAACTGCGGCCGCGGCGGTTCGATTCCGCCGGAAAAGCGCATTGGCGAGCTTCTGCGGCTGACGCCGGGCGAGACCATGGATGTGCGTGAAGTCGCGCGGCGGCAGGAAGAGGTGTACTACATGCCCGGTTTCCGGCAGAGTCAGCGCGCGGTGATCGACGGATTGTTCGATCTCGTCAATCAGAACCCGACACCGGCGCACGCGGTGCGCGGACACCTGAAGGCGATCGACGCGTTCGACGCCTGCGCCGATCTGCCGAGTATCAAGGCGCCGACACTGGTCATCACCGGCGCAGGCGATCCGCTGATTCCGGCGGAGAACTCACGCCTCATTGCGGAGCGCATCGCCGGGGCGCAACTGGTGCTGCTGCCAGATGCGTCGCACTTTTTCTGGATCGAAAAGCCGCGCGAGACCGCGGACGCTTTGATCGAATTTTTCGGCCAGATATGATTTACGAACTCTATTACTGGCCCGGCATACAGGGACGCGGTGAATTCGTGCGACTAACTCTCGAAGAAGCCGGTGCCGAATACGTCGACATCGCGCTTCTGCCCGAGGCGCAGGGCGGCGGCGTGCCGGCGATGCTGAAACTGCTCGACGACCCGGGGCTTGCGCGCGCGCCGTTTGCGCCGCCGTTTCTGAAAGCCGGCCGCAGGCTCATCGGGCAAACGGCGAACATTCTCCTGTTTCTCGGGCCACGCCTGGCGCTGGTGCCGCGCGATTCCGGCGGCAGGTTGTGGGCGCATCAACTGCAGCTCACCCTTGGCGACTTCGTGCTCGAAATTCACGACACCCATCATCCGATCGGCGGCGGGCTGTATTACGAGGCGCAGAAGGCCGCAGCCAGGCGCCGCAGCCGCGAATTCCTGGCCCAACGGCTGCCGAAATTCCTCGGCTACTTCGAGCGCGTGATCGAGTGCAATCCGGACAGCGAAAAATGGCTGGCAGCAAAGCAGTTGACCTACGTTGATTTGTCCATGGCGCAGGTCATCGCGGGCCTGCATTACGCGTTTCCCAAGGCAAGCAGAAAAGCACTGCGCGCCTGCCCGCGGTTGCGCGCGCTGCACGACGCGGTGCTTTCCCGCCCGCGCATCAAGCGCTACGTTGCGTCGGGGCGGAGGCTGGCGTTCAATAACGACGATATTTTCAGGCGCTATCCTGAATTGGATGGGTAGCCAGTACGGGCTACGCCAGCAGCAGGTCGCCGTGCTCCTGGAATAGCTTGACGCAGGCATCGACGACGACGGCGTCGTAGGCGCTGCCACGGCCGCGCTCGATTTCGGCCAGCGCCTTGTCCACGCCCAATCCGGGGCGATAGGGCCGGTGCGAGGACATCGCTTCCATCACGTCGGCCACTGCCATAATGCGCGCCTCGAGCAGGATCGCCTCGCCCTTGAGGCCCTGCGGATAGCCGCTGCCGTCGATGCGCTCGTGGTGCTGCAGAGCGACCTCGGCCACCGGCCAGGGAAATTCCACGTCCTTCAGCACATCATAGCTCGATTGCGGGTGCCCCTGGATCAGCTGGTATTCGATGGCGCTCAGCTTGCCTGGTTTGGACAGAATTTCCGCCGGAATGGTAATTTTGCCTATGTCGTGCAGATATCCCGCGACCCGCAGGCCTTCGACGCGCTGGGCGTCGAGTCCGAGTTCTACGCCGATAGCGGCGGCAATCTTGCCTACCCGGCGCTCGTGGCCGGCGGTATAGGGATCGCGCATTTCGCTCAAGGCGGTCGCCACTTCGACCGTGCTCATAAACGCCGTTTCGAGTTGCTTGAGATAGCGCTGGATCTGTTCTTCGGCGCGCTTTTTCTCGGCGATGTCCTGCATCAGACCGATGACGGCTGGCCTGCCGTTGTGCGTTGCGCGCGCGCTGTGCACACCGACCTCCGTCGTGCTGCCGTCCTGGCGCAGCGCGGTGAACCCATAGCTTGCGCTTTGCGCCCCTTCTTCGATTCGACGGCGCTGCTCGAGTATGACGATGCGGTCCGCCTCCGCGACCAGCGACAGAGATTCGCGGCCGATCAATTCGTCGGGGGATGCGTAGCCAAGGATTTCAGCAAAGCGCGGGTTGACGTAGGCGAGCTTGTCATCCTGAATGATGTAGATGCCGGCGATCGACTGCTCGACCAGGCCGCGGAACTGCTCTTCCGCCGCGCGCAGATTCTCCGTCACCAGCACGCGCGCACGTTCACGTTCGAAATTGTCCAGGGCAAAGCCGATATCCGTCGCCATTTCCGTCAGCAGTTTGCGCGCGTCTTCGTCAAAGGCGTCCGTTTCGCCGTAAAACACGACCAAAGCGCCGATGACCGCGCCGCCTTTGAGCAACGGCAGTGCGGCTACGGAACCCCAGCCCTTCCGCTCGCCGCGATCGCGCCAGGGCGCAGTCGCCGGGTCGTTCATGAAGTCCTGGCACCAGAACGGCCGGTTCTCGCGGATTGCGGTCCCGGTCGGGCCTCGCCCGAATGGGCTGTCGGCATCGAACGAAACGTTGAAATTTTTCACGTCCAGGGCGTCGATGCCGAAACTTGCGGCCACGCGGACCATCCGCGTCTGCGCATCGGCCAAACTGATCCGAACCGCCTTCATTCCGCCGAAGCGCACGGCGTCGCGGCAAATCTGCGCAAACAACTCGTCCTCATTGGCGCAGCGTACGATGGCCTGGTTGCACTGGCTCAATGCCGCATAGAGTTGTGTCAGCCGCTGGATCTTCGCTTCGGCTGCCTTGCGTTCGCTCAGGTCGCGGATGATGCCGGTGAAGAACTGTCCCTCTGCGAGCGTCCACGCCGCCAGGGAAAGTTCCAGCGGGAATTCGCTTGCATCCTTGCGCTGTCCGGTCAGTTCCAGCGTACGTCCGATGGCGTAGCGCTCGCCACCGGATTGGACGCGCTGCATGCCCTCGAGATGCCGTGATCGGAATCGCTGCGGCATCAGCAACGTCAGCGGTTGTCCGATGACTTCGGCTTCAGCGTAGCCGAATATTCTTTCCGCCGCGGGGTTCCAGCCGACGATGCGCCCGTTTGCATCGCCGGTAATGAACGCGTCCCGCGCAGTGTGCGAGACCGCGCGGTAGCGCAACTCTCTTCGGCGCAATTCCTCTTCCGCGCGCTTGCGTTCGGTGATATCGGTGCCTACTCCGCGGTAGCCGATGAACCGACCAGTGCTATCGAATACCGGGTCGCCGCTGATTGCCGCAAATCGCTCAGTGCCGTCGATGTCTTTGCGCGAAAGCTCAAAATTGCGGAACGGGCGGTGCGCGTCGAGGTCGGCCCGGTGCGCTTTCCAACCGGATTCGTCCGGCGACAGGTACGGCACTTCCCAGCGGCGCTTGCCGAGCTGGGCACGCGCCCTGGCCGCCGACAGCGCGTTTGAACCGCTGCCTGGCGTGCGCTGCGTAATCCGATGTTCGGCGTCGCTCTCCCAGTAGAAATCGGAGGACATCTCCGTCAGGCTGCGAAAACGCGCTTCGCTTTCGCGCAACGCGTCGATGGCCGTTTCGAGATCCCCCCGCCGTTCGCCGAGACGCCGCTCCGTAGAGGCGGGCGCTCGGCCTGGAGTACCTGTTCCTGGTGCTTTCTTTCGCATTACAGTGTGCCCCGGAATGTTGCCAAACGTGATCAAGCAATCGGGCCATCGGTGGATTCTAAACCAATTTCCGCAAAGTTCGATCCGGTGCCGGGCATTTGATCTTTATCGCGGCTCGAGCCTAGGTTAAAATGGCGCATGCCTGAATCCCTGTTTGAAGCTGTCACTGCCGCCGATGTCGATCGCGTGCGCGCAGTGCTGGCCGGCGGAATCGACTGCAACCAGCGCAGCGCCGATGGGGCAACGCCGCTGATGCTGGCCGCACATTCGGGAAATCCCGGCCTGGTCAAGGTTCTTCTCGACGCCGGTGCGGACGTGAATGCCGCGGACGAGCGCGGCTGGGGTGCGCTGATGAAAGCTGCCTACAACGCCGATCTGGATCGCGGTTTTGCCGATGTCGTTCAGCTGCTCATCGACGCCGGCGCCGATGTGGAAGCGCCAATTGGTTATGGCATCCGGCCGCTGATGCTGGCCGCGGGCTACGGTGAGACGGCGGTCGTAGAAACGCTGCTGCGCGCCGGCGCCGATGTCCTGGCACGTAACGAAGGCGGACTCACCGCACTGATGATGGTCAAACAAAAACACTATGTCGACGTGATCAATCTGCTGCACGAAGCGGAGCGTGAGGTCGGCGTGGGCGAGGGCAGCTGCACCACCAAGAACGCGCCGGGATCGAATGTCGTGACGTTTCTCAAGCCGCGTGTTTGACCGGGCTGCCACAATTCATTTTCCACCTCCTGTTCGAATTGTGCTCTGCAGGCGCTTGCATCGATCGGGTGTCCGTGCTTGAATCGGGCAGAATCCGTTGCGCCCTTCACCTTTAGATCCCTCGAATCCATGATCGCCAATCCGTTCTCGCGTACCGCCTTGCACCAGCACGCCGACCCGGCGCAGCGCGTCCTCGGCGCTGCGACGCTTGACCCGAACTCAGGCGAACTCGCGCAACTGCTGGCCTCGGACTCGGTGCCGGAGGTGCGTATCGCCGCCGTGAGGCGTTGCACCGATCTGGCGGCGCTCGCCTCCGCCTGGGAGACGGAATCGGATGGCGCCGTACGCCAGGCGCTGGCCGCCGCGCTGGGCGATGTGCTGGCGCGAACCGAGGACCGGGCGGGCGCCGAGGTGTTGCTGAGGGCTGAACATTGCACCGATGCGATCAGGATTGAAGTAGCGCGGCGTGCGCAGGAGGCGGAGCGCCGGCACGTGGCTACCGCCGCGATCAGGGTCGAGGCCGCGCTGGTCGAGCTTGCGCTGGTGGCCGGGCAGGCGGAGACACGCATGGCGGCGGCGCAGCGCGTGCATACGCCGGACGGACTGCGCAAGCTCGCCGACGCGGCGAAGAACAAGGACCATGGCGTAGCCAAGCTCGCGCGCCAGCGGATCGACGCGCTGAAGCAGCGCCAGGAACAGGACGCCGAAGCCGATGCAGTCATTGCGCAACTGGAAGCGCTTGCCGCCGAGCCCGGCCCGATACTCAGCGCGGTGATCGAACTCAACCGCCGCTGGCAGGTGCTGGACATGAGTGCAGAGACCACGCGCCTCGCGCGCTGCGACGTCGCGCGCCAGGCGATTCAGGCGCGGTTCGAGCGCGAACAGGGAGGGCAACGCGCGCGCCTGAAATTCGAGCGCGAGCTGAACGGCTGGATCGAAGCTGTGGAAAGCACGGCGCCGGACGCAATGGAAGCGCTGGTGGTGAAGCGCGCCGAACTTGCGGCGCTGCGCGCTGAGGCGCATGAGCGCAGCGACGATGCCGCGCTTGCGCGGCTGGATCAGGCAGAGCAGCACATCTCGCGCTGCGAGCAGGATCTGCAGGCGAGCGCCGCCACCCTGGCCCTGGTAATCGAAGCCGAGCAGCTGGCGGCGGGCACTTCCATCGACCATGCCGAGCTGCCGGCGCGCTGGCAGGCGCTTAGCCGCACCATTCGCACGCCCGATTTGACGCGCCGCTTCGAAGCCGCAATCACGCTGGTGGAGCAGCGCCGCCTGGCGCAGATCCAGGCGACCCAGCAGGAAGCGAACTCGGCGAAGCAGCAAATCCACGCGCTGCTGCATAGCGCGGAGCTGGCGCTTGCCGCGGGGCAGGTGCAGGCGGCGCGTACCGCCGCGGACGAAATCAAGGCGCTTAAACCCGGCGCCGGCCCGCTGCCGAAGCCGAGCACGCAGCGGCTCGGTCGCCTGGTGCAGCAACTGGTGGAACTGGAGCGCTGGGAATCCTTCGGCCAGCAAAACGCCCGGGTCCGATTATGCGAGCGCGCCGAGGCTGCGGCGCAGCAGAAACTTGATGCGCCGCAACTCGCGCTCGAAGTGCAGAAGTTGCGCAATGAATGGAAGGCGCTGGACCAGCAGCACGCCGGTGTGCCCAAGGCGCTGTGGGAGCGCTTTGACGGCGCCTGCGAAAAAGCCTACGCGCCCGCGGCGCGGCATTTCGCCGAGCTCGCGGCGCAACGCAAGGAAACGCGCAAGAAGCGCGAGGAATTCATCGCCGCGTCCGCGGCACACGCGGCGGCATTGCTGGCCGAGCCTGGCGATGGGCGCGAAATCGAGCGCTGGCTGCGCGACACCGAGCGCGGGTGGCGCGAAGGCGGCCTGGGTAGCGTCGAACCCGGCGCGTGGAAGAAGCTCGACCTGCGCTTCAAAACGGCGCTGGCGCCGCTGCGCGACGCATTGTCGGCGGTGCGCGAGCGCGCCAAGTCGGGACGCAGGACTCTGATCGACGAAGTCACCGCGCTGGCGGCCAATGCGATGGAGCGCGAGATGCCATCGCAAGTCAAGGCGATTCAGGCCAGGTGGCAAGCCCAGGCGAAGGAACTGCCGCTGGCGCAGCGCGACGAGCGCACGCTGTGGATGCAATTTCGCGCCGCCTGCGACGCGGTGTTCGACGCGCGCCAGAGCAAACGCAAGGAGGAGGACGGCCGCAAGAACGAGCACCGCCATGCGCTGCAGGATCTGTGCGCGCAGACGGAGCAACTGGCGCGGACCGAAGAAGCTGAGGAGCAGAAGGTGCGCGCTGCGCTGCGCGATCTGCAGGACCAGTGGAAACAGAAGTCCGGCGCGGCCGGGCATGATGCGCGCGCCCTCGAGGTTCGGTTCGGCAAAGCAAGGGCCGCCGTGGAAGCGATGCTGTCAGCGCGCGTGCGTTCGCGCGAGGCGGCAGTTTGGCAGACTCTATCGGAGAAAGAACGCCTGAGCGAGGAACTGGACGCCGCGCTGCGCGCTGATGGCGGCGCTGCTACATCGCAGACCGATTCGACTGCGTTACTGGCGCGCTGGGCCGCGCTACCGGCTCTGCCGCCCGCCTGGGAAAAGAAATTGCTGGCGCGACGCGATGCCGCGCTGGCCGCGCTGTCCGACAGCGGCGCTGCCGCGAAATACCTGTCGCGCATGGAGCAGGGGAGGGAAGCGCGCCGTGAAAGCCTGCTCGACCTGGAATTGCTTCTCGGTATGGAGAGTCCGCCCGAGGTTCAGCAGCAACGACTGGCGCTGCAGGTGAAAAAACTGAAGGAACGGTTCAGCAGTGCTGCCAGCGCCGGTAACCTGAGCGCGCCTGAGCGACTGGTCGCATGGTGCGCGCTGCCGGGCGTCGCCGACGCATTCGACCGGCAGCGCTTTGAGCGCATACTCGCGAGGGTAGAAACGGCCCGCTGAGGTTCCCGGAAAATTGCGGTTCCGGTGAGTACATCCGCAGAGCCAGGCGGCTGCGCGGTGTTCGCAACGCAGGAGGTCTCATGCCAGCCAATGAATGGGTAGACATCGGAGCCGCGGACGCGCTCGCGCAACGCGAGCTGCAGCAGGTCAGCGCCAGGCGAACACGAATCGCGCTGTGTTATCGCGACGGGCAGTTCAGCGCCATTTCCGGCGGCTGCAACCATGTGGGCGGCCCGCTCGGCGAGGGTTGGCTGGACGGTGACTACGTGACCTGCCCCTGGCATTTCTGGAAATTTCATTGCCGCACCGGCATGGGCGAGCCCGGGTTCGAGGAAGACCGTGTTCCGACCTACCCGGTAAAGATAGAGGGCGGACGCGTGCTCGTCGATATCGGCGCGGCAACGCCGCGCACGAAGAAGCCGCATGCTCCGCACCCGCTGGCGCGGCCGGTGGTGCGCGCGCCCGGGCCGATCCGCATCATCGGCATTTCGACCACGGTGATGCACCCGCAGCACCCGCGGTACAGCACCTCCGATGCGTTGCTCGAGACCGCGATTGCGCACGCGAGGACGCGCGCCTGCGATGCGGAAATCATCTATCTGCGCAAGCTCAACTTTCGCGCCTGCGAAGGCTATTACTCGAAAAGCGCGCGCGCCTGCACCTGGCCATGCTCGATCACGCAGATGGATCCGGCCGACGAGCTCGACCGCGTGTACGAGGCGGTGGTGCACTGGGCGGACGTGATCCTGGTTTCGACGCCCATCCGCTGGGGCGTGGCCAGCAGCCTGTATTTCAAGATGGTCGAACGCATGAATTGCATCCAGAACCAGGAGACCATCGCCAACCGCCAGCTGCTCAAGAACAAGGCGGCGGCGTTCATCATCACCGGTGGACAGGACAATGTTCAGGCGGTCGCCGGAACCATGCTCGGGTTTTTTGCCGAGGTCGGCTGCCAGTTCCCGCAGTTTCCGTATATCGCGCATTCGCGCGGCTGGAGCGCCGAGGACATGGAAAACAATACGCGCTATGTCGAGCAGAGCAAGACACTGCACGAAGGCAGTGAGGCGCTGGTTGAGCGCGCCATCGATATGGCGAAGCTGCTGGTGGCAGGCACCATCGCCGAAGTGAAGCTGGTGGGCGGCGGGCGCAAGGGACGCCAGCTCGACGTCAAGGCGCAGACCTGACGGAATGCGGGAATCACTCCGGGATTGCGGGGTGTGAGCCGCCTTTGACCGGCCGTTCGGCATGCTGGTATGCGCGGTCCCAAAGACGAAAGCCGCCCAGGAACGCGAAGTCGTTGTTGCCGAGGTGCGTCTGCGGCGGCAGGCGCTTGAGTCTCACGGCGTTGCCGCCGCCGATCACGATGTAATCGGGCAACAATGCCTTGCGGAAATCCTCGACGACATCGCTGACCTTGCGACGCCATTTCTTGTTGCCCAGCCGCGCCCGACCCTGCGCACCAACATAGTCTTCATAGTTGCGGCCATGCGCGTAGTGCAGATGTCCGAGTTCCATCGCGGCGATGACGCCATCGACGATGAGTGCCGATCCCAGACCCGTGCCGAGTCCGAGAAACAGCATCGTTCCTCCGGCGTAGTCGCCGAGCGCCTGCATTGCCGCATCGTTGACGAGCTTTACCGGTCGCCCCAGCGCCGCGCTGAAATCGAAGCCGACCCAGCCCGAACCCAGGTTGTACGGGTCGCGCGCAATACTGCCGTGCCTGACCACGCCGGGATAGCCGATCGAGACCGCGTCGTAGCGCCAGCCCTTGGTGGCTTTCAATATTTTTTTCACCATCTGGCCAGGTGTCATTTTCGGTCCCGACTCGAATCGGGACGGGCTGTTGTGCGTTGTAGCCGCGAACTTGACGTGCGAGCCGCCGACATCGATTGCAAGTATTTTCATATACGCACCCGGCTGTTGATTGATGGCGTTTTGTTCACTGCGGCAGTCTCGTGTCGGCAATCGCCCCCGTAGCGCGGCACCAGCGCATCGACGAACGCGCCGCCTGCGCGCTTGACGCGCACGGCGAGGGCGACGGTGGCTTCAAATGGACGATCACTTCGGCAGCGGTTTCCGCCAGATACTTGCCGGAGCGCAAATACCAGGGAACGCCGTCCCAGCGCAAGGAGTCGGTGTGCAGCCGCAGAGCGCAGAAGGTCTCGACGTCGGATTGCTTCGCCACGCCAGGCTCCACTTCGAAGAGGCGACGCCGACGACCGGGACGTCGAGTATGCCTTGCTTCACCAGCGAATAGAGCGTTGGAAAAATCATTTTATGCGCTAGATCGCCGGTGACGCCGAACAGGACCAGCGCATCCGACTTTGCCGCACCGCGATCAATGCCGTCCATCTCAGTGCTTTCCTTTCTTCTTCTCGTCATGCCCGCCGAATTGCTTGCGCATCGCAGACAACACCCGGTTGCCAAATTCCGCCCCGCCGCGCGAGCTGAAACGCTCGAACAATGCAGCGCTGAGTACCGGGGCCGGCACAGCTTCGTCGATCGCGGCCTCTATTGTCCACCGCCCTTCGCCCGAGTCCGACACGCGGCCTGCATAACCCTTCAGATCAGGGCTCTCGAGCAGCGAGGCGGCGGTAAGGTCGAGCAACCACGAGCCGATCACGCTGCCGCGGCGCCAGAGTTCCGCGATTTCACTCAGGTCCAGGTCGTATTGGTAATACTGCGGATGGCGCAGTGGCGCGGTTTCGGCATCGGCTACGCGCGAGCGCTTGCCTGCATTGGCGTTGTGCAGGATGTTCAGCCCTTCGGCGTAGGCCGCCATGATGCCGTACTCGATGCCGTTGTGGACCATCTTGACGAAGTGGCCGGCGCCGGTCGGGCCGCAATGCAGATAGCCGTGCTCGGCGGTGCCTGCGGCACCCTTCCTGCCCTTCGTGCGCGTCGCGGCTTCTACCCCTGGCGCGATGCCCCTGAATATCGGGTCCAGGTGGGCGACGATCCTTTGCTCTCCACCGATCATCAGGCAGTAGCCGCGTTCCAGGCCGAATACGCCGCCGCTGGTGCCGCAGTCGACGTAATGGATGCCTTTTGCCTTGAGCGTTTTCGCTCTCGCGATGTCGTCGCGATAATAGCTGTTGCCACCGTCGATGATGATGTCCCCCGCGTCCATGCACGCGGCCAGTCGATCGACGGTCTTGCCGGTTACGCCGGCCGGAACCATCACCCAGACTGCGCGCGGTTTCGCCAGCTTCGCCACCAGCTCGTCGATCGAGGCCGAGCCCCGGATGCCGTGTCCCGAGAGTCGTTTCACCGCGGCCGGGCTCACGTCGTAGACCACGCACTTGTGTCCATCCTTGGCCAAGCGCCGCACCAGACTTGCGCCCATGCGTCCCAGGCCGATCATTCCGAGTTGCATCCTTAGTTTCCTTTTCTAGCCGGGTGCGATTGAAAAATTCGCCTGCACCCGGTGCTTGGCCAATATGAAATCGGTATGGTGAACATAGAGCAGAGTGGCGAGCTTGCGCACCAGCCGCTCCTCGTACTTGTCTATTGTCCCATCGGCGTTCGCGACGCGCCACAACCATTCGGTAAGCTGCGCCCAATAAGCTGCCTACAGTCCCAGGTATCGTCTGGATTCGCTCAGGAAGTTGTCCATCGTACTGCGCGAGGTATCAATGCCGTCGCCGGTGGCGGCATCGCGCGTGACCGACTGGTCCTGCATCGGGCCGAATGCGCAGGCAACGGCCACGAGGGCCGCTGCGGCGCTGCCGGCGGCCCTGAACGCTGACTGCGGTGGGCTGCGCCGCGGCGCCGAAGCGATGCCATCGCCGCCGGAGGGGCTGCTGCCGACTCGCTCATCGCCACGGCCCCGTACCAGATTTAGACGCCGCAAAAACTTCGGTCGTGGTGGCATCGCATCAACCCTGCTTGTGACTTAGGTCGACAGGAACGAATATCGTCCCGTCATTGCGCTGGATCAGCAGGGCCATGGTGTTGCCGGACTTTTCCACCAGCGCCCGCAACTGTGCGACTGACTGGATCGGCGTTCCGTTGACTGCCAGGAGCAGATCGCCGGGTTGAATTCCGGCGCGCGCGGCCGGGCCGCTCGCTTGTTCCACTACCAGCCCTTTCGCGCCAGCCTGCGCGCGCTCGTCAGGATTGAGCGGACGCACGTCCAGCCCGAGGCGGCCATGCTCCTGATTCGGCGTATCGGCTGACGCCAGTTTCGCGCCTTTGAGCTCGCCGACCGTGACTTCGATTTCCTTCGACGATCCATTGCGTGATATTTCCAAGGTGGCTTTGGCGCCGGGCTTGATGTCGGCAACTTCGCCCGGCAGTTCGGAGGAGCGCGCTATCACATGCCCGTTGAACTTCAGGATGACATCACCGGCTTTGACGCCCGCTTTGGCGGCCGGGCCATTTTCCTCGACCGAGGCAACCAGGGCGCCCCCAGGCGTCTTAAGTCCGAACGAGTCGGCCAGCTGCTGATTGACTTCCTGGATGGTTACGCCAATGCGGCCGCGGCTGACTTTGCCGAATTGCTGCAGCTGGTCCTTGACCTTGACTGCGAGGTCGATCGGGACCGCGAACGACAGACCCTGATAGCCGCCGCTATGGGTGAAAATCTGGGCATTGATGCCGATTACCTCGCCCTTCATGTTGAACAGCGGTCCGCCGGAATTACCTGGGTTGACCGCCACGTCAGTCTGGATAAAGGGGATATAGGTGCCATCTGGCAGCGATCGTGATTTCGCGCTGACTATGCCCGAGGTCACCGAATTCTCGAAGCCGAACGGCGACCCGATGGCCAGCACCCATTCGCCGACCTTCTCGCTCGCGCTGCTGCCGATTTTCACCGTGGGCAGACCGGTTGCATCGATCTTCAGCACGGCGACGTCGCTAGGCTTGTCGCTGCCGATGACCTTGGCGCGATACTCGCGCCGGTCCGTCAGCTTCACGGTGACCTCGCTGGCGTCGGCGATGACATGGGCGTTGGTCAGAATGACGCCGTCTGAACTTACGATGAAGCCGGATCCCTGGCCGTGCTCGATTCCGCGATCCGGCTGACCGCCATGCGGCACGGCGCCGCGGAACTGGCGGAAAAATTCATAGAACGGGCTGTCCGGGTCCAGGCCTTTGAACTGGGGCATATTCGCCGCAGTCTTGCCGGCATGGGTGACGCTGATGTTGACTACGGCAGGACCGTTGCGCTCGACGATGCCGGTGAAGTCGGGAAGCGGCGCATTCGCTGTCAATCTGCTTGACGCGGTGAGCGGTGCGGCGGCGCTTGCCTCCTGCGGAAACCAGTGACCGGCGGTGAACACACCCGCACCCATTGCCGCGACGACAGCCGTCGCAATCGCGG
>QYQC01000219.1 GCA_007280315.1 Betaproteobacteria bacterium | reverse complement strand
GTATACCGAACGCATCGTGGCGGTAGTCAGGCGCAACCACCCGGGGGTTCGTGATCGCCTGACACTGGACAAGTACTGCAGTCTCGAGCACATCCAGGTGTCGGTACGCGGAAGCGGATTCAGCGCGCGCATCGACGAGGCGCTCGCGCTACTTGGGCGCAGGCGGCGCGAGCGGCTGGCGGTACCGCATTTCCTGCTGGTACCCGAAATCGTGGCACGCTCGGACATGATCAGCACGCTGCCCGAGCGCCTGGCGCGAGGCTATGCCAGCAGGCTGCGCATATTCGAGTTGCCGCTCGACATAGAAGCGTTTACCGTCGGCGAGATCTGGCACGAGCGCAATGATCGCGATCCGGCGCAGAAATGGCTGCGTGATCTGCTGCAGGAACTGGCACTGGAGCCGACGAAGTAGGCTTGGCCGCCGGAACGCTGAACGGGATCGGCGTGGAAGGATCGCGCAACGGCAGCGCGCCGCTTTGGAATCAGCTCGAACAATCTTGGGACAGGCACGATGAGTAACGATATCTGTTTTCTGCCGGCAACCGAATTGGCACAGCGCATCCGCCGTAAGGACCTGTCCGCGCGAGAACTGATGCAGGCGTCGCTGGCGCAAATTGAACGGCTCAACCCCAGGCTCAATGCCATAGTCAGCCTGTATGTCGAGCAGGGCCTGGCGCAGGCGCGCGCCGCAGACGAGAAACAGGCGCGGGGTGAAGAAACAGGGCCGCTGCACGGATTGCCGGTTGCACACAAGGATCTGTTTCTGACCCGCGGCATGCGCACCACGTTCGGCTCGCCGATTTTCAAAGACTTCGTTCCCGAGCGCAATGCGCTGATCGTGGACCGGCTGCAGGCGGCAGGCGCAATTTCCATAGGCAAGACCAATACGCCCGAGTTCGGTGCCGGCTCGCAGACTTTCAATGCGGTATTCGGCAAAACACTCAATCCCTACGACACGAACAAAACCTGCGGCGGCTCCTCCGGCGGCGCAGCGGTGGCGCTGGCAACCGGCATGGTGCCGCTGGCCGACGGCAGCGATATGGGCGGCTCACTGCGCTGTCCGGCCAATTTTTGCAACGTCGTCGGGCTGCGCACCTCACCCGGGCGCGTACCGGTCTGGCCCGCGAAAACCGGCTGGAGCACGCTGGGGGTGCAAGGACCGATGGCGCGCACGGTAGGCGATTGTGCGCTGATGTTAAGTGCAATCGCGGGCTGGGACGCGAAAAGCCCCATCGCGATTGCCGACTCCGGCAGTCAGTTCGCGCGGCCGCTGGCGCGCGACTTCAAGGGCGTGCGCGTCGCCTGGAGCGCCGATCTCGGTGGACTGCCGGTGGATGCGCGTGTCACTGCGGTGCTGGAATCACAGAGTCCGACCTTTGCTGCGCTCGGCTGCGTGCTGGAGGATGCGAGCCCCGACCTTTCCGACGCCAACGAAATTTTCATGACCCTGCGCGCCTGGCAGTTCGAACTGACCTACGGCGAGCATCTGGACCGCCACCGCGACCTGCTGAAGGATACGGTGATCTGGAATATCGAGGCAGGCAGGAAACTCACCGGGCCGCTTATCGGCGCGGCCGAGGCCAGGCGCACCGAACTCTATGAGCGCATGCGCAGCTTCATGCAGCGCTACGAGTTCCTGATCCTGCCGGTGAACCAGGTGCCCCCGTTCGATGTCAGCCAGCCCTATGTCACCGAGATCGAAGGCGTGAACATGGACACCTATATCGACTGGATGAAGTCCTGCTACTTCATTACGGTCACCGGCCATCCGGCGATTTCGGTGCCCTGCGGTTTCACCGCCGACGGGCTGCCGGTTGGGGTGCAGATCGTAGGCCGGCACCGGGACGATTTCGGCGTGCTGCAGTTGGCCTACGCATTCGAGCAGGCGACGCGGCTGTGGCAGAAGCGCCCGACGATTGCGCTTGCACAGTAGACGCGATCACGGTGCGCGGCCCACACGGGAATTTCTTGTCCGACCATAATGAATTTTGATTGTACAAAAGCCCTGGTTTATGAATAACCTGCCGAACATCGCAGCAGCCAGCGCCGAGGGGCTGCGCTAGCTAAATTCCGGAGGAAGTGCACCAAGCGGGGGTAACTGAACTCAACTGGCCGAAATCGGGTGCACAACAGGCTCGCTCAGGCTGCAGGCTCGAAAATATTCAATCTTTAAAGGAGGAGGGGATATGGTCTATTCTAAGAAAACGCCGTGGACACTGATCATGGGTGTGATCATGGTCGCGTACGCCTACGCTGTGCAAAGCGGCGCGATGGCCGGCGTCATCAAGTACCTGGGTACCGACCGGCACGTCGGCGAGATGCTGACGCTGGGTTATGCCTTCGGCGGCGTTGCCATTGTGGTCGGGCTGTGGCAACTCGTCGCCAAGAGCGCGGAAGGTCATGTTGACTACTACCTGTCGACGATCGGCGGCGTGACCTTCATCATGCTGGTGGCATTCATCGTCAAGTGGGGTCTGGACCCGCAGATGGGGCAATGGGGCAAGGCGGCGCAATCCACCCTGGGCTTCAACTTCGCCAGCGTAATGAACCTGAATTACGTGGTGATGGGCATCCTTGCCGGAATAGTGATCGTCAACGTGTTCAAGGTGCCGGCGTGGGCGGAGCACGGCGTACGGCTGTCGCGCCTGGGTCTCAAGACCGGCGTTATCCTGCTCGGCACGCTCTACAGCCTGGCCGAGCTGGCGCAACTGGGCAAGCTCTCGGTCGTCCTGATCGGCGTATTCGTCCTGGGTTCGGTGGGCGTAGTGCTGTGGTTCGGCGCGCGGCGCGGACTGCCCAACTCGATGACCGGCGTGCTTTCGGCCGGGGTCGGTGTCTGCGGGGTATCGGCCGCGGTTGCGGCGGCGCCGGTGGTGCAGGCGAAATCGACTGAAATCGCCTATACGATAGGCACCATCCTCATGTTCGGCGTGATCTGCATGTTCGTATTCCCGATCGTGGGCAAAGCCATGGGCATGGGCTACATCCAGTTCGGCGCCTGGGCCGGCACCGGGATTCTCAACTCCGCCCAGGTCGCAGGTGCCGCGCTCGCGTTCCAGCCCAACGGCATCGAGACGCTGAAGGTGGCGGAAATTTTCAATATCACGCGCGTGCTGTTCCTGCCGATTATCGTGCTGTGGCTGGCGCTGTGGTACGTGAAGCGCGAAGTCGGCGCACAGAAGGTCGATCTCGTTCACGTCGTAACCAGCAAGTTTCCGCTGTTCGTGCTCGGCTTCATCCTGATGTTCGCATTGTCCTCCACCGGAATCTTTGCGCCGGCGCGCCATTACCAGGGTTCCTACTTCGACAACAGCGACAAGGTGATGCTGAAAACGGGCAAGGACGGTAAAGTCCAGAGTAAGCTGCTTGCGGACAAGGACCTCGATGCGCTCAAGGCCGAAGCAAGCAAGGTCACGCGCGCAGACCAGGCGGCAGCGCTGACGCGCCTGCTCGAGAACAAAAAGCTGATGTCGATCGACGACGACGATACGCTGCGCGGCGTGGTCAATGCCAAGATTCTTTCCAAGGCGGGTAACGACGTGCTCACCAAGGCGCACCGCGCAGTGCGGCATACCGCGCCCAAGATCGCCATGTTCCGCGATCTGATCGCCTGGTTTTTCACCTTCGGCCTGGTCGGGCTGGGTATGCAGATCACCATGGCATCGATCAAGCAGGCCGGCGGCCAGCCGCTGGTGATCGGCAGCATCGTCGGCGTGATCAAGGCCGTCGGCTCGCTGATTGTGGTGCTGCTGATGGTTTCTGAAACAATCTGATTCCGGGAGACAATCATGGCTGAAGACAAATTCGATCGCGGCACCGCGCTGACGATATTCGGCACCGACCGCCACGAGGATATGGTGGCGTTATCGCTGTCGATCATCATCGCGTTTCTGGTTTACCTGTTCATATAAACGCAGACCAGGCGTACTTTCCCGGTGAAGGCGCGCTCGCGCGGTCACCGGGATTTTTTTGTCGATGACAGAATATTCTCGCATCGTGCTGGCGAGCCACGGCACCCCCGGAGGGCAGGCCGCGGAGCGGGCCGCCCTCGCGCTGTGCGCCCGCGGCGCGAGCCTGCGGCAACTGGTGGTAGTACCGGATTTCTGGCGCGGCATGATGGGCGATGACTGGCTCAACAATGCCTCAACGCGAGAGACCTACGGCAGGCACGTCGAGCATCAGATCGAAGCGGAAATCGCGGTGCAGGTGGCGCGCGTGCGGACAAAGGCAACGCAGCTGGGGCTGAACTACCAATGCCGCACGGTACTGGGCAAGCCGGCGGAGTGCCTGCTCGCATACAGCCTGGAATTCGCCCCCGAGCTGGTCGTGATCGGCGCGCCCCGCCCCAAAGGGACTACAGGTTTGCGCTCGCGCATGCACCTTGAAACCCTGGTCAGGGCGCTCGGGGCGCGGTTGCTGATCGTTCCCCATCCTTGAATACTGAAGCGGCGACGGCGCAGGACGCATCATGGGTGACCGTCGATACGCCGCTCGGCCTGGCGGCGTTGCGCCGGTTCTGCGGCGACGTAGAGTGTATGTACCGCATCAATCCATATCTCGAATTCCAGGCATGGCAGCCGCTCTCCGCGGATGAATTTCGCGTCAGCTGGCGCAATCTGAGCAACCAGCAGAGCGCCACGCTCGAGTTGCGCCGCGAAGCTGAATCCGCGGACGCGTTTTCGATCGTCTATTCGACCGGGATCAAGCAGCGCACGCGGTTTTCGATGGAACTCGTGCCGGGCGGCAGTCGCCTGGTCGTCACCGACGTCTACGCCAGCCTGCCGGAAGAAGAACAGGCACGCCACATGGTTGAAGTGGACAAAAGCCTCGCCGCCTGGGGCTGGGCGCTGCATGCCCATCTGCGGCGCGAACACCGCTGGGGATGGAACCCGTTGTGGCGCTGGGGAATGCGGCGCTTCTGGCTGCCGATGCGCCCCTCAGCACGGCGCATCAGCATGCTGATCGTGCTGGTGACGCTGGCCGAATTCGCGTTCTTTCTTCTGGTTGCACTGATCTGGTGGATCGAGCACCGCTAGCGTTCAGGCGAGCATTCAGGCTATAGTCACTCCGCCGTCAGCGACGATGGTCTGGCCGGTGACAAAGCTGCCGGCCCTCGAGGCGAGGAACACCGCGATGCCGCCAATTTCTTCGGGCTCACCCAGGCGCCTGAGCGGCGTTATCGCCTCGCGCGCTTTGCGCGCCTGGTCGTTTTCCCACAGCGCCCGCGCGAAATCGGTCTTGATCAGGCCGGGCAGGATCGCATTGACGCGAATATTGGACGGCCCCCACTCGCAGGCGTAGTTTCTGACCAGCGCCGTGTCGGCGGCCTTGGACACGCCGTACAGGCCGATTACGGTGTTGCCCTTGAGCGCGGCAATGCTGGAGACAATGATCACCACGCCGTCCCTGCGCTCGGCCATCTGCGGAATCACCATATTGCACAGCCACCAGTTGCTCTTGATGTTGTTGCCCATGATCTTGTCGAACACCTCGTCGCCCGCCTGTGCCGTCGGGCCGTAGACCGGGTTGGCCGCGGCGTTACACACCAGGATGTCGATCTTTCCCCAGTGCTTCATGGTCGCGTCGACCAGCTGCTGCAACTGAGATTTTTGCGCGATATTACAAGGCAGCGAAATGGCCTCGTAGCCTTTGGCAGTGAATTCCCCGGTTACTTCCTCGCAGGCTTCGGCCTTGCGACTGGAGATCACCACCTTCGCGCCCGCTCGCGCCATCTCCTCCGCGATGGACTTGCCTATGCCCTTGGTCGAGCCTGTGATCAGCGCGACTTTTCCGGTCAGATCGAACATGTCTGGTCCCCTGGTGGAATGACACTGTGATTTTCGCATCTAAGATTGAAGTCTGCCGCTTGGTTCCCGGCGGCGGCCGATTTCGATCTCGCGCCGCAGCAAATCAGACAGCGCCGCTTTTCTTCAATAACGCCGCAATTGATTCAGCCAGTTTGGCGTAGCCCTTGGCATTGGGGTGAGCAATGTCGGATTTCAATTCACTGTCACGCAGGATAGTCTTCAGCGCGGTATCCTCGTAGGGCAGACGGAATTCCTTCGCGATCTCGGCGTAGAAATCCGGCGGCGACGGCAGCAGCCCCGGTTTCGGCACGCCGACCAGAATCACGTCGATGCCCTTTTGCTTGGCGAGCCGGATCATGGCACGCAGATTTTCCGCCGCCTGCGCATCGCCAAGTTTGCGCAGGAAATCGTTGCCGCCATGGCACAGTATGAGTAGCCTGGGTTGATAGTAATCGAGCGCCGATGGCAGGCGCGCGAGACCAGCCGCGCTCACTTCGCCCGGCACGCCGGCGCTCCAGACTTTGCGCCCGATGAGCTTCTCCAGTACGGCCGGGTAGCTGGTCTCGGGCTGCGCGCCGGTGCCGAAGGTGAGGCTGTCGCCGAAGGCGAGAACGATGGCGTCCGCCGGCAGTTTGGATAGTTTGGGGACGCTGCCGCCGCAGGCAGCAAGCGTGACCGCGAGCAGCAGGCTGCATGCGCGCAACAATTTCTTCATCGCGACGGTGGAGGGCCGGCTGGCATACGTCAGCGGTGCGTCCGCGTCCGTCGGCAGACCCCGCTCGCCTGGATCTGCGCCGAACTAACCGAATGATGGCCGTGCCCGACGCGGAACGACGTCATGACTTGGACAGCGAAACGCGCGGCGAGCGGTCCAGATAATACAGCGCGCTTACCAGCGCTACGGTTCCGGCGAGCATGAATGCCGGGCCGAACAACCACAGCAACAGCGGCACCGTGTAGTAATAGGCGCGCATGCCAATGCTGTAGAAGCCGCCTGCGCGGTTGAGGTGGGTGCTGACGTGGGCCGGGTCGGCACCAGTCAGGAATTCGCCCTGCGGCGCGTTGATCATGTAACCAACGTGGTGGAACAGGCGTATCGCCGTGGCGAAGCTGAAGAACGCAACCAGCAGGTCGACCAGCAACAGCAGCATCTTGATCAGCCACAGTCGGGCGCTGGCCGTGCCAAAGACGTCGAGCGCCTGCCAGGTGGTGCGCAGCTTGTCTCCCTGCTCCGACAGGGTCAGCACGCCGATGATCATCAGCACCGAAGTGGATGCGAGAAAGACCGCAGCCATCATGGAATTGCGCAGTGTCTGCACCGCAAGCACACCTTCGCGCCGCTGCATGATTTCCTTTACCCAGGCCGTGCGTACCACGTCGTTGAGGCGCTGCACCGTGTAGCCCGGGTTCTTGCGCAAACGGTAACGCAGATAGGCATGGTAGGCGCCAAGCAGGGCGAGACTGGCACTGAAACCGACAACATCGCTTATATAGTGCATGCTCTATTTCTCCGCCGGCGGAAGCGCCGCACATTCGTTGAAGATTCGCGCATTGCAGCGCGCGCAGATGGATCGTTCAAGACGCGCGAACACGCCCCCTATCGCTTCGGATTTTCCGCCAAAAATGTTTGCCCGGCCGATCTGGTCGACGTATCCGCCGCGCTCGAGCATGTCGCGAACCGGCTGGCGCAGGCTGTACATGTAGAGTTGTCCACCCATTTTCCTGCGCCGCCCGGCTTCGTGCGCCAATAATTCGGCTCCGGCGACGTCGACGAAATTAATGCTCTTCGCCATCAGCAGAAGATGCTTTTGTCCCGGGCTCACCTCGCGCAACGTGTCGAAGTGGGAGTCGACATGGTTTACCGCGCCGAAGTAGATCGAGCCTTCGATGCGCAGCATCTTGAGCTGCGGGCATTCAACCAGACCTTCCCCCAGCACGGTCATTTTGCGCGTTTCGTGGCGCGGATCGGGCACCAGGCTGCGCATGCTCGGACGCGAGGTGCGGTTCAGATAGACCAGCAGCGATAGCATGACGCCGACCAGAATTGCGAATTCGAGTTCCATCAGCAGCGTCGCGGAAAATGTGAGTGCAAGCACGGCGGTTTCGGGGCGACTGGCGCGTAATATGGTGCGGATGCTGGCAAAGTCGATCAATCCCCAGGCGACCAGGAACAGAATCGCGGCCATGCTGGCCAGCGGCAGGTAGGCCATGAGCGGCGCGACGAAAACCAGAATCATGATCAGGAACAGCGAGGAAAACACCGCGGCAAGCGGTGTGTGCGCTCCGGCTTCGTAGTTCAGCCCTGAGCGGTTGAATGACGCGGTCGCCGGGTAGCCGGAGAAGAAACTGGCGACGATGTTGGACAATCCCTGGCCGATGAATTCCTGGTTGCCGTCGATGCGCTGGCCGGTCTTGAGCGCAATCGCGCGCCCGATCGAAACGGCCTCGGTCAGGCCGAGAACGGTGACTGCAACGGCAATGGAGAGCAGTTTTCTCAGATTATTCAGCTCGAAGTCCGGACGGGACAATGGGGGAAGCGCACCGGGCAATGCCCCCAGGGTGCGAATCCCGGTGAGTTGCTCGCCGAGAGCCTGATTGAGAGCGAAAGCGACTACGCTCCCCGCCAGCATTGCGGCGATCATGTACGGCACCTGTTTGACGTAGCGGCGTGCCAGAATACCGGTCGCCAGTGTCACCATGGCGACCAGCAGCACATACGGATTGACGTTTGTGATCTGCAGCGCAAACGCTTCCAGCGTGCGCAGAAAGGAAACGCTGCGCTCAATATCGACGCCGAAAAAATTGCGCAATTGCGCGCCGAAAATAAGCACGCCGGCGCCTGCGGTAAAACCGACCACCACGGTGTGCGAAATGAAATTCACCAGTGTCCCGAGCCGCAGGATCCCCAGGGTGAGCATGATCAGGCCCGACATGAGCGACAGCGTCAGCACCAAGTGCACGTAGTGCGCCGAACCCGGCTCCGCCAGCGTGCTCACGGTCGCGAACACCACCAGCGATACCGCATTGGTCGGCCCTGACACCGCATGCCACGAGGAGCCCCACAGCGCGGCGACGATTGTCGGTACCATGGCGCAGTACAGGCCATACTCGGGGGGCATGCCGGCGAGGGTGGCGAAAGCGACGCCCTGCGGCAGCACTACCGCGGCGCCGATGAGACCGGCGATCAGATCCACGCGCAGGCTTGCCCGGTTGACACGGGGCCACCAGGCGAGGAAGGGAAACACGCGTGCAAGAACGGCCCGGGAAGGCAGGCTCATGATAGTGAGGCGCGAACTAAAGGGCTATTTTAGCAAATGCCCGGGTCCAGATCGGCGCAGTTTTCATTCGGCGCAGCGCGTCTCCAGCATGCCGGATCAGCGGTGACGAAGTGTGCACCCGGGATGCGCGAAAAGGAAACAGAACGGGGATTTCCATCGCTCGATTTCTCAATCGAACGTACCCGTGCCGATATAAATCGATCTTATCGGACGAATCGGATATTGTGCTTTCAATGCAACGCTGGCGTCCGTACGATGTTTCCCGCCAATCCACTGGTTGCGACCAGTATTGCGTTGGCGCAACCGGGGGGCTGGAGCATGTCAGACAAGAACAACAAATACCTCAACTCTCTCCTTGGCTTCGGCGGCCTCACCGCCGGGCTGGACTTCCTGCTTTTATACTTTGAGGACGAGATTGTCGAGAGTACCAGCAAGGGCGGCTGGACGTTCCTGATACCAGTGGCGATCGCTTTCGCGATTTCCTATGGTCATGGAAATTTTACCGCGCTTTTCTGGGATTGGCTCGGAATCAAGGCGAAGCACTGAGTATCTGAATTTGGAAACGATTGGCGCCTCCTTCATTCACCTCGATTTCGTCGGCGTTCTACTGCTGCTGATTTTCGGTTTCGTCGGCGGCCTGGTGAGCGGCTTCATCGGTTCAGGCGGAGCCTTTGTGCTCACGCCGGCAATGATGAGCATCGGCGTACCCGGCATAGTCGCCGTCGCGAGCAACATCTGCCACAAGTTCCCAAAAGCACTGGTAGGCGCGCTGAAGCGCGCCAGGTACGGCCAGGTCGACTTCAAGCTCGGTGCGGTTCTGGGCATTTCCGCCGAAGCCGGCATGCTCTACGGCGCGCACATCCAGGAATCGATCAAGACCGCCTATGGTCACGCCGGCTCCAACCTTTACGTCAGTGCCGCGTTTGTATTCGTGCTCGCCATCGTAGGTGGTTTCGTGCTGTATGACGCGTGGACGATACACCGGACCGGCGCATTCCAGGCCGAAGAGAAGCTGACCCGGCTCGCGCGCTGGGTACAGTCGCTGAACATCCCCGGAACGATGATCTATTTTCCGAGCATCAAGACCCGGATTTCGTTTCTGGTCACAATCCCCATCGGCTTCGCCACCGGCATGCTCGCTGCCACGATTGCCGTGGGCGGCTTCATCGGCGTGCCTTCAATGATGTACGCACTCGGCGTCCCTTCGTTGATGGCCTCGGCCACCGAATTGGTCATTGCTTTTATCATGGGCGTGGGTGGCACGATCAAGTATGGCTGGGGTGGGCATGTGGACATTCGCCTGGCCATGATCATTCTGGCCGGGTCGCTGTTCGGCATTCAGCTCGGCGCCATCGGCACCACCTATGTCAAACCCTACATGGTCAAGGTCGTGATGGGCGTGATCATGGCCATTGTGCTGGTTTCGCGCGCCATCGTTATCCCCGTTTACCTGTCCGACCTGAGCTTGATCGAGAAGATCGAGCCCGAGCATATCAAGTACTTGCAGAATGTAAGTTTTGGCATCATGGCCCTGGCTCTGGTGACCGGCGCCGGAATTATCCTGCGCGCCCTGATTGTCGGTATGCATACCCACCATACCGAATTGGCCGTCGCCGCTGCGACCGCGGCCCTGTCCGCCCGGCGCAGACCGCTGAGATTGTCGCCTGTCGGGCGCTTCGACCGTGTTCTGCTTGCCGTCGATGGTTCGGAATTCAGTGCCGGCGCCCTCCGCGTCGGCACTGAAT
>QYQC01000250.1 GCA_007280315.1 Betaproteobacteria bacterium | reverse complement strand
TAACGACGGCGCCGAACGCCGAGATGCTGACGCTTAACGCAGGGACAGGCGGAAATATTCTGTTCACCGGCGCGGTTGGCGGCGCAGCGCGACTGGGTGCGATCAACATCACGAACGCGAACAACGTCACCGAGACCGCCGGGATCAGGGCGGCGAACCTGACGCAGGCGGCGGGCCAGGGGACGACGACGTTCAACGGCGCGCTGAACACCGATACGGCCGCCGGGGTGAACCTGACGGGCAATGCGCAGACGGTGAATGCGGGGATCACCACCACGGGCAACGGCAGCGTCACCTTCAGCAATGCGGGCTTGCTGACGTTGAATGCGGATATCGCATCTGACGGGGCGGTGACGCAGAACGGCGCGGGCGTGGTGACGATCAACACCGATCGCACGATCACGACCACGGCCGATGCGGTGAGCTTTGCGACGAACGTGACGCTGAACAAGACCGGCGGAACGGGCGTGTTCACGATAGACACCACCAGCGGCAATGCGGTAGGCAACAACATCACCTTCAGCAGCAAGCTCGACGGCACGTCGGACAGCGCAGAGCAGCTGACCGTCAATGCAGGCAGCGGCGGTGCGGTGACCTTCAACGGCGGGGTAGGCGCTACCCGGCTGGGTGATGTCAACATTAAGCAGGCGAAGGACGTAACCGTGCAGTCGGGCTTCAATGCGAAAACGCTGACGCAGTCGCAAGGGGCGACGGGTGCGCCGTCCACGACGCCTTCGGCCGGCACGACGACGATCAATGGCGCGGTCGACACTACCGGCAACACCAGCCTCGCCACCAGCGGCGCGCTGAACGTCACCGGCGCAGGATCGATCACGGTCGGCGCCGGATCGACCGTAACGCTCGCAAGCGGCAGCGACATGACGCTCAGCGGCAGCGTGACCGCTCCGGCAGGTGCGACGCTGAACGTGATCGGGACCGACCGCTTGCTCACGCAGAACGGCGGCACGCTGGCGACGAATGACAGCGCCATCGCGCTGATAGCAGATGAGATGGTGCTGGCGAGCGCGATCAAGTCCGGCAGCGGCGCTGTGACGCTTAAGCCCAACAACACGGCCGACGCGATTCAGCTGGGTGTGGCAGCGGCAAGCACAAACAACTCGGCGGCGATGCTCGAATTGTCCGACAGCGAACTCAATACCATCGCCACTACCGGCGGTCTGACGGTGGGCGCCGGCAACAACACCGGTGCGATCACTGTAGCGGGCGCGTTGACGCCGAGCACGGCGCAGAACGGATTCACGCTGCTGAACAACAGCGGCGGCATTGCCATCAACGCGCCGATTGCCTACGCCGCCGGAAACGGCGATCTGACGCTGAGCGCCAACGGCGACGGAGCTGCGGCCGGCGCGATCACCACCAACGGTAGCGCGCTGGATGTAAATGGCATTCTGGCGATGAACGCCGCCACCGGGGTCGGCACCCTGGCGTCGCCGGTGGTGCTGGTGCATGCTGCAGGAACCACGCTGACCGTGACCAACACCACCAGCGGCGGCGTGTTCGAGCGCGCGGACGTCGGCAACCTGAACGTGAGTTCGATCAACAACAGTGCGGCGGCGAACGGCGGCATCAACCTCAATGTGGGCAGCGACCTCAATATCAACGGCACGGTGCAAAACACCCAGGGCGCGATCCAGTTCGTGACCGGCAACGACTCGGCGTACACAGTAGCGGGCGGGTTCGGGCTGTCGCCGGCATCGGTCGCCACCGGGACACTCGGAGGGGTGAATCTCAAAGGGCAGGTGATCGCCGGCAACGGCGGCGGCATCTCGATCTTCTCCACCGGCGGCGTCAGGCAGAGCGGGAGCGTGGCCGCCGGACTGCAGAGCCTGCCGGTCAAGGGCGCGGTCGAGCAGGGAGCGCTCAGGGTGCGCACCTTCAATAGCGGCACGCAGGTCGGCGTGATCGAACTGGTGAACAAACTCGCCGCGAGCGGAAACAGCATGGGGCCGATTACCTTGGAGGCGCGGCTCGCGGGATCGGTCAATCCGCCGCCCTATGCCGAGAGCAACATCGAGTACAAGAGTATCAACGGCACCAATATTTCCGGCATCGGCACGGCGGCGGAGTTCTCGCTCGTCGCACCGAGCCAGACCATCGATCTGGCGCCCGGGGCCAGTCTCGCAGGCGCCAATATCAGCCTGATCGCGACGGCTGGCGACGTGACGCTGAAGTCGGCCATCACCAACGCGCAGGTCAACGGCGGCCAGTCCGGGGGTTCGCTCAACCTCTACGCGACCGGCAACATCGTGCTCGGCAATCCCGGCGGCAGCAGTGCCGGCGTAGTGATCGGGCGCGATCTGGGGACGCTCGACAAGCTGGGCGACCGCGAGTTCGAAAAGTTCGATCACACGCTGACGCTGGTCGCCACCGGCGACATCAGGGTCAACGGCACGGTGCAGGTGAAGGGCGACCTGGCGTTGCGCGCCAACGCCGGCGCAGCCGAGGCGTCCGGTCCTGGCGGCGCCGCCGGGTTCGGCGACGGGTCGGGCAGCGTGATCATCGCCGGCTCGGCGGGCAATCCGGTAGAGGTGCGGGCGGAAAATATCGTCGTCGGCGTGAAAGACGCCAAAGGCAACCCGATGCCGGTGCAGAGCCTGATTATCGATAACAGCGCCAACGCCGCGGGCAGCGGCAAATTCGTCGATTCGACTTTGCATGCAAACAAGAAGCTCGACATCTACCTCAATGGCGACCAGGGCGGGGCCGGAACCTCGGGCAGCATCGTCGTTACCGGAGGCAGCGCTGTGGCGACCTCGGCCGGTGTGGCAGGGGTGGCGACCAAGAGTTCGGCCCTGGCCGTTATCCGCGGCGAGGACATTACGATTCTCGGAATCAAAGGCGGGAAGCAAACCACGCAAAAGCCCGAAACGCAGACCGTCAATCCGGATCTGCCTTATACCAGCAACAGCAGCAGCATCATCCTCACGGGCGGCACGGCCACGAGCAATACCGCGGCCGGCAGCGGTGCGCTCGCCGCGGCCGACGCGCTGATACTCGGCACGGCGAGCAAGTACATCGATATCGGCGGCAATATCGAACTGACCGGGGGCGAGGCGAATTCGAAAGCCGGCGGTCAGACTTCGGCGGCGGCAAAGATCGACCCGGTCAACCTCAAGATCAATACCGGCGGCTACATCAAGCTCGTCGGCGGCGTAGGCGCCGGCGCGCGCGCCGCCCTGGTCAACAGCGGCGACATGGAGATCAACATCGGCGGGAAATTCGACTACACTTATACCGACGCGGGCGGGACGCACACGGCGAAGGACGTCGGTCTGCTGCTGGTAGGCGGAATCGGGTCGGGCATTTTCGATCGCAAGAATCAGCCGATCACGCTCTACTACGACGTATCGTCGCAGGTACTGCTGCTGTTCCCCGCGATCAACGGCGGCGCGGGCGGCGGTTCCTACTTCCTGCGTACGGACGTGACCAAGGCAACAGGCTTCGTGCAGTCGTTGTCGCCGCGCGGTTTCGACGATTCGCTGATGGCTTACATTATTTTTGCCGCCAACGAGGAAACCCGGACGGGCCGCATCCGCACGGGCGTGTCGAACGCGGACGACGCGAACAAGCCTTCGTGCAACTAGGAGCGCAGGTTATAAAATGGCACAGCCAGCAATAGTATCGAACGTACTACTTCACAACGTGCCGCTGTTCTCCGGCCTGGACGAGGAGCAGCTGACGATGCTCGCGCGGACTGTCGTGCGCAAGAGCGTCGGCAAGAACGCCAGAATCATCGGCGCCGGCGACCCCACCGACTCGCTCTACATCGTTATCACCGGCCGCCTCAAGGTGCTGATGAGCGACGAGCAGGGGCGGGAAGTGATCCTTTCCATCCTCGGGCCGGGGGAATTTTTCGGCGAAATGGGATTGCTTGACGACAGTCCGCGCTCGGCCACCGTGGTGACGCTGGAGGCATGCGATCTGCTTACCATCACCAAGACCGACTTCAAGCGCAGTCTGGCGGAGAATTTCGATTTGTCCCTGATGGTGATGCGCGGTCTGGTGAAGCGGCTGCGCGAAGCCGACCAGAAAATCGGCAGCCTGGCGCTGATGGACGTCTACGGCCGGGTGGCGCGCCTGTTGCTGGAAATGGCCGAGGACATCGATGGGGAGAAAGTGGTGGTGAAGAAGTTGTCCAAGCAGGACATTGCAAAAATGATCGGCGCTTCGCGCGAAATGGTCAGCCGCGTGATGAAAGACCTGCAGATCGGCGGTTACATCGAAACGCGCGGCCGCTCCATCGTGCTACGCAACAATATATTGCTTGCAGGATAAGGAGAGACGCGCGCACGCGGCAGTTCGCGCTGGAAAACCTCCACTACCGATCCAGGTCGAGCTAGTCCGGAGGGAATCTGCTAGCATGAATAAACAGGCGGCCTCAGAACCGCCGAGTCAAACGAAGATCAATAGGAACGAGTATGTCAGGCGTACCCCCGGTTTCCACAGCGCTGTTGCGCAACGTACCGTTGCTGTCGCTGCTGAGCGAGAAAGAGCTCGCGTTGCTGGCGCGGGTCGTCACGCGAAAATCCTACGCCCGTGGTGCGCAGATTCTTGGCGCCGGCGATCCGACGGATTCGCTCTATGTGCTGATCAGCGGCCGTATCAAGGTGTTCATGGGCGACCTCGACGGAAAGGAGGTGATTTTGTCCATCCTTCAACCGAATGAATTCTTCGGCGAGATGGGTCTGATCGACAACAGCCCGCGCTCGGCCAGTGTTGTCGCGCTGGAGCCGTGCGAGCTGATCTGCATTTCCAAAGCTGATTTCAAGCGCTGCCTGGCCGACAATTTCGAAATGGCCATGACCGTGATGCGCGGCCTGGTGAAGCGCTTGCGCGAAGCGGACAACCAGATCAGCAGTCTGGCGCTGATGGATGTGTTCGGGCGCGTGGCGCGCCTGCTTTTGGAGTCGGCGGAAGAGGTCGGTGGTGAGAAAGTGGTGACCAGAAAACTGTCCAAGCAGGATATTGCACGCATGATCGGCGCCTCGCGCGAGATGGTCAGCCGGGTGATGAAGCACTTGCAGGAAGTGGGGTATATAGAAGTCCGTGCCGATACCATAGTCATTCGCGACAACATCATATTGCCCGATTAGAGCCAGTTCCAAGCGCCGGGCCGGTTGATTACGTAAGAATATGTTAATAAACGTGAACTTGTTCCTCGGTCGCGCAGGAAATCCGGACTAGACTGTGTTTGTCAGTATGCAATGTGGCGGCGCGCCCGCTGGCACGGAAGAAAGAAGGAATGACGAAATGAAAAGCTGTCGTCCAGGTCTGAAGTGTTTGGCTTTTGTTGCGCTGGGATTCGTCTCCGCCGTCGCCGTGGCCAATACCGGCACGGTGACGCAGTTGTCGGGCACGTTGTCGGTGCTCAAGGCCGATGGCTCGGTGCGCATTTTGTCGCAGAAATCCGAGGTGGTCGGCGGCGACACCATCAACACGCAGAAAGACAGCTATGCGCAAATCAAGTTTTCCGACGGCGGAACGATCACCCTCAAGCCGAACAGCAGCGTGAAAATCCAGCAGTTTCGCTTCAAGCAGGAGGAGCCGGAAAAAGACAGTTTCGTATTCGGGTTGGTCAAAGGCGGGCTGCGGGCAGTCACCGGACTGGTAGGCAAGCGCGGCGATCAGGACGCATATAGTCTGGGGACGGCCACAGCTACGATCGGCATTCGCGGCACCAGCTACGGCGCGGACGATTGCCTGACCACGCCCTGTCCCAAGGCGAGCTCGAGCGAAAACCTGGAACCGAGCGTTTATGTGAGCGTGACCGACGGCGAAATCGTCGCCAGCAACAATGCAGGGTCGCAGAGTTTCCTCGCCGGCCAGTTCGGCTCGATTACGGACCGCAACACCCGGCCGCGATTCCTCTCCACCGATCCGGGCCTGCAGTTTACGCCGCCGGCGACTTTCATCCAGAGCATCATGACCGGCGCCGCCGTGAACGCCGGAAAGAGCCAGGAGTGCGTAGTCCGACGTTAGAATTCATTTGAACACCGTCGGAAGGCGTGGAAACGAAGCTGTCCACAGTCTCCAATCCTTAAAGAATCCCCGCCGCGAGCGGGGATTTTTATTTCCCTCCGTTACGGCGTGCTTGAGTGCGCGCGCAACCAAGCGGGTAAAATGGCGAATTCGACGCCCGCCGGACCATGCGCACTCTTAATCGAACCGAAACACCGCCCCTCCCGGGGAAGATCGCTGCACTGCTGCGCGAATCCAAATGGTTTGCGCTGCTGGCTCTGGCGCTCTACCTGTTGCTGGTGCTGGTCACGTTCGACAAATCCGATCCCGGCTGGTTTCATAGCACGGCGGCGGCGGGCGCGAGAAACGCCGGCGGGCGCGCCGGCGCCTGGCTGTCCGAGCTGCTGCTGTATCTGTTCGGCGTATCCGCCTATTGGTTGGTGGCGCTGCTGGGTTACATCGTCGTCGCCGGCTATCGCCGGCTGGACGGCAGCAGCCTGTTGGACCAGCGCTCGCTCATCGTTGCGCTGGCCGGCTTCGCCGTGCTGATCGCAGCCAGCTGCGGGGTTGAAGCGCTGCGGTTTTATACCCTCAAGGCTGCGCTGCCACTGGCGCCCGGCGGCATGCTCGGCGCGGTGGTCAGCGCCAACCTTGCCGCGACTTTCGGCTTTACCGGAGCGACGCTGATACTGCTGACGTTGTTCGCGATCGGCGCAAGCCTGTTCACAGGCGTTTCCTGGCTGGCGATGATCGAATTGACCGGTGCCGCGCTGGAGTCGGCGTATGAGTTTGCGTTGAACAGCTGGCAACGCCGGCAGGATCGCAAGGCGGGCGAAATCGCAACGCTGGAGCGCGAAGTTCTGGTGGAGGAAGACAAGAAGCGCATTATCGAAGACCACGCGCCGATTCGCATCGAAGCGCCGGTGGTCGAGATCGTCAAATCCGAGCGCGTGATCAAGGAAAGGCAGG
>QYQC01000189.1 GCA_007280315.1 Betaproteobacteria bacterium | reverse complement strand
GCCACCGAAACAATTTGGGAGGGCGCCACGTCCATGTATTCGACGCGGTCCGGCGTGGCGAGCATGAACTCGTTCTTGTTGCGGCAGGACACCAGTCCTTCCTTCAGCTTGCCTTTTTCCAGGTCGGCGTTCGCCTGGGCGATGACGAAGTTGCCTTCCTCGATCGCCGACAGGAAATCGATCTGGTCGGTGACCTTGCCGTGCTCGACCTTGCGGTAAGGCGTCTCCATGAAGCCGTACTGGTTGGTGCGCGCAAACAGGGCGAGCGAATTGATCAGGCCGATGTTCGGGCCTTCCGGCGTCTCGATCGGGCAAACGCGGCCGTAGTGCGTCGGGTGCACGTCGCGCACCTCGAAACCGGCGCGCTCGCGCGTCAGGCCGCCCGGTCCCAGGGCGGAGACGCGGCGCTTGTGCGTGATCTCCGACAGCGGGTTGGTCTGGTCCATGAACTGCGACAGCTGGCTTGATCCGAAAAACTCCTTGATCGCGGCCGAAATCGGCTTGGCGTTGATCAGGTCGTGCGGCATCAGGTTGTCCGATTCCGCCTGCGACAGGCGCTCCTTCACCGCGCGCTCGACGCGCACCAGGCCTGCCCTGAACTGGTTTTCCGCCAACTCGCCCACCGAGCGCACGCGGCGGTTGCCAAGGTGATCGATATCGTCGATTTCGCCGCGGCCATTGCGCAGTTCGACCAGAATGCGGATCACGGCGAGGATATCCTCGTTCGACATGGTCACCGCACCTGTGAGTTCGCTCCTGCCGACACGGCGGTTGAATTTCATCCGGCCGACAGCCGACAGGTCGTAGCGTTCCTCTGAATAGAACAGCCCGTTGAACAACGATTCCACTGCCTCTTCCGTCGGCGGCTCGCCCGGGCGCATCATGCGATAGATCGCGACCCGCGCCGCGAACTGGTCGGCGGTCTCGTCGATGCGCAGGGTTTGCGAAATGTACGCCCCCTGGTCAAGGTCGTTGATATAGATGGTTTGAATGCTCGGCGCTTCCGCCTGTTTCAGCTTCGCCAGCATGGTCTCGGTAATCTCGTCGTTGGCGTTCCCCAGAATCTCGCCGGTCTCGGTATCGATGACGTTGTGCGCCAGCACGCGTCCGAGCAGGAAGTCGTCGGGAACCGCGATCTTCTTGATTCCCGCCGCCTCCATGTCGCGGATGTATTTGACGGTAATGCGCTTGTCCTTGGGCACGATCACCTTGTCGTGCTTGTCCAGGATGTCAAACTTGGTGGTCTCTCCGCGCATGCGGTCCGGCACCAACTCGAACTGGATACCCTTCTTGCTGAAGTGGAAGGTATCGAAGGCGAAGAATTCCTTCAGCACCTGCTCCGGCGTCAGGCCGATTGCCTTGAGCAGAATCGTCACCGGCATTTTGCGCCGGCGGTCGACGCGGAAGTACAGATAGTCCTTGGGGTCGAATTCAAAGTCGAGCCAGGAGCCGCGATAAGGAATGATGCGCGCCGAAAACAGCAGCTTGCCCGAGTTGTGCGTCTTGCCGCGGTCGTGCTCGAAAAATACGCCCGGGGAACGATGCAGCTGGCTGACGATGACACGCTCGGTGCCATTGATCACGAACGAGCCGGTGGTAGTCATGAGCGGGATCTCGCCCATGTAGACCTCCTGCTCCTTCACTTCCTTGATCGTCGGCTTGCTCGCTTCCTTGTCCATGATGGTCAGTCGCACCTTGGCGCGCAGCGGGCTGGCGAAGGTAAGGCCGCGCTGCTGGCACTCCTTCACGTCGAACGGCGGTTCGCCCAGCGCGAAACTGACGAATTCAAGGCGCGCATTCTTCGAGTGGCTCTCGATCGGGAAAATCGAGGTGAAAGCCGCCTGCAGCCCTTCGTTCTTGCGCTTTTCCGGCGGCACTGCAGCCTGCAGGAAAGCAGTAAAGGAATCGAGCTGCGTGGCGAGGAGGAAGGGTACGTTCAGCACCGCCGCGCGTTTGGCGAAGCTCTTGCGGATACGCTTTTTCTCGGTCGAAGAATAGGTGATGGCAGCAGCAGTCATAACAGCTCCAGTTCAGGACAGGATGCAGGACTCAGAATTCTGAAGTCAGGGGTCACAAGGGAGCGATCAATGTTGATTGGCACCATCAGCCTGATCGCTCTCTTCAAACCTCTGCGCGGTTCCCCGGCAATTCCCAAAAAAGGCAAAGGCTGGCAGCCCGAATGCATTGGCGGCTGCCAGCCCGATTGCCGTGGCGCTTACTTCATCTCGGCTTTGGCGCCGGCTTCGGTCAGCTGTTTGACGATGTCTTCCGCGTCTTTCTTCGAAATGGCTTCTTTTACCGCCTTTGGCGCACCGTCGACCAGGTCTTTGGCTTCCTTCAGTCCCAGGCCGGTGATTGCGCGAACCACTTTGATGACGTTGACCTTGCTCTCGCCGCAGGCGTTAAGCATGACGGTGAATTCAGTCTGCTCTTCCGCGGCCGGAGCAGCGGCACCGGCTGCGGCCGGAGCGGCCACTGCCACCGCCGCTGCTGCGGAGACGCCGAATTTCTCTTCCATCTCCTTGATCAGGGTGGACAGTTCCAGCACGGTCATGTTTGAAATTGCTTCGAGTATTTCTGCTTTTGCTATTGCCATTTTTGGCTCCTGAATGTTAAGTCTATTAAAAGGTAATTTCTGGTACGAAAGCCTGGATGGCTATGCGCTGGCCTGCTGTTTCTGATCGCGCACCGCTGCCAATGTGCGCACGAATCTGCCCGGCACTTCGTTCAGCGTCTGCACGAACTTCGCCACCGGCGCCTGCATCGTACCCAGCAGGGTCGCGAGCAGTACTTCGCGACTGGGCATGTTGGCGAGCGCAGTAACTTCCTTGGCGGAAATTACCGCGTTCGGCAGCCCGCCGGCCTTGATCACGAATTTCTCGTTGGCCTTGGCAAAGTCGTTCAGCACCTTGGCGCCGGCTACCGGGTCGGAAGAAATGCCGTAGACAAGCGGACCGAACATTTTCTCGGCCAGCTTCTCGAACGGCGTGTCCTTCACAGCCCGTCGCACCAGGGTGTTTTTCAGCACGCGCAGATACACGTCCGCCTTGCGCGCCTTGGCGCGCAAATCGGTCATGACACTTACTTCCAGACCGCGGTACTCAGCGACAATGATCGCCTGCGCCTTGCCCACCTGCGCGGACACTTCGGCAACCACCGCCTTCTTTTGCTCAAGATTGAGACCCAAGGTCTACCTCCTGTTAAATGCAGAACTCGGAGTCCAGAACGCGGTTCGGGCGCGGCACCTGGGTGCCGGCACGCGCTGCGCTTTGCATTCTTCGTCCTGCGTTACGTTGCGGCGACCTTACATTCAGGAAATGATCCTGCATCGGGGTGCGCCATCTGCGTTGGGCATTGCTGGTGACGGGCAATGCGTGAGGAGAAGAGACTCCATCGCGCATCCTTCCGGCACCTGCCACCGATTAAGTTTTCGGGCGATTCGCATTGCTGGATCATGGTTTCCCAAAATCCGTCACTGATCACCCTCGAACCCCAACGGTCTTTGATAACCCGCTGCGGCGATGTTCTGCCGCAGCGGCCCAAAGTTCTTTCCCCGCACTGGCGGGGATAGCTGTCCTTCGTTCCTTCTGTCCTTCTAACCGTTCACACTCGCGACATCAACGCGGATGCCCGGACCCATGGTGCTGGACACCGACAGTTTCTGCAGGTAAATCCCCTTGCTCGTGGCAGGCTTGGCCTTGTTCAGTGCTTCGAGCAGCGCTTTCAGGTTCTCGCACAATGCCTCCGGCGCAAACGACGCCAGCCCGATGGTGCATTGGACGATGCCCGCTTTGTCCGCGCGGTACTGCACCTGGCCTGCTTTGGCGTTTTTCACGGCGGTGGCCACATCCGGCGTCACCGTACCGACCTTCGGATTGGGCATCAGTCCGCGCGGGCCCAGTATCTGGCCCAACTGGCCGACGATACGCATGGTGTCGGGACTCGCGATAAGCACGTCAAAATCCATTTTGCCGGCCTTGATCTGTTCGGCCAGATCTTCCATGCCGACAATATCGGCCCCCGCAGTCTTGGCGGCGGCGGCTTTATCGCCTTGTGCGAATACCGCCACCCGAACTTTCTTGCCGGTACCCGCGGGAAGCACGACCGAGCCGCGCACGGTCTGATCGGACTTCTTCGCGTCGATACCCAGGTTGACCGCAACGTCCACCGATTCGTCGAATTTTGCGGTAGCCGTCTGCTTCATCAATTTCATCGCGTCCAGGGCCGCATAGGCCTTGTTCCGCTCGACCAGGCCGGCGGTGCCTTTCTGGCGCTTGGAAAGTCTTGCAACCATCTGATTCATTTCACGTCCTCCACGATCACGCCCATGGAACGCGCGCTGCCGGCAATGGTGCGTACCGCAGCGTCGAGGTCCGACGCAGTCAGATCAGGCATTTTCGCCTTGGCGATGTCCTCGGCCTGGGCGCGCGTCAGTTTGCCCACCTTGTCGGTATGCGGAACTTTGCTTCCCTTGTCGATGCCCGCCGCCTTCATGATCAGCACGCTCGCGGGCGGCGTCTTGATGATGAAGGTAAAACTCTTGTCGGCAAATGCCGTAATCACCACCGGCAACGGAAGGCCGGGTTCCACTTTTTGCGTCTGCGCGTTGAACGCCTTGCAGAACTCCATGATGTTCAGGCCACGCTGGCCCAGCGCCGGCCCGATTGGCGGGCTGGGGTTGGCTTTTCCTGCAGGGACCTGCAGCTTGATAAAGCCGACGATCTTCTTTGCCATTTGTCACTCCTTATGGGTGCTAGCGGGCTTGCGCCCTCCCCGGTTAAACCACACAACGACTTCCAAGCGGCTTACCGCCCCAACATTTCAGCCGCCATAACAACCTAACTAAGTCGATCACGCCTTCGCGACGAAGCTCGCCTACGCCTTCTCCACCTGTCCGAACTCCAACTCAACCGGCGTCGCACGGCCAAAGATCGTTACCGACACGCGCAGTTTCGACTTGTCGTAGTTGACGTCTTCCACCAGACCATGGAAATCGGTGAACGGACCTTCCTTGACGCGCACCCCTTCGCCCACCTCAAACAGCACCTTGGGTTTGGGTTTCTCCACCCCCTCCTGCATCTGGTGCATGATGTTGGCGACTTCCTTGGCCGAGATCGGCGTCGGCTTGCTCGCCGTACCTCCGACGAAGCCGGTGACCTTGTTGGTGCTTTTCACCAGATGCCAGCTGTCGTCGTCCATTTCCATTTCCACCAGCACATATCCGGGGAAAAATTTGCGCTCGGAGATGTTCTTCTGCCCGCCTTTCATCTCCACCACTTCTTCTGTGGGGACGAGTATCTTGCCGAATTTTTCCTGCATCCCGGCGCGCCGGATGCGGTCTTCGAGCGCGCGCTGCACCGACTTCTCGAAGCCGGAATAGGCGTGAACCACGTACCAGCGCTTGCTCATAATTTCTTCCAGCCCAGTATCAAGTCGTATAACAGGTACTCCAGCGTCTTGTCGCTCACCCAAAGGAATATCGCCATGACGAGGACAAACGCGAAAACGATTCCGGCAGTCTGCAGCGACTCCTTGCGCGACGGCCACACGACCTTCTTCACTTCAGTAATCGCGTCGCGCACGAAAGCCAGAAACTCCTGACCCGGTGCGGTAAACCAGGCAACCGCAACACCGGCCGCCGTGCCTGCCGCGATGGCGGCAAGGCGCACTATGGCCGCGCTTTCGCCGAGGTAGTAAAACCCGGCAACGCCAGCCGCAAATAGCAACGCGGCCAGTACCAGCTTAATTTTGTAAGCCATCGATCCGTCTCGGCTCCGTGCGAGGCAACTACGGAGCACTGTTATAAGTGGCAGGCCAAGAGGGCCTCGAACCCCCAACCTTCGGTTTTGGAGACCGACGCTCTGCCAATTGAGCTATTGGCCTGTAATCCCGGCAGAAGCTGGAGCCGTCATGCAGTCTGGCAACAACGCGTCCTTGTTATGCGCCAGCCACCGATCTCCAGACTGTAATCTTTACTCGATCACCTTGGCGACGACACCGGCACCGACGGTGCGCCCGCCCTCGCGGATGGCAAAGCGCAAGCCCTGCTCCATCGCAATCGGCGCAATCAGCGTCACCACCATCTTCACGTTGTCCCCAG
>QYQC01000009.1 GCA_007280315.1 Betaproteobacteria bacterium | reverse complement strand
GTCGCCGTGCGTCGTCGGGTCGTGCCGGTCGGCAGCAGTCGCCGCGCGCGACCGGGCGCTCTGCGCCTCGCGCTCACAATCGCTGCCAGCACCAAAGAATCCGGCGCAGGGCCGCAGTTGCGCCTTCTGCTGTAAATATTCCGTAACCGTAACGCCCAGATGCCTTGCAGTGGTCGCATCGACCTCGTCCTGCGTCGATGGACTCGTCCCTTCCAGATAGAATTCCTTCAACGCCGCCGGGGTCAGCATGTTTACCGATTCCGCGGGCACTGCCATCATCGCCTCATACAGCGACAGCGGGAAATCAAGTTCGTCTATGTAATTCTGCAACTTCTTTTGCAACTGACGGTATACCAACCTGCGATCGCGGACTTCGCGCGTCGACGAAAAATAGGGCCGATGAATACCTATGCGTCCCTCGACCATGCGCCTGTCGCCGCCCATGAAGGCGAATACACAGGAGCTCATGCACTGCTCGCCGCTTGGGACAAGCGTGAACAGCCTTAGCTTGCGCAGCAGGCGCCCCAACTCCATGGCTGCATCAACCTCGCCGCCGCTGCTGGCGAGCGATACGGTGTTGCCGGCGATAGTCTGCCTGCCTCTCATGAGCAGATTTTCCATCACCTTTGCGGCGTAGACGTCGTGCGACGTAATGTTTCCGTTGAGGAACACCTGCACGTCCTCCGCCGCAACCTGAGTGCCATCGACGGTGGCGCGAACCTCGGCTGTCTGCGCTGGATCGGCGTAACTCTTCAGCGAAGACCAGTACTGCTGTCCATCCTTTGATTCCAGGCTGCGGAACAGCAAGTCTGCCAAGGATTCAGATGGTTGCAATACAAGGGCGAACAACAGCGTCGTGATTACCGCGGGAATGAGCCGCACGCTGCCAGATTCAGACCGCACGCGGTTGCGCAGGCCCACCGACGGGTTCGTACTCGACGGATTCGCCGGCGATTGCCCACTATCCGCTAAAGAAGTTCCAACGCCTCCCATTACGCCGTGCCTCCCGTTACCGCCAGATAGAACGGTTGTAGCGAACGCTGTGGCATCCATATTGCGCGCATCCGTTACCTACTGCAAGCGCGCCCAGGCGCGACCACGCATCTGCACCCCGTGACAGCCAGGAACGCACGGCACCTTGGCGCGGAATCGTGTTCCAGTCACCTCGGATGCAGCGTCAAGCCCCCTTGAATTATCTGCTTCCGCCCCAAAATACCTTTTTACAATAGACATTTATGCCGGGCGACGGCATACTGCGGCAGTTGCAACTTTTTCGCGTTTGACCTAGTCTAACGCCGGTAACGAATTAACATGGAGGACGTACATCTATGCAACCTGAACTGAGAACCGTGCAGACCGGCGCCCCTGGCGCGACGCAGGATTTCGCCCTGCAGCAACACAAGGTGCTGCGCAATACCTATATGCTGCTCGCGCTGTCGCTGATTCCGACAGCCATCGGCGCCGCCATCGGCACCAACCTGGACCTCAGCTTCATGCGCACCAGTCCGATGGTGTCCTTCATCGTCATTCTGGCGGTATTCTACGGCTGGATTTACGCCATCGAGCGCAACAAGGAAAGCTCACTCGGCGTGGCGCTGCTGCTCGGATTCACCCTGTTCCTGGGACTGCTGCTCGGACCGCTGCTGCACCGGACGCTCGGTTTCAAGAACGGCACAGAACTGGTGATGATGGCGGCCGGCGGCACGGCCGCGGTGTTCTTCGTCATGGCCGGCATCGCATCCTCCACCAAGCGCGACTTCAGCGGCCTCTCCAGCTTCCTCACCGTGGGCGCGGTGATCCTCATGTTGGGCGTCGTTGCCAGCCTGTTCGTGCAGAGCCCGATACTCACCCTGGTGATACTGGGCGCCTTCGTGCTGTTTTCCTCGCTCATGATCATGTGGCAGGTAAACACCATCGTGCGCGGCGGCGAAACCAATTACATCTCGGCCACGCTCACGCTGTACATCTCCATCTACAACCTGTTCTCCGCCCTGCTGCAATTACTCGGCCTGGGTGGCCGCAGCGACTAGACGGGTACCGACTCAACAAAAAGGGCGGCTGCGGCCGCCCTTTTTGTTGGAGGCCCGCCCTCGGGCCGATCGGTCACTTTTCGAACAGCGCCATCGACTCGACGTGCGAGGTATGCGGGAACATGTTGATCACGCCGGCGGCGCTTAGCCGGTAACCTTTCACATGCACCAGCACCTCGGCGTCGCGCGCCAGCGTCGCAGGATCGCAGGAAACGTAGACGATGCGCCCCGGGCCGCTCTCACCCAGCGCTTTCACCAGTTCGACCGCGCCGTCGCGCGGCGGATCGATCAAAAGCTTGTCGAAAGCGCCGCGCCCGCCGGCGTTGGCGCCATTGTCGTTGCCACCAAACACGGCGCAGTTCACCGCGTCGAACAAATTTGCGACTTGAAAGCGGGCGCGCCCGTCAAGGCCGTTCTCGCGCGCGTTGCCTTCGGCGCGCCGCACCAGTTCGGCGTTGCCCTCCACACCCAGCACCTCGGCCCCTCGGCTGGCTATGGGAAGGCTGAAGTTGCCCATGCCGCAAAACAGATCCGCGATTCGCTCACCCGGCCGGGGATCGAGCAGGGCCATCGCGCGCCGCACCAGAATGCGGTTGACCTGATGATTGACCTGGGTGAAGTCGGTGGGACGAAAGCGGATCTGCACGCCGAATTCGGGCAGGGAGTAATACAGCGGCGGCGCATCCTGCGGAAAGAAGGGCACTGCGGTATCCGGCCCCTTGGTCTGCAGCCAGAACTGGATGCCGTGCCGGGTAGCGAAATTCCGCAGAAGTTCCTCGTCCAGCGGACTGAGCGGATCGAGTATGCGCAGTACCAGTTCCGTGACCGCTTCGCCTACCGCAATTTCGTTCTGCGGCTGCCGCGTCGGCAGCGACAATCCGGCGATCAGCGTGCGCAGGGGAACGATCAGGTCGGATATGCTTCTTGGCAGGACTTCGCAGCTTGTCATGTCGGCGACGAAGCTGCTTTTACGCTCGTGAAATCCGACCAGCGCGCCACCTTTCTTCAGCACCATCCGCACCGACATGCGCGCCCGGTGGCGATAGCCCCAGGTCTGCCCGTAGATAGGCGTCAACACCACCTCCGGCCGCACCTTGCCTATGTGCCACAGATTGTCTTCGAGCACGCGCTGCTTCACCGCGACCTGGGAACGCGGCTCCAGATGCTGCATGCTGCATCCGCCGCAGATGCCGAAATGGGGACAGGGCGGAACCACGCGCGCTCCACTGGGCTTGTCGATCGCCGTTGCGGACGCCATTTCGTAGTTCGGCTTCTTCTTGTAGGTGACATAGGACACCCGCTCGCCCGGCAGGCCGCCATCGATGAAAATGGCCTTGCCCTCGACACGGGCGATGCCGCGCCCCTCGCGATCCAGCGATTCAATCAGTACCGACACTGATTACTTCCAGGCTTCCAGGAATGTTCGCCAATGCGTTTCGGCGGATTTGGCAAGCGTGCCGCGCACCAGCGCAATTTCGCGTTCATACTGCGCCGCGTCGAACACGCCGCGCAGCAGCTGAAAGCGCAGGTACAGCAGGTAGGTGTTGGCGGCGTCGGTTTCGCAATAGCTGCGGATGTCGCGCAGCTTCCCGTCGAGATAGGCGCCCCAGACCTGCGAGCCGTCCATGCCGAGCTTGCCCGGGAAACCGATCAGCTTGGCCATTTCGTCCAGCGGCACATTGTTGCGCGGCTGGTACAGCGCGAGCAAATCCATCAGATCGAGATGGCGCGCGTGATAGCGGCTGATGTAATTATTCCACCTGAAGTCACGTTCCTCATCCCCCTGGTCCCAGTAGCGCGGCGCGGAAATAGCGTGAACCAGGCTGCGGTAATGCAGTACCGGCAGATCGAAGCCGCCGCCGTTCCAGGACACGAGCTGCGGTGTGTATTTTTCGACGCCGTCGAAAAAACGCCGGATCAGCTCACCTTCGCTATCCTCCAACGTTCCCAGCGACCAGACGCGGAAACCGTCGCCCTCGCGCAGTGCGCAGGCAATGGCGATGACGCGGTGCTGGTGCAGTTGCAGGAAGTCGTGGTTTGCGACCGTTCGCCGGCGCTGAAACGCGATCTCCGCCACGTCCTTGTCGGTGAGCGCGGGATCGAGATCGTACAGCCGCCGCAGGCCGTCGCAGTCGGGCGCGGTTTCGATGTCGAAGGCGAGGACCGGCGTCATCAGCCCGGAAACACGCCGGTCGACAAATACCGGTCGCCGCGATCGCAGACGATGGCAACGATGACCGCGTTCTTAGCTTCGGCAGCGACGCGCAGCGCTACGCACAGCGCCCCGCCCGATGAAATGCCGGCGAATATCCCCTCTTCGCTCGCCATGCGCCGCGTCATCTCCTCTGCGTCGGCCTGGCTCACCGACTCGACCCGGTCGACGCGCGCGGCGTCATAGATGCGCGGCAGGTAAGCCTCGGGCCACTTGCGTATGCCGGGGATCTGCGAGCCCTCGGTCGGCTGGCAGCCGACGACCTGGATCTGCGGATTCTTTTCCTTGAGGAAGCGCGACACACCCATGATGGTACCGGTGGTGCCCATGCTGGAAATGAAGTGGGTAACGCTGCCGCCGGTATCGCGCCAGATTTCCGGTCCGGTGCCCTCGTAATGCGCGAGCGGATTATCCGGATTGGCGAACTGGTCGAGGATCACGCCCTCGCCCCGGTCGCGCATTTTCTCCGCGAGGTCGCGCGCGCCTTCCATGCCGCTCGCCTGCGGCGTGAGAATGAGTTCGGCGCCGAAGGCGCGCATGCTCTGGCGCCGCTCCACCGACAGGTTATCCGGCATGATGAGCACCATGCGGTAGCCGCGCATCGCCTCCGCCAGCGCAAGCGCAATGCCGGTATTGCCGCTGGTCGCTTCGATCAGCGTATCGCCCGGCTTGATCGTTCCGCGCTGCTCGGCGCGCATCACCATGGAAAACGCCGGCCGGTCCTTCACCGAGCCCGCCGGGTTGTTGCCCTCGAGCTTCGCCAGGATGACGTTTCCGCTGCTGTCGTTGGCGGCACCGGGGATGCGCTTCAGCCGCACCAGGGGCGTATTGCCTACCGTGTCTTCGATGTTCGCGTATGTAATCGGCTTCATTGCGTTTCCATGTTCAAAATTATTCGGTCGGACTCTTTCGTCCCGCTCACCGGCTTACGCCTCCTCCGGGCCCGCTTGCGCTTCGAGCAACTGTTCGCAGTAGCGCTCCACGCCTTCCTCCACTGTCAGGAACGGCTGGGCGTAGCCGGCGCGGCGCAGCAGGGCGATGTCGGCCTCGGTGTAGCTTTGATACTTCCCCTTGAGTGCGTCGGGAAAGGCGATGTACTCGATCATGTTTCGTGCGCGCATCTCATCCAGCGTCAGTGCCGCCTCGCCGTCAACGCGCAGACAAGCATTGATCGTGGCCACGGCGACGTCGTTGAAGCTTTGCGCCCGCCCTGTGCCGAGGTTGAATATTCCCGACAGCGTCGGGCGCTCCAGAAAATGCAAATTCACGTCGATCACGTCTTCGACCGAGACAAAATCGCGTCGTTGCTCGCCGTCGGCGTAGCCATCCCAGCCCTGGAACAGCTTGACTTTCCGTTCGCTGCGAAACTGATTGAAGAAATGAAACGCGACCGAGGCCATGCGCCCCTTGTGCGCTTCGTTCTGGCCGTAAACGTTGAAATACCGAAAACCGGCAATCTGGCTGCCTGCGTCCGGCAGGCGCCGTCGCACTATCTGGTCGAACAGGAATTTCGAGTAGCCGTAGACGTTCAACGGCGACTCGCATTCGCGTGCCTCGCGGAACACAGTACCGGAACCATAAACGGATGCGGACGAGGCATACAGCAGCGGCACTTCCTCTTCCTGGCAGTAATCGAGCAGCGCCACCGAGTAGCGGTAGTTGTTCTCCAGCATGTAGCGTCCGTCGGTCTCCATGGTGTCCGAGCAGGCGCCTTGATGCACAATCGCCTCGATCGCGCCTTCGAATTCACCTGCCGCGAGCTGCACCACGAAATCGCGCTTGTCGATGTAGTCGGCGATGTCGCAGCCGGACAGATTTAGGAATTTGTCGGCGCGCGTGAGATTGTCGACGGCGATAATGTCGCTCTCGCCGCGCTCGTTCAGCGCCCTGACCAGGTTGGAGCCGATGAAGCCGGCCGCGCCGGTAACTACGTAGTACATGATTTTCCTTTCTAGTCCTGCACCAACGCCGCCTGCACCTCTTCGCGCTGCGCCACTGCCGTTCCCAGTTTGCCGACGACGATGCCGGCGGCACAGTTGGCCACGTGCATCGCCTGTGGCAGTGCCGCGCCGCCGCCCAGCATGGCGGCAAGCGCCGCGATCACCGTGTCACCGGCGCCGCTCACATCGAATACTTCGCGCGCCTTCGCCGCCTCGTGCAGCACGCCGCTGTCCTGGTACAGACTCATGCCTTCCTCGCTGCGCGTGAGCAGCAGCGCCTGCGCCCCCAGCTCGCGCCGCAGCGCCTGCGCCCGCTCGGTAAGATCATGCTCGTCCTTCCAGCGCCCCACCACTTCGCGCATTTCGGCGCGATTCGGCGTCACCACCGTCGCGCCGTGGTAACGCGAATAATCGTCCCCCTTGGGATCGACCAGGATGATCTTGCCGGCCGCGCGCGCCAGTTCGATCATTTTTTCGATATGCGCAAGTCCGCCCTTGCCGTAATCAGAGAGCACCAGCACGTCGCACTGGGCGAGCAGCGATTCGAAATCGGCCAGCTTGTCTGCCAGCGTCTGGTGGCTCGGCAGAGTCTCGAAATCGATGCGCAGCAGCTGCTGCTGCCGTCCGATCACGCGCAGTTTGACCGTGGTCGGAATGCTGGCATCCTTGTGCAGGCAGGCTACGATGTTCTCGGCCTCGACCAGTTCGCGCAGGCGCGCTCCGGCCTCGTCGTCGCCGACTACCGACAGCAGCGTCACCCGCGCGCCCAGGGCGGTGGCGTTGCGCGCCACGTTCGACGCGCCCCCCGGGCGTTCTTCGGTACGCTCGATCTTTACCACCGGCACCGGCGCCTCGGGCGAGATGCGGCTCACCTCGCCGAACCAATAGCGGTCGAGCATCACGTCGCCGACCACCAGCAGCCGCGCCTTGGACAAATCCGGCAGAAGTTTCAACTCTTGGTTCCTCACCTGTCACGCCGTCTTGGCATTTCGAACAATCCGAATTCTGTCATTCCGAGCAAAGCGAGGAATCTGCTTTTCATTGGACGCAAGAAGCAGATTCTTCGGCCTGCGGCCTCAGAATGACAATCTATTAGTGTGCCGCTTACAGCCTTCCGATCGGATAGTACTCCAGGCCATGGTTCCTGACCTCGGCCGGATCGTACAAATTCCGGCCGTCGAAAATCGACGGCGTTCGCAGCAGTTGCTTGATCCTCTGGAAATCCGGGCTGCGGAATTCCTTCCACTCGGTCACGATCGCAAGGGCGTCGGCGCCTTCGAGCGCCGCCATCGGCGAATCGGCGAACCGTACCCGGCTCTCGGCCTTGTAGATTTGCCGCGCCTCAGGCATAGCCACCGGATCGTAGGCGGTGACGCTCGCGCCGCGCGCAAGCAGTTCCGCCAACAATACCCGGCTCGGCGCTTCGCGCAGGTCGTCGGTGTTGGGCTTGAACGCCAGCCCCCACAGCGCAAAATTCAGGCCCTTAAGGTCGGTGCCGAAGCGCTTGACAATTTTGCTGCCCAGCACCTGCTTCTGTGCGTCGTTGGCCCGCTCCACCGCATCGAGTATGAGCAGATTCATGTCGGCCTCACCCGCGGTGCGCTGCAGCGCCTGCACGTCCTTGGGAAAGCAGGAACCGCCGTAGCCCGCACCCGGATACAGGAAATGGTAGCCGATGCGCGGATCGGCACCGATACCGCGGCGCACGCACTCGATGTCGGCGCCCAGGCGTTCGGCCAGATTGGCGAGTTCGTTCATGAACGAGATGCGCGTCGCCAGCATCGCATTGGCGGCGTACTTGGTCAGTTCGGCCGAGCGTACATCCATGGTGATTACGCGTTCGTGGTTGCGCTGGAACGGCGAATAAAGCGTGCGCATGACGGCCGTTGCGCGCTCGTCGTCGCTGC
>QYQC01000223.1 GCA_007280315.1 Betaproteobacteria bacterium | reverse complement strand
GACCTCAAGCCGCGCGACATTCTCGACGCCGACGCGATTCACAACGCCGTCACTGCGGTACTTGCAATTGGCGGCTCCACCAACGCGATCGTGCATCTGATCGCGCTCGCACGCCGCGCCGGAGTCAAGCTCGACCTTGACTTGTTCGATGCGCTGGCGCGCAAGACGCCGCTCTTGGCCAACATCCGGCCCTCGGGCAAATACCTGATGGAAGATTTTTACTATGCCGGCGGCCTGCGCGCCCTGCTGGCGAATCTGGGCGGCTTGCTCAAGACCAACGCAAAGACTGTCAACGGCATGACCCTGGGTGAGAACATTGCCGATGCCAAGGTGTTCGATGCGGACATCATCCGTTCCATCGATACGGCGCTGGTCAAATCCGACAGCCTGGCGGTGCTGCGCGGCAACCTCGCGCCGGACGGCGCGGTGATCAAGCCCCCCGCGGCCGAAGCGCAGCTTCACCGGCATACGGGCAAGGCGGTGGTGTTCGCCGACTACAACGACATGGCGGCGCGAATCGACGCTGCGGACCTCGCCGTGGACAAAGACTCGGTAATTGTGTTGAAGCACGCGGGGCCGCTGGGCGGTCCGGGCATGCCCGAGTGGGGCCAACTGCCGATTCCGCAGAAGCTGCTGAAGGAAGGCGTGCGCGATATGGTGCGCATTTCGGATGCGCGCATGAGCGGCACCTCTTACGGCGCCTGCGTGCTGCACATTGCGCCCGAGTCCTGGATCGGCGGACCGCTGGCACTGGTGCAGGACGGCGACCTGATCGAGCTCGACGTGCCCGCGCGCAAACTGAATCTGAAAATCAGCGACGCCGAACTGGCGCAGCGCAAGGCCACATGGAAAGCGCCGGCGCCGCGCTACGAGCGCGGCTACGGCGCGGCGTTCTCGCAGCACATCACCCAGGCGAACGAAGGCTGCGATTTCGACTTTCTTGAAGCGGGCGCGGAGACGTCCGACCCGGAGATACACTGACGCTCCGCGCATCAGGCGCGGAGACGGCCATGCGCAACTACTGGCCGCCGCGTTTTTTCAGCGCCTCCAGCATCGGCGTGATCAGGTCCATCGGCACCGGGAATACGATGGTCGAGGCCTTGTCGCCGGCGATATTGCTCAGCGTCTGCAGGTAGCGCAGCTGCATCGCCTCCGGCTGCCGCGACATAACCTGCGCCGCCTGCAGCAGCTTTTCCGAGGCCTGCAGCTCGCCCTCGGCATGGATCACCTTGGCGCGACGCTCGCGCTCGGCTTCGGCCTGGCGCGCAATGGCGCGCACCATCGAATCGTTCAGATCAACGTGCTTGATCTCGACCGTGGACACCTTGATGCCCCAGGCATCGGTCTGTGTGTCGAGCACCTTCTGAATATCGAGGTTGAGCTTTTCGCGTTCGGCCAGGAGCGCATCCAGTTCGTGCTTGCCCAATACCGCGCGCAACGTGGTCTGGGCGAGCTGGCTGGTCGCGCCGAGGAAGTCCACCACCTGGATGATCGCCTTCTGCGGGTCGACCACGCGGAAGTAGACCACTGCATTCACCTTGACCGAAACGTTGTCGCGCGTAATCACGTCCTGCGGCGGAACGTCGAACACCACGGTGCGCAGATCTACACGCACCATCTGCTGCACCACCGGGATCAGAAAGATCATGCCCGGGCCTTTCACCATCCAGAATCGTCCCAGCTGGAACACTACGCCGCGCTCGTACTCGCGCAGGATGCGCATCGACGTCGCCAGCAGGGCCACTGCGATGAACACCACACCCAGTCCAAAATAAAGCGCCATGACTCGATCTCCTTCGAATACCTTCCGTCACGCAAACCGCGGCGCGGCAGCGCATGCTGTCCTAGCTGTCTCTCTTCTCCGGGTCCGCAATCACATCCAGTGTCAGACCGTTGATCGCGGCGACGCGCACGCGCTGGCCGGCGCTGATCGGCGCCGCGGCGCGTACACGCCAGGTTTCGCTGTGCACGCGCGCCCAGCCCTCGCCCTCGAAATCCTCCAGCACTTCGCCTTCTGCGCCGACCAGTTCCTCTCGACCACTGACCACCGGCCTGCGGCGCGATTTGAGCGCCACGCCGACGATAAATAGCAAGAACGCCAGGCTCGCCGCGGCGAGGCCGCCGATCAGAGCATAGGGAATACCGAAGGCGGGAATATCGGTGTCGATCAGGATTACCGAACCGACCACGAAAGCGATCACGCCGCCGATACCGAGCGAACCGTATGCGGGAAAGAACGCCTCGCCCACCATGAAGCCAATGCCGAGCAGGATCAGCGCCAGCCCGGCGTAGTTGACCGGCAGCATCTGGAACGCGTACAGCGCGACCAGCACGCAGATCGCGCCGACCACGCCCGGAAACACCATACCCGGGTTGGAGAATTCGAATACCAGCGCGTAAATGCCGAGCAGGACCAGCATATAGGCCAGGCTCGGGTTGGTGATGACCGAGAGAAAGCGCGTGCGCCAGTCGGGCTCGAACGCGGTGGCGACCACGCCGGCGGTGGCGAGCACCTGCTCGGTTCCCGCAATCCTGACGCTGCGTCCGTCCAGCCGCTTCAGCAGCTGCGGCACATCTGCCGCGATGAAATCGACGACATTCTTTTCCAGCGCTTCGGTCGAAGACAGACTCACCGCCTCGCGCACCGCGCGCTCGGCCCATTCGGCATTGCGGCCGCGCATCTGCGCCAGGCCGCGGATGTAGGCCGAAGCGTCGTGCACCACCTTGCGCGTCATCGCGTCGCCGGAAAGCACGCCGGTTTTGCCGTCGCCTTTGCCGCCGTCATCCTTCGCGCCGTCCCCGCGTTCCTCGCCCTTGCTCGTGCCGGACGCGCCGCCTCCACCTATCTGCACCGGGGTCGCCGCCCCGAGATTGGTGGCCGGCGCCATCGCCGCAATATGGCTGGCATACAGAATATAAGTGCCGGCGCTGGCCGCGCGCGCGCCGCCCGGCGCGACAAAGGCGGCGACCGGCATCGGCGCGGCGAGAATGTCCTTGATGATGGCGCGCATCGAACTGTCCAGGCCGCCCGGGGTGTCCAGTTGCAACACCAGCAATTGCGCGCCTTGCGCGCGCGCTCTCTCAATGCCGCGGTGCACATAATCCGCCGCAGCGGGGCCGATCGCGCCGTTGAGCGTGAGCAACAGAACCGGCGCCGGCGCCGGCGCCGCCGCCGCCGCAAGCCACAGCGGCCAGAGTATGACCAGCAGAAAAATAGTCAACCGGCGCACGCAGGGCTCCGCTTACTCCGCTATTGATTCACTATAGTTCTTTTTGGCGCATCCGGCAGCGGTTCCTGTAAACTGGCGCTCCCTCCTTTGCTACCTACCCAACTACCCATGCGCGAACCCGCACCCAAGACCATCTACCTCAAGGACTACACCCCGCCGCCGTTCCTTATCCCGACCATCGACCTCGATGTCGATATCCGCGATGACCACGCTGTGGTGCGCGCAACGCTGGCGTTCGAACGAAACCCGAAGGCTGCCGATGCGCGCCCGCCCCTGGTGCTGAACGGCGAGCATATCGAGCTGGTGACAGCGGTCCTGGACGGCCGCACGCTGGCTCCGGGGGGGTACACGCTCGGCGAGGAGAGCCTCAGCATCGCCGACGTGCCCGACAAGTTCACGCTGGAAACGGTGTCGCGCATCTGCCCGCAGAAGAACACCCGGCTCGAGGGGCTTTACGCATCGACCAACGGGTTTTTCACACAGTGTGAAGCCGAAGGCTTTCGCTGCATCACCTGGTTTCTCGACCGGCCCGATGTGATGGCACGCTACACCGTCACCATCCACGCCGAGCGCGAACGTTATCCGGAGCTGCTATCGAACGGCAACCAGGTCGGCGCCGGCGAAGAAGCGCTTGGACGGCATTGGGCGAGGTGGGAGGATCCGTTTCCCAAGCCGTCCTATCTGTTTGCGATGGTGGCGGCGAAGCTGGAGAAACTTGAGGACAGCTTCGTCACGCGCTCCGGGCGCACAGCCAGACTTGCCGTTTATGTCGAACCGGGCAAGCTCGACCAGTGCGACTTTGCCATGCGCTGCCTGAAAAGCGCGATGAAATGGGACGAGGACGTATTCGGCCTTGAGTTGGACCTTGACGGCTACATGATCGTCGCCGTGAGCGATTTCAACTCCGGCGCGATGGAAAACAAGGGCCTCAATATATTCAACACAAAGTACGTGCTCGCCCGGCCCGACACCGCCACCGACATCGACTACCAGAATATCGACCGCGTCGTCGCGCACGAGTATTTTCACAACTGGACCGGCGACCGCGTCACCTGCCGCGACTGGTTCCAGTTGTCGCTGAAGGAAGGCCTGACCGTATTCCGCGACCAGGAGTACGGCGCCGACATGTACTCGCGCGCGGTACAGCGCATCAGCGAAGTGCGCGGCCTACGCGCGGCGCAGTTTCCCGAGGACGCCGGCCCGATGGCGCACCCGGTGCGCCCGGCCGCCTATATGGAGATCCGCAATTTCTACACCATGACGGTTTACGAGAAAGGCGCGGAAGTAGTGCGCATGCAGCACACGCTGCTCGGGCCGGACTTGTTCCGCAAGGGCATGGACCTCTATTTCGAGCGCCACGACGGCCAGGCGGTGACCACCGACGACTTCGTGCAGGCGATGCAGGATGCGGGCGGCGTCGACCTGACGCAGTTCCGCCGCTGGTACGAGCAGGCAGGAACGCCGGTAGTTGCCGTCGAGGGAGCGTACGATGCGGCGGCCAGGCGCTACACACTGACGCTGTCGCAATCCTGTCCGGCGACCCCGGGGCAGGAGACAAAACTGCCGTTTCACATACCGTTCGCGCTGGGGCTGGTGGCACTGGACGGAAACGACCTGCCGGTGAAACTCGAGGGCGAGACCACCAGCGAGCGGCAGGCCGGGGAAATCACTCGCGTGCTGTCGCTGACCCAAGCGTCTCAGTCCTTTGTGTTTGTGGATGTGCCGGCGCCGCCGGTGCCGTCGCTGCTGCGCAATTTTTCCGCGCCGGTGAAAGTGAACTACGACTACAGCGAAGCCGATCTTGCGCATCTGATGGCGCACGATGCGAATCCCTTCAACCGCTGGGAAGCCGGCCAGCGGCTGGCGCTAGGCTTGATCCTGCACGGCATCGAGGCGCGGGGCGCGAAGGCATCCGGCGAATTGACGACGCCGCAGACGTTTATCGCGGCCGTCTCGCGCGTGCTCGCCGATGCGCCGCGCGATCCCGCCTTCGGCGCCGAGGCGCTGGCCCTGCCCTCGGAAGTCTACATCGCCGAGCAATTGGACGAGGTCGACCCGGACGCCATCCACGCGGTGCGCGACGAACTGCGACTCGCTCTGGCGCTGGCGCTGAAGAGTGAACTGCTTGCCGCCTACCGGGCGCAGGCTGTCCCCGGACCGTACAGCCCGGACGCGCAAGCGGCGGGCAAGCGCGCCCTGCGCAATCTCTGCCTCGGCTATCTGATGGAGCTCGATGACCAAGCGTCACGCGATCTAGCCTTGGCGCAGTTCGAGCGCGCCGACAATATGACCGATGCCATGGGCGCGCTGGTGGCGCTCGCCAACTGCGATTGCGCAGAACGCGGGCAGGCGCTGGCGGCGTTCTATGCCAAATGGAACAACGAGCCGCTGGTGGTGGACAAATGGCTGGCGGTACAGGCGGGTTCGCGCCTGCCCGGCACGCTGCCCGAAGTGAGGAAGCTACTGACCCACCCGGCGTTCGACATCCGCAACCCGAACAAGGTGTACGCGCTGATCCGCAGCTTCTGCAGCAACCATGTGCGCTTTCATGCCGCCGACGGCAGCGGCTACGCCTTCCTCGCCGATCAGGTGATCGCGATCGACGCCTTCAATCCGCAGGTCGCGGCGCGCATGGCGCGCGCCTTCGATCGCTGGCGCAAGTTCGACGCCGGCCGGCGACAGCACGCCAGCGCCGAACTCGGGCGCATCCGCGACGCGCACGGACTATCGAAGGACGTGGCCGAAATCGTGACTAAAGCACTGGTTTGACCGCCGCGGTAACAGGAGGCATTGCAACTATGCAGTCTTACTGGATTCAATCAAGCGCCGGGCAGACCCTGCTCGAGGAGCGCGAAGTGCCGCTGCCCGAGCCCGCACCGGGGCAGTTGCTGGTGCATGTGCGTGCCGCCGGGCTCAACCGGGGCGAGTTCATCGCCGGCCACGGGCTGACCAAGCCCGGTGCGGCAAAACCTGCCGGCGGCGAAGGCGCGGGTGAAGTCGTCAAATTCGGCGCCGGAGTCAGCGGATTCGCGCCGGGCATGCGCGTGATGGGACGCTGCCCCGGGGCGTTCGCCGAATATGCGCTGATGGATGCGCGCGAAGCCATCGCAGTGCCCGAGCGCCTGTCGTGGGAAGAGGCGGCCGCCATCCCGCTCACCTTCATGGTGGTGCACGATATGTTGATCGCCCAGGGAAAGCTCGTCGCGGGCGAATGGCTGCTGGTGACCGGCATTTCCTCAGGCGTCGGCGTCGCCGCGCTGCAGACGGCGAAAGCGCTGGGCGCCAAGGTGATCGGAACCTCGGGTTCGGACGACAAGCTGGCGCGGCTGAAAGCGCTCGGATTGGATCTGGGCATACGCACGCGCGCCGGCGACTTTTGCGACCCAGTGATGCAGGCCACCGGCGGCAATGGGGTGAACCTCGTGGTCAACAACGTCGGCGGCTCGGTGTTTGCCGAGTGTGTGCGCGCGCTCGCGTTCCAGGGACGGCTCGCCACCGTCGGCTACCTCGACGGCGTGCTCAAGGCGGAAATGGACATCGAAGCGCTGCACGCCAAGCGCCTGGTGCTGTTCGGCGTCTCCAACAAGCTGCGCAGCCCCGAGCAGCGCGCCACATCCGCACGCGGCTTCGTTGCCGACATCCTCCCGGCGATCGCCGATGGCCGCATCCGGCCGTTGATCGACACAGTGTATCGCTTCGGCGAACTTCCGGCGGCCAAGGCGCATATGGAATCGAATGCGCACCTGGGAAAGATCGTGGTACGGATGCAGGGATCGTGATTCAATAGCGTTGCACCGATCCGTTTCGGCGTCACAGGACATCATGCAATTCATCGCAAACGCACTGGTGATCATGGGATGCGGCCTTCTGCTTGCCGCGCTTTTGACGTTGCGCAGACTGATCGCGCAACTCTCATCCGGGCGCATCCGTTATTACTGGTATGGCCTCGGCGCGCTGATTTTCCTGTTCATTGCCGGATACGTCGCCTATGCGATTCTGTACTGGAATTCGCAATCCAGCCTGGCAAGCCTGGTGGTTCCGGTGATTTTCTTTTTTGGCGCCTGCTTTGTGTTCGCGGTCACCGCGCTTTCGCTGCGCACCGCGCTCGATGTGCGACGCGTGGCCGTGCTTGAACTGGAAAACATCACCGACCCGCTGATGGCGATTCACAATCGCCGCTATCTGGAGCGCAGGCTGGACGAGGAGGTCGCACGGGCAAACAGATACAACCTGCCGCTGTCACTGCTGATGATCGACGTCGATCACTTCAAGAATATCAATGACACCTTTGGTCACGGGACGGGCGATCTTGTGCTCACAGGCTTGGGAAAAATGATTGCGGATGCCTGTCGGGATTCGGATATCGCGGCGCGTTACGGCGGAGAGGAAATCGTGATCATCGCGCCCAACACTAAGGCATCGACGGCAATGATTCTGGCAGAGCGATTGCGCCTGGCAGTGGAGGCTGCGGCATTGCTGCCCACCGGCGGGAGCCACGCCGGCGCACCGACGAAGGTCACGGTCAGCATCGGCGTCGCGGAGTTGGGCGAAGAAAGTCGTGACGTCGCAAGCCTGCTGGCCAGTGCCGACAAGGCGGTATACCGGGCGAAACGTGAGGGCCGGAACCGGGTCATTGGCGACGTTCCGCGCGCGCCCTGATCCTGCTTGCCCGGCGTCGCCGGCGCGGCCATAATCGCGGGTCTGATTCAGGAGCACCCCTGCATGCGCATCGGCATCATCGGCGGCGGCATCATTGCCCGCCTGTTTCTCGAACACATCGCGCGCGGCGACATGGGCGACGCCAGCGTAGTGGCGATCCAGGGTCGCAGCGACGCCTCGCGCGGCAGGCCGCTGGCCGAACAGTACGGCGTGCCGTTTGTCACCAGCATCGATGCACTGATTGCCGAGCGCCCGGAGGTAGTGATCGAAGCGGCCTCGCACGATGCGGTGCGCGAGTTTGCCCTGCCACTGCTCAGACAGGGCATCCCGGTAATCGTCCTTTCCGGCGGCGCGCTGTGCGACGATACCCTGCGCGCGAAGCTGGAAGTCGCCGCGGCGAAACACAAGGCGCTGCTCTACGTACCCTCCGGCGGCATCGGCGGTCTCGATGCGCTCAAGGCTGTCTGCGTTGCCGGCGCCGATTCGGTCGAGATCGCCGTGACCAAACCGCCTGCGGCATGGAAAGGCATTCCCTATGTCGAAAAAATGAAACTTGACCTCGATCACCTCACCGCGCCGGTGACGCTGTTCGAAGGCACGGCGCGCGATGGCGTGCCGCATTTTCCGGCCAACGTGAACATCGCCGCGGCGCTCGCCATGGCCGGCATCGGCTTTGATCGCACGCGCCTGAAGGTGGTCGCCGACCCTTCACTGATCTACAACACGCATTACATCAACATCCGCGGCAAGACCGGGGCCATCAGCATCAAGTTCGAGAGCGTTCCCTTCCCCGACAATCCCAAGACCGCCATGCTCGCCTGCTACAGCGCACTGGCCGCGTTCAAACAGTTCAATTCACCGGTGCGCTATGGCACCTGAGGCTGCAGTGACAAAGGTGATCCTCGGCACCGCCACGCCCGGCGGAGGTTTTCCCGTCTTCGGCGACGCCATCGTGGAAATCGTGAACGCTGCGGATGGTTCGATCTCGCTGCAACCGAAGAATACCAAGGGCAGCACCGAAAACGTACCCCTGCTCGAAGCCGGTGAACTCGACATCGGTCTGGTGCAGGGGGAGGTGGTGCACGAGGCGCTCGCCGGTATCGGCAGGCCGCCCGCCAACCTGAGAATCGTCGCCGCGATGTATTCCACGCCGGGTATGTTTGTCGTGCGCGCCGACAGTCCGGCGCGCTGCATCGGTGACCTCAGTGGCAAGCCGGTCGCGTTCGGCGCGAAAGGCTCCGGGCTGGTGATACTCGCACGCTATGTGCTCGAGGGCATCGGCCTTGACCAGGATGGCGATTTTCAGGCGATCTATCTGGAGCGCGCCGGCGACGGCCCGGCCATGGTGGCCGACGGCCGCGCCGCGGCGCTATGGGGCGCCGGACTGGGATGGCCGGGTTTCGGCGCGGTGGCTGCGGCGCCGGGCGGCGCGCGCTTCATTTCGCCCAGCGCCGATGAAACCAGGCGAATTCTTGCCAAACACAGCTTTCTGCGTCCCATGCGCGTCCCCGCCGGCAGCTATCCGGGACAGAATCAAGCGATCGACTCGGTCGGCTCCTGGAGTTTCATTCTGGCGCGGCCGGCGCTGGCGGACGACATCGCCTATCGCGTCGCGCGCGCGCTGCACCAGAACGAAGCCGCGCTGGCGGCACGTCTGCCTCAGGCGCGCGAAACTACTGCGGCGAATACGCTTGCGGCCGCACCGCGCAGGAAACTGATTCATCCGGGCGTGCTGCGCTATCTGCACGAAATCGGCCTTACGTAATAGCTTGACCGCAACCAAAACAGTTGAAGGGAGACAACATGAACGCGAAATATCTGTGGATCGCAATCGCCGCAGCCACCACGTTCGCCGGCTGCGCCGGCATCGCGCCGCACGCCTGGGACGTGACGCAGGAGAACCGCGCCGTGGTCGCCAGCCCGGACCGCAGCGAAGCCGACCGCAAGACCGACGAGCGGCGCAAGCCGGAAATGCTGCTTGCGTTTGCCGGCGTCAAACCCGGGATGAAAGTGCTCGAAGTCGGTGCCGGCGCCGGCTACAGCGCCGAGCTGCTTGCACGCAGCGTCGGGCCGCAAGGTAGGGTATACGCGCACAATTCGGCCGACGCCATCGCGCGCTTCATCAAGACGCGTTTCGATGAGCGCGCTGCAAAGCCGGTCATGGCCAACGTAATCAAACAGATCAGCGATTTCGACAATCCAGTGCCTGCCGGTGTAAGCGATCTAGATCTGGTGACCATGCTCTACGAGTATCACGATACGCCCGCCGCGGGCATCGACCGTGCCCTGATGAACCGGCGCCTTTTCGGCGCACTCAAACCGGGTGGCCAATTCGTCATTGTCGACCACGCGGCCAAGGCCGGCGCCGATGCGAGCATTGGCAAGACGCTGCACCGGATCGACGAGGCGCTGGTGCGGCGCGAACTCGAGGCCGCCGGATTCAAGTTCGTCGCCGCCGCGGATTTCCTGCGCAATCCGGACGATCCGCGCGACGCCACTTCGTCGCGCGCCACGATACGCGTCGATGCGTTCGCGATGAAGTTCGTCAAGCCATAGCCGATCGCCGGGCGCGGGGGGCACGAAAATCCCGGATGAATAACGCCGACCTTGTCGTAAGCGTCCTGAAGCGGGCCGGCGTCCGGCACGGTTTCGGCGTACCCAGCGGCAACGTGCTGCCGCTGATGGATGCGATGCGCGCCGGCGGCATCGGTTTCGTGCTGACTGCACACGAAGGGAGCGCGGCGTTTGCGGCGGATGTCACCGGCCGCATGACTGGCGTGCCCGGTCTATGTATCGCCACCCTCGGCCCCGGTGCCACCAATCTCTCCACAGGTGTAGGCAGCGCGTGGCTCGACCGTACGCCGCTGATCGCGATCACCTGCACGCTGAATGAGGCGCAGTTGGGTCGCCGCCTGCAGATGTGGATCGATCATCACGCGCTGTTCAAGCCGATCACCAAGGCGACGCTGCGCCTGCGGCCTGG
>QYQC01000033.1 GCA_007280315.1 Betaproteobacteria bacterium | reverse complement strand
GACGAAGTCGGACGCGGCACTTCCACTTTCGACGGACTCGCGCTGGCCTGGGCCATCGCACGCCACCTGCTGGAAAAGAACCGCAGCTACACTCTGTTCGCCACGCACTATTTCGAACTTACGCGACTCGCGCTCGACTACCGCGAGGCCGCAAACATTCATCTCGATGCGGTGGAGCACAAGGATTCCATCGTGTTCCTGCACGCGGTGGAGGAAGGTCCGGCGTCACAGAGCTACGGCCTGCAGGTTGCGGCCCTTGCGGGCGTGCCCGGCAGCGTGACCCGTGCGGCGAAGCGTTATCTGCTGCAGCTGGAACAGCAAAGCCTGACTCACGGTGGCCAGACCGATTTATTCGCCGGCGCCGCGCCCGAAGCGGAAGCCGAGCCACACCCTGCGCTGGATCTGCTCGCGATGGTGAAACCGGACGAGCTCAGTCCGAAGGAAGCGCTGGAACTGTTGTACAAACTCAAGAGTCTGTAATGCGCGTCGTTCTCTGGCTTGCGCTCGCGCTGCTCGCAGCAATTGTTCAGGCCCAGCCACCTGCCCCCGTTTCCTTCGCCATCGTCGGCGACGCGCCCTATAGCGGCTTGGAAGAAATTATATTCAGGCAAATGCTGGAGGAGATCAATCAGGAAGATCTGGCGTTCGTCGTGCATGTCGGCGACTTCAAGAGCGGCGGCAGTCCCTGCAGCGACGAGTTGTACGAACAGCGCAAGCGCATGTTCCAGGCGTCGCGCCATCCGTTCATTCTGCTGCCGGGTGACAACGACTGGACCGATTGCCACCGCAAGGCCGCAGGCGGCTACGATCCGCTGGAGCGGCTGGCGCAGCTGCGCTCGGTGTTTTACCCCGACGCGAACAGTCTGGGCCGGCGCACGCTCAAACTCGAGCGCCAGAGCGACGATCCGGGCACCGCTGCCGGGTTTCTCGCTTACCGCGAGAACGTGCGCTGGGCAGTAAACCGCGTGTTGTTCATCGGGCTGAACGTTCCCGGCAGCAACGACAACTTCGGCCGCACGCCGCAGATGGACGCCGAGCATGAACAGCGCGGCCGCGCCAACGCTGCGTGGCTGGCGCAGTGTTTCGAACTGGCACGGCAGCGGGCTTACGCGGCGGTGTTCGTGGTGTTCCAGGCCAATCCGGATTTCGATTTGTCCTATTTGCGCCGGGTGAACCGCGCAGATGGCTATGCCGGATTGAAGCGGGCCCTGCTCGCGCAAACACTCGCGTTCGGCAAGCCGGTGGTGCTGGTGCACGGCGACACCCACCGCTTTCGCGTCGATCATCCGCTGTACGATCCGGCCACGCTAAAGCGCGTGGAGCAGTTCACGCGCATCGAGAGCTTCGGCTCGCCGCTGGTCGACTGGATCAAGGTGAGTGTGGACCCGGCAGGACCGAAACTGCTATCGATCAGAATCGGCAAGGAAACGCATCCGGCGCAGTAGATACTCGTAAACCTCTGGAGAAGCGCATGGATATTGCCTCTCCAGCCTTTTACGTCTTCTGGTCCCGGCAGGATTCAAGATCGGCCGAATCCGGCAAGAGGTAGCGCTGGAGACCACCTTCCGCTAATATCGAGAGCATAGTCACATTGAGCAAGAGCCATGACCGAACTCAAATTGTCCCTGCCTGACAATCTGGCCAAGGAGGCCGCACAGGCGGGCCTGCTCTCCGACGTGGAGATAGAGAAACTCTTGCGCGAGGAAATCCGCCGCCGTGCGACGAATGAACTATTCGAAGCGATGGATCGCATGGCCGCAGTCGAAGGAGTACCCATGACAGAGGAGGAGATCCAGGCCGAAATTGATGCCGTGCGCACCGCACGCCGTGCGCGCCGTCGCTGATACCAACACTGTCGTCTCCGGGCTGCTCTGGACCGGGGCGCCGCGCGAACTGCTCATCGCAGCCAGAGCCGGAAAACTCTCCCTTTACACCAGCGCCGCCTTTTTTGATGAATTGTCCGAGGTGCTCGCGCGCGCGAAGTTCACCAAGCGCCTCGCCGCCTCAAGCATGAGCGTCGAACGCCTGGTTCGCCGCTACGCGCAGTTCGCGCAGCGCGTAATTCCCGCCAGCATCAGCCCGGTGATCCTCGCCGATCCCGATGACGACCAAGTCATCGCCTGCGCCATCGCCGCACGCGCCGATCTCATCATCTCTGGCGACCGGCATCTGCGAAACATCGCGTCCCACCAAGGCATACGCATCGTCAGCACCGGCGAAGCACTGCGGTTGACCACGCAGTGATCCGCACAAAACACGACTCTCGGATTCAGGTTCGCGTTGACCGGCTGGTTCATGGGAATCCGGGTTCGCATCGCAATCTGACTGCTGGTAAAGCTGAGTTGATGATAGATTTCGGGCCGGGATACCGCGTTTACTACACACTGCGGGGGACCCGACTCATCCTACTGCTCGCCGGCGGAGAGAAGTCGACGCAACAGCGCGATATTCAGGATGGCCATTCACTTGGCCGGAAGCTTTCAGGAGTAGCAGGCTATGCCCATGACTATCCCGAAGAAGGCAGCAGGTCTGAGTCGTGAGAGCCTGTACCGGGCTCTTAGCGCCGATGGGAACCCAAGCTTTGCGACTGTGCTGAAGGTCGCAAAGGCGCTGGGTGTCAGGCTGCACGCCCAGGCCGCCTCGTCTGCCGGCCATTCAATCGAATGAAACCGAACCCTTTGTTGCTGCGCAGAGTGCTCGCCGTCGTACTCGTCGCCATGGCGGGAATGGCTTTCGCCGTGCCGCTGCCGTACAACGAGGCAGCGAATGCGAAGACCGATATCGAGCAAGCCCTTGCGGCCGCGAGTACAACGAGGCGCTCCGTACTTGTGATCTTCGGCGCCAACTGGTGCCCGGATTGCCGCGCGCTCGACGCTGCGCTGAAAAACGCGAAGACGGCAGAGCTGATCGCAAAAGAGTTCATCGTTGTCAAAGTCGACGTCGGCAACTTTGATCGCAACCTTTCCGTCGCTGAACAATACGGAAATCCAATCAAGCGCGGCATCCCGGCAGCCGTTGTCCTTTCACCGGGTAGTCAGGTTCTGTATACAACGCGTATGGGAGAGTTATCCGACGCGCGGCGCATGAGTGAAACTGGCGTATACGATTTCTTCAGCGCGGTTGTGTCCTCCACAAAGGGAAAGAAGTAGCGCGCGCGCACTAGGCGGCGACCCCTTCGACAGACGAGGAAAGCCCGAAACGCGAGTACTGGTGGGGCTGGGCCGTTCCGGACCCGTCATCTCGATTGGTTGACTACCATTGGACCGGTTCAAGGCGGGTCGGAAGGCCCTGGCAGGCCCGGCCTAAAGACCAGTATGACCTGCGATATAGGCTTTGACCGCGTCCGCATCCGCATCCATCACCTCGAAGCGCTGCGGCAGCGATTCCAGCTTTTCGCAGCCCGCGGGATAGTCGGGATCGCGTCCCAGCGCTTCGCGTATGGTCTGGGCGAATTTGACCGGCAGCGCCGTCTCCAGACAAATCAGCGGAATCCCCGGCCGGCGCTGTTCCAGTCCGACCTTGAGACCGTCCGCAGTATGCGTGTCTATCATCACGCCGTATTCCTTGTATACGCGGTGTATCGTCGCGAGCCGGTCCGCGTGGGTGCTGCAACCGGAGACGAAACCGTACTCCTTCACATTGGCAAAGTACGGCGTGCCGGCGAGATTGAACTCACCGCCGGCGTCAACCTTGCTCCACAGTCGTTTCACCATGTCGGCGTCGCGCCCGACCAGGTCGAACGCGAAGCGCTCGAAATTCGACGCCTTGGATATGTCCATGGACGGGCTGGAAGTCTGCGCAACCTCGCCTGACGGGCGCACGCGGTAACGGCCACTGCGGAAGAACTCGTCGAGCACGTTGTTTTCGTTGGTGGCGAGGATCAGCCGCTGGATCGGCAAACCCATCATGCGCGCGACGTGGCCGGCGCAGATGTTGCCGAAATTCCCCGACGGCACGGCGAACGATACCTCTTCGTCATTGGATCCGGTCACGGCGAAATAGCCGCGGAAGTAATACACCACCTGCGCCACGACCCGCGCCCAGTTGATCGAATTCACCGCGCCGATCCGTTGTCGTTTCTTGAACAGGGCGTCGTTGTTCACCGCCTTGACCAGGTCCTGGCAATCGTCGAACACGCCGCGCACCGCGATATTGAATATGTTCGCATCCTGCAGCGAGAACATCTGTGCCGTCTGGAACGCGCTCATTTTTCCCAGCGGCGAGAGCATGAATACGTTCACGCCGCGCTTGCCGCGCAATGCGTACTCGGCCGACGAACCGGTGTCACCCGAGGTCGCGCCAAGTATATTGATCTGCCCGCCATCTGTGGCGAGCACGTATTCGAACAGATTGCCGAGCAACTGCATCGCCATGTCCTTGAACGCGAGCGTCGGCCCGTTGGACAGTTCGAGGATGTGCAGGCCCGGCTCCAGCGTCTTCACCGGGGTGATCGCTTCGGTGCGGAAAGTGGCCTTGGTGTAGGTTTTCGCGCACAGGGCTTTGACATCCGCCGCGGGAATATCGTCGCAGAACTTGTGCAAGATTTCGTACGCGAGTTCGGCGTAGGACAGGTTGCGCCAGGCGGCGAGTTCCGCTGCGCCGACCTGCGGATAGGTCTCCGGCATGGCGAGGCCGCCATCTGCGCACAGGCCGCCCAGCAGGATTTGCGTAAACGTCTGCGGCGCCACGCCGCCGCGGGTCGAAACGTAACGCATGTGGCTAGTGTTTTCCGAGCTCTTCCAGTCGGATACGGGTCACCTTGCCCGACACGACGGTCAGATTTTCTATGGCCGCAATGGCGGCGTTGATCTGCTTCTCGCGCGTCTCGTGGGTGAGCATGATGATATCGACCTGCTCCTCACCTTCCGACGGTTCCTTCTGCACCATGGCGTCGATGGACACGCTGCGATCGGCAAGAATGCGCGTAATGTCCGCCAGCACACCCGGCCGGTCCACCACGCGCATGCGCAGGTAGTAGGACGTGACCACCTCCGCCATCGGCAGGATGGCAATGTCGGACAGCCTGTCAGGCTGGAATGCGAGGTGCGGCACGCGATGCTCCGGGTCGGCGGTGTGCATGCGCGTCACGTCGACCAGATCCGCCACCACCGCGCTTGCGGTCGGCTCCGCGCCCGCGCCGGCGCCGTAATACAGCGTGGCGCCGACGGCGTCGCCTTTCACCAGGATCGCATTCATCACCCCTTCGACATTGGCAATCAGGCGCCGCACCGGAACCAACGTAGGGTGCACGCGCAGTTCGATCCCTTCGGGCGTCCTGCGCGTGATGCCGAGCAGCTTGATGCGGTAACCGAGCTGCTCGGCATAGCGGATGTCCTGCTGTGTCAGCGCGGAAATGCCTTCGGTATACGCCTTGTCCAGTTGCATCGGGATGCCGAACGCGATCGCCGACATGATGGTCAGCTTGTGCGCGGCGTCGATGCCTTCGATGTCGAAAGTCGGATCGGTCTCGGCATAACCGAGACGCTGCGCCTGTTGCAGCACGGTGTCGAACGCGAGGCCCTTGTCGCGCATTTCCGACAGGATGAAGTTCGAAGTTCCGTTGATGATGCCGGCGATCCACTCGATGCGGTTGGCGGTGAGGCCTTCGCGCAGCGCCTTGATGATGGGGATGCCGCCGGCCACCGCGCCTTCGAACGCCACCATCACGCCTTTCTGCTGCGCAGCGGCGAAAATTTCGTTGCCATGGGTCGCGAGCAGCGCCTTGTTCGCGGTGACCACGTGCTTGCCGTTGGCTATCGCTTTCAGCACCAGTTCGCGCGCGATACCGGTGCCGCCGATCAGTTCGACCACGATATCGATCGCAGGATCGTTTACGACCTCCCACGCGTCGGCGCTGACTGCGGCCTTGCCTGCGACCAGTTGCTGCGCCCGCGCCAGGTCCTTGTCGGCGACCTTGGTAATGCGAATGCCGCGCCCCGCCCGGCGCTGGATTTCCTCCTGGTTGCGCCCGAGCACGTTCCAGGTACCGCCGCCGACCGTGCCGATTCCCAGCAGTCCTACGCTGATCGGATTCATTTGCACCACCTTCCGGAAAACTCCATCACGGCACGCCATCCTTCTTCAACATGTCCCGAATACCCCGCAGCGCCTGCCGCGAGCGCGCCTCGTTTTCGATCAGCGCAATGCGCACGTGATCGTCGCCGTAATCGCCGAAGCCTATGCCCGGAGACACCGCCACCTTGGCTTCGGTAAGAATCTTCTTCGAGAATTCGAGCGAACCCATGCCACTGTAATGCTCCGGAATCCTGGCCCAGATGTACATCGAGGCCTTGGGGTTGTCCACCATCCAACCCATTTCGTGCATGCCTTTCACCATCACGTCGCGCCGCTTCTGGTACTTGAGGCGGATTTCCTCGACACACTCCTGCGGGCCTTCGAGCGCGACGATCGAGGCCACCTGGATCGGCGCGAACGTGCCGTAGTCGTGGTAGCTTTTCATCCGCCCCAGCGCGTGCACCAGGTCCTTGTTGCCGACCATGAAGCCGATGCGCCAGCCGGCCATGTTGTAGCTCTTGGACATGGTGAAGAATTCCACCGCCACGTCGCGTGCACCCGGCACCTGCATGATCGAGGGCGCCTTCCAGCCGTCGAAGGTGATGTCGGCGTAGGCCAGGTCGTGCACCACCAGAATGTCGTGCGCCTTGGCCAGCGCGATCACGCGCTCGAAAAATTCCAGCTCGACGCACATCGCCGTCGGATTCGAGGGAAAACCGAGTACCAGCATTTTCGGCTTCGGAATCAGTTCGCGAATCGCGCGCTCGGCTTCGGCAAAGAAATCCACGCCGGGTGTCATGCGCACCGAACGGATGTCGGCGCCGGCTATGATGGCGCCGTAAATGTGGATCGGATAACTCGGATTGGGCACCAGCACTGTGTCACCGCGCTCAAGCGTCGCCAGCATCAGATGCGCCAGGCCTTCCTTCGAACCGATGGTGACGATGGCTTCGGTGTCCGGATCCAGGTCGACGCCATAGCGGCGCTGGTACCAGGTGGTAATGGCGCGGCGCAGTCGCGGTATGCCTTTGGACACGGAATAGCCGTGGGTGTCGGCACGTTGCGCGGCCTCCACCAGCTTGTCGACGATGTGCTTGGGCGTAGCGCCGTCCGGATTGCCCATGCTCATGTCGATGATGTCCTCACCGGCGCGGCGGGCTGCCATCTTCAATTCATTGGTGATATTGAAAACGTAGGGCGGCAGGCGTTCGATGCGAGAGAATTGTCTCATTTGGTGCAATGCGATGTCGCTGTAAGTGCTGAAAAAGTTTATAATTTTAGCTCAATTGAGCACTCCCATGAAGCTTCATCTGTCTAACATTTCAGGCATTAATGCGTTCACCGGCTACGGCGAGGGTTACGTCATGGTCAATCGTAATCGCTACCAGCAAAACCTGGTGGTGCTGCCCGATCGACTGGTGACCGACTGGCAGCAAGCCGGTTTTGACGATTTGTCCGAGGGCGATTTCGCGCAGCTCGCCGAATTGGCGCCGGAAATCGTGCTGCTGGGTACCGGCAACCGTCTGCGCTTTCCGCGGCCGGAGTTAGCGCGCGCGCTCGCTGAGGCACGCATCGGCCTCGAAGTGATGGATATCAAGGCCGCCTGCCGCACCTACAATATTCTGGCGGCCGAGGAACGCAAGGTCGCTGCGGCTCTTTTGTTCAGTTGAAGACCGCTGCCACGCGCACACTGTTACTGCTGCTCACTTTCGCAGCGGTATGGTTCTCCAATCTGGAATACCGCAAACTGGTCAACCCGGACGAGGGACGTTACGCTGAAATTCCGCGTGAAATGGTGGCCAGCGGCGACTGGCTGACGCCGCGCCTGAACGACATCAAGTATTTCGAAAAGCCGGCGCTGCAGTACTGGGCTACCGCAACCGCTTACACCCTGTTCGGCGAGCACCAGTGGACGGCCAGGCTGTGGAGCGCGCTCACTGGCTTTCTCGGTGTATTCATGGTTTTCTTCACCGGCCGGCGGCTGTTCGGCGTACAGGCCGGCATGTACGCCGCGCTGGTGCTGGGTTCCAGCCTGCTTTGGGTGCTGATCGGGCACGTCAACACGCTCGATATGGGCGTGAGCTTTTTCCTGTCGGCGGCGGTATGCGCATTCGCGCTGGCGCAGCACGACGCTGCGGACGAGCGCTCGCGCACCCGTTGGATGCTGGCTGCCTGGGCTGCGCTTGCGCTGGCGGTATTGTCCAAGGGTCTGATCGGTCTGGTGCTGCCCGGCGCCGCACTCGTCCTCTATATCCTGCTCGAGCGCGACTGGCGTCTGGCCGGCCGGCTGCGCCCGGTCGCCGGGGTCGCGCTGTTGCTGGCGCTGACCCTGCCCTGGTTCATTGCGGTATCGCGCGCCAACCCGGAATTCTTTCACTTCTTCTTTATCCACGAGCACTTCGAGCGCTTCCTCACCAAGGCGCACGGCCGCTACCAGGCACCCTACTACTTCATCCCGGTGCTGCTCGCCGGCATGCTTCCCTGGACGGTCATTTTGATCGACACCCTGGCGCGCGCGTGGAACCGCCAGCAACAGCAACGCTTCCAGGCGCAGCGTTTCCTGCTGCTGTGGGCAGGCGTGGTGTTCTTGTTCTTCTCCGCCTCCAGTTCCAAGCTGGTGTCCTACATCCTGCCCATGTTCCCGGCGCTGGCCCTGCTGATCGGCGTGCGGCTGACCCAGCTGAGCGGGCGTGTGCTCGCCTGGCAGGTGCTGCCCGCGGCGCTTGCAGGCATCGCATTGCTCGCCCTTCTTCCCGGCATAGAGCGCTACGCCAGCCGCGAGGTGCCGGTGGAACTGTTCCGCGATTACGCCGACTGGCTGATCGCGGCCGGCCTGTTGCAGATTGCCGGCGCCGTGGCAGGCGCCTGGCTTGCCTGGCGTGGCAAAACGAACACCGCTCTCATCCTTCTGGCGGGCTCAGGCGTCGCATTCGCGCAACTCGCGCTGAGCGGCCATGAAAGCCTGTCCCGGGCCAATTCCGCGTATTATGTGGTGCAGAAAATACAGCCAGAATTGAAGCCCGGCATGCCCTTTTACAGCGTCAACACCTACGATCAGTCGCTGCAGTTCTACCTGCGGCGCAGCACCACCATGGTGGTGTACAAGGACGAGCTCGGTTTCGGTATTGCGCAGGAACCGCAAAAATTCATTCCGGATTTCGCGCAGTTCGAACAGACCTGGACCAAGGAGCGCGAGGCGCTGGCGCTGATGTCGCCCGACGCCTATGACATGTACCGCGCCAGGAGCCTGCCGATGCGCATGGTTGCGCGCGACTCGCGCCGCATTATCGTCGCCAGGCATCCCGCGCCAAGCCCATGAATCTGGCCAGCTTCTCCCTGCTGATGCTGGGCGTATTGCTCAATGCCACGGCACAACTGTTGCTCAAGGCCGGCACCAACGCGGTCGGGCATTTCGATTACAGCGCCGGCAATATCGTGCCGGTGGGGATGAAGCTCGCGTTGGAACCGCACATCATGGGCGGCGTTGCCTGCTACGTGGTGAGCCTGGTGGTATGGATCATGGGGCTGTCGCGGGTGGAAGTTTCGATCGCCTATCCGATGCTGTCCATCGGTTACGCACTCAATGCGGCTGCGGCCTGGTATCTGTTCGGCGAAGCGGTCAGCATGACGCGGCTGGCCGGCATCGGCGTGATTATCATCGGCGTGTATATCGTCGCGCGGTCCTGATGCGCTATTTCCCGCACGATTCCCGCTGCGTCGCCGGCGCTGCGATTGTCGTAGTCGCAATTTACCGGCGCACGGTCGTCGCGCGCGCCTGATGGACTACCTGCCGTTCACCCGCCCGTCGATAGACGAGGAAACCATCGCGGGCGTGGCCGATGTGCTGCGCTCCGGCTGGATTACCAGCGGCCCCTGCGTCAGGCAGCTGGAGCAGGAACTGTCCGCGTACTGCGGCGGCCGGCCGGTGCGGGTGATGAGTTCGGCCACCGGCGCGCTGGAAATCGCGCTTACCGTCGCCGGCGTGCAGCCCGGCGACGAGGTCATCACCACGCCGCTGTCCTGGGT
>QYQC01000230.1 GCA_007280315.1 Betaproteobacteria bacterium | reverse complement strand
GCAGTGCCGCGTTCAACAACAAGAATGTCGGAACGGCCAAGCCGGTGACCGCGAGCGGCATCAGCCTGAGCGGCGCCGATGCGGGTAACTATAGTTTTAACACCACAGCGGCAACGACGGCCAACATCACCCCTGCCAGCCTGACGGTAGGCGTGGCGGGTCAGAACAAAGTCTACGATGCGACGACTGCTGCGACGGTAAGTGTGAGCGACACTCGCCTGAGCGGCGATGTGCTCGCAATTACTTATGCCAATGCCGCATTCAGCGACAAGAACGTTGGAACGGCCAAGCCGGTAGCTGTAACGGGCATTAATCTTGGTGGTGCGGATGCGGGCAACTATACGTTTAACACGGCCGCCAGCACCAGTGCCAACATCACACCGGCTGCGCTCAGCGTGAGCGGTATCAGTGCCAGCGGCAAGGTCTATGACGGCAATAGTGCAGCGACGCTCAGTACCGGATCGGCAACCTTGGTCGGCGTATTCTCCGGTGACAGCGTGGCCCTGTCTGGCGGGAGCGGCAGTTTCTCCGACAAGAACGTGGGCACGGCCAAGCCGGTCGCAGTGACTGGGCTGGTTATTGGCGGTGCCCAATCGGGCAATTATGTGCTTTCCGCGCCAACCGGGCTAAGCGCGAGCATTACGCAACGCCCGCTTTCGACTTGGGCTAGCAGCACTAGCGGTCTGTGGAGCAATCCGGTGAACTGGGATGCGATCCCCGATGGTTCCAACGTACTGGCGGTTTCGATTCCGGCCGGCGTCGGCAGCTATCAGGTCACCTATGATGCGAGCGCGGGCAATACCAGCCTGCAGAGCCTTAACAGTGCGCAAACCCTGGCCCTGAGCGGGGGCAGCCTGACGATCAGCGGCAATCTCAGTACTGCCGGTCTGGTGCAAAGCGGCGGGACCCTGGGCGGCGGCGGAAACCTGACGGTGAGCAACAGCTTCAGCCAGAGCGGCGGCAGCATTGCTCTGACTGGCAGTGCCAGCGCCGCGATCACCCAGACTACGGGCGATCTGGTGATTCGTGCGCTGAGTGCGCCGACGGTATCGCTCACCGCGCAAGCCGGCGGCATCTCCCAGAGCGGGCCGATCGTCGCCCCGGTCCTGGTGACGAAGTCGGTGACCGGTACGAATCTGAACGACGCGGGCAACCAGGTGAGTAGCTTCTCCGCCACCAACAGCGGCAGCGGAAACATCGTGCTGACGAACAAAGGGGCGCTCAGCATAGCGAGCATCGCCAATAGTGGCGGCAACGTCACGTTGGACAATACCGGCGTGGTTACTGCATCGGGCGGGCTCAGCGCAAGCGGAGATGCGAGCATCACTGCAGACACGCTGATGGCATCCAATTTCGTCGTCTCGGCGACGAAGGATGCAAGGGTTCAGGTTACAGGCGACTTGAGGATGAACGACGGTTCGAGCCTGACCGCGGGCAACGACATCTGGTTGACGCTGAAAGGGGTGAGTTCGACCTTTTACTTGAACGATCAGGCGGGGCTGCGGCCGTCCTATCTGTGGGCAAAATCGCCCAGCACCATCAATATCGACTACACGACGCGAACCTCGGGCGGCTTCGTAGCCAATGGCGCCGCCACGGACCTGACCAGCTACAGTTCGGCCGCCGGTGGCAGCGGCTTCTTCGCAGGTGCGACGCAAGTCCCGGCGGCCCCGGGGGCCGGGCTGAAGGTGGCTGGGATCAACAATGCGCCGGTCACGTCGACAACAACGGCTGCGGCCATTGTCACGGTCACCAATACTGCGATTGTGAGCACGACCAGCGCGACCACCAATGCCGCCACGAGCACAAGCACGACCACGGCAGCCAAGGTGGAAGCGCCGCCGCCGCCGCAGGTGACGACCCCTGGCAGCACCGGGACGTTGTTGCTGGCTAACACCAATCAGACTGTGGGAGGCACCGAAGGAACCTTCGGCAGCAGTTCCAGCGCGACGGTCGCGACCTCGAGCAGCAGCGCGCCGGCCAGCTCCAGCAGCGCGGCGCCAAGCGGGCAGGGTGACAAGCCTGCGGTGGACAAGCCTGCGGCAGACAAGCCCGCCGAGGACAAATCTGCCAGTGCCAAGAAAGATGAGAAAAAGGACGACAAGAAAGACGACGAGAAGAAGAAGAAAGAAGAAGAGGCGCCGGCGAAGAAAGAGGACAAACCGGCCGCGAAGAAGATCGCCACATGCAGCTGAACGGAGAAATCATCATGCGAAAATCCGCGATCCACCTGACCGGATTGCTGCTCGCTGCGGCCGCCGCACTCGGGGCTGCCGATGTCGCGCATGCAGCCAGCGTCGTCGGCCAGGTGACGCATCTTTCGGGTGTGCTGACGGCGAAGCGTGCGGATGGCAGCTCCAAGCTGTTCTCGGTCAAGTCCGATGTCCTCGAAGGCGATACGCTGACCACCGAGCAGGATACCTACGCACGGATCAAATTCGCCGATACCGGCGAAGTGGTGATGCGGCCGAATTCGCAGCTCAAGGTTGCGGCCTATTCGTTCAATCAGGCGAAGCCCGAATCAGACAGTGTCGTACTGAACATGCTGAGGGGTGGGCTGCGTGCGGTAACCGGACTGATCGGCAAGCGCAACCGCAGCGCGGTCAATGTGACCACGGTGACAGCGACCATAGGCATACGCGGCACGCACTTTGGTGCGCTGATGTGTCAGAACGATTGTGCCGGCATTCCGACCGTTACCGGAAAGCCGCCGGAGAACGGTCTGCACCTGGATGTGACCGACGGCGCGATCGTGGTGAAGAACCAGGGTGGGGAGCAGGTGATCGCGAGCGGCCAGTTTGGCTTTGTACGCAACGCCACGGCGGCCCCGGTAATCGTCCCGCCGCAACAGGGTGTTCCGGTGACCATGCCCTCGAGCATTGCACAGAACCAGGGCAGCGGGCGCAGCGTAGGCAAGGCCAAGGAAAACGAGTGCGCAGTGCAATAGCCTGCTGATATGACGGCCACGCTGGTTCGCTAAACTGCTGGTAAACGTCAACGCGCACGCGACCACGATTCGGCGGTCCTTCGGCGTCAATTTACAGAACGCGGATTTCACGACGTGGCGTTCAGCACCAGGATTGATGTCATCGCTTGCGTTCGCGGTTTCGTCCCCCATATCAGCTACAATGGGGACAGGAACCACACATGATTGTATTTGACCTTATCTGCAGGGATCAGCATCGATTCGAGGGGTGGTTTAGCTCCGGGGACGATTTTTCGTCGCAACAAACCCGTGGCCTGCTCGAGTGCCCGGTCTGCGGCGGCGCGCATGTGGAAAAGCTGCTCACCGCTAAAATCAGGAAGCAGCCCGAGCCGGCCACGCCGAAGCCGGAAAATACGCCGCAAACCGGCGTCGCGAAGCCGTTCGACGCTGCCAATATGATCGATTACATCCTGACGCACAGCGAGGACGTGGGAAAGAGCTTTGCCGAAGAGGCGCGCCGGATTTATTACGAGCAGGCACCTCAACGCAGCATTCGAGGCGTCGCGACCCGCAGCGAGGCAGAAGATCTGCACGACGAAGGGGTGCCGGTGTTCTCGTTGCCGGTTCCAGCCAAGGATCGCTGGAACTGAGCGAGTCGTGGGTCGGTCTGGTCTATTTGTGCGCATATGTGTATTATGTTAAATAATAGACGCTGTACTATCAACTAATTAAACTATTCCCTTGCCCCCGCCTGTTTCAGCAACCTAGCGATCTCGGAATTCCCCGCCTTCATTGCCCATCCCAGTGCGGTCCCCCCTGAATCGCTCTTGATATTCGGATCTGCGACCTCCCAAAGCAGCAGCTTGACGGTTTCGAAGTGCCCGCCGCGCGTCGCCATCATCAGCGCGGAGACGCCATTGGGCGCAACCGCATCGATATTCGCGCCTTTCTCCAACAAAAGCTTGACGAGTTCGGTATACCCGCCCCAGGCGGCGTATATGAGCGGATTCCAGCCTACCTGGTTGATCTGGGCACCATGGGCGATCAACAGTTTTACCAACTCCAACCTTCCGTCGCCGGCGGCTATCATCAGTGCCGATTCCCCGTACTGGTTCCTGGCATTGACCTTGGGCTGACGCCGCAGCAAAAGCGCGACCATGTCGGGATAGTTCTCCCTGACGGCAATCATTAACAACGTATTTGCGCTGGAATCCGTCGTGTTGACGTCCATGCCTTTTGAAAATAGCTCCTCGGCATTAGGAATATGGTTTAGTTTTATCGCAGTAAGCAACTCGTCGTAGGATTGCGCCCGGGCGATCGTGGAAAAAGACGTTGAAACAAGTACTATGCTTATTATCAGCCATTTAAATAACTTGTTTAATGTTGTTTCTAGCATTTTGCCATTCCAAAAAGCCGAAAGAAATTCGCCGTCGTCGCCTCGCCAACCGCGGCTAAGGAAATCCCGCGCAGCCCGGCGATTTCTTCCGCAACATGCCTGACCCAGCCCGGTTCATTGGTTTTCCCGCGATGCGGCGCCGGCGCCAGATACGGAGAATCGGTCTCGATCAAGATGCGGTCTAGCGGCACCGCCTTCGCGACCTCTTTGATCGTGCGAGCGTTCTTGAACGTGACGATGCCGGAAAATGAGATATAGAAATTCAACGCCATCGCGGCCTGCGCGATTTCCAGGCTTTCCGTGAAACAGTGCATGACGCCACCGACCTCGTTTGCGTGCTCCTCGCGCATGATACGCAAGGTGTCCTCGCCGGCGTCGCGGGTATGGACAATCAACGGCTTACCGCACTGGCGCGCGGCGCGGATATGCGTGCGAAAGCGTGCCCTCTGCCACTCTAGTTGGCCGTCCTGGCGATAGTAATCCAGGCCGGTTTCTCCGATTGCGACGATTTTCGGGTGCTGCGCGCGCTCGGTTAGATCTCCGATTTTCGGACTCGCTGCCTCGTCCTGATCGGGATGCACTCCGACCGAGGCAAAAAGCTGTTCATGCCCGTCTGCAAGGGCCAGTACCCTGGGAAAGTCTGCGAGATTGACGCACACGCACAAGGCATGCGTTACCTGGTTACGCGCCATGTTTTCGAGGATCTTCGGGATTCGACCGGCATAGTCCTCGAAATCGATGTGACAGTGTGAGTCAACCAGCACTTCGCACCTGCCCGATTTCTTTGTAGGCAATGAACAGATCGTCGAAGAACAACCTGGCATTCAAGGGGTGCTCAGCGATCGCCTGCAGCGCCGACAAGGCGCTAAAGAAGCGAAGCAAATTCAGCTTTGGCATTCGCTGCACCAGCAGGTGCAGCTCTTTTTCGCGATCGATGTCGTATCGCGCTTTGCTACCGCTGGCCAGCGCGATCATGTCGTAGGTCCACTTGAGCATCCAGGTCACCACCAGACCCGGTTGCAGGCGCTGGCAGAATTCACTCAGATCGAGTGCACCGGTTTTCGGCTGCCCCAGTAACTCAAACAGTCGTTGCCTCGATTCCGCCTCATGATCTTGCGCCGCTTCGAGGGGCGCGTCGCCCGCGAACGCCAGGGTTGCCGGCGACGTGTTGCCGCCGTGCTCCTGCAGCCAGCGCAGCGAAATTTCCCGCGGTGGCAAGGCGATCGCCAACGCATGGCAGCGGCTACGCACCGTTGCCAGCAGTTTGCTCGGCTGGTGCGATACCAACACGAAGACCACGCCGGCGGACGGCTCCTCCAGGCTCTTTAGCAGTGCGTTGGCCGACGCCGGATGCATGCTTTCGGCCGGGTGGATCAACACCACGCGATAACCGTTGCGGTGCGACCCTACGTTCAGAAAATCGCCGAGCGCTCGAATCTGCTCGATCTTGATCAGCTTGCTCGGTTTCTTCTTACCCTCGTCGACGCCATCCTCTGCCGCGGTGTCGTCCTGTGCCGGCGCCAGAGCTTCAGGTTGAAGCAGCCGAAAATCCGGGTGATTGCTGCTTGCAAACCAGGCGCACGCCGCACAGGTCCCGCAGGCCAGACCTTGTTTCGACCGGTTCTCGCACAGCAGGGATTGGGCCAGAACTTTCGCCAGATGAAGCTTGCCTATCCCGGGGCGGCCATGTAACAGCAACGCGTGCGGCAGGCGTTCACGCATCTCAGAAAGTCGATTCCAGACGCTATCTTGCCAAGGATAATGGTTTATAGACATAATGTTATTATATATTCTTCAAGTGATTTACGAATATCATCCACGGACTGGCTGGCGTCGATCAGGTGGATTCGCCTCGGGTAGCGGTTGGCGCGCTCCCGGTATACGGATCGTACCCGGTCGAAGAAGGCCAGGTCCTCTTGCTCGAACCGGTCCGGTGCGGCGGTGGCTGCCGTGCGCCGGCGCTTGGCTTCGTCCACCGAAACGTCGAAAATCAAAGTCAAATCTGGCTGCAGCCCATGGTGCACCCAATTTTCCAGTGCTTCTATCCGGTCGAGCGCCAAACCCCGCCCGCCGCCCTGATAAGCGAAGGTGGCGTCGGTAAAACGATCAGACAGGACCCAGATGCCCGCCGCCAATGCCGGCCGGATCACCTTCTCCAGGTGTTCGCGGCGGGCCGCAAACATGAGCAGCGTTTCGGTTTCGAGGTGCATCGGCTGCGCTAGCAGCAGTTTGCGCAGTTCTTCCCCGAGCGGGGTCCCACCAGGTTCCCGCGTCACGACGACTTTCTTTCCAGCGGCCCTGAGACGCGCGGCAATCCATTCCATGTGCGTGCTCTTGCCCGCGCCGTCAACCCCTTCCAGGGTAATGAACTTCCCGTCCAATTTAGCGCCTTCCTCGTCGTTGGTACTTCGTTACTGCACGTTCATGCTCGGCCAGCGTGCTCGAGAATTCGCTCGATCCATCGCCGCGCGCAACGAAATATAACGCCTTGGTCCGGGCCGGGTTAGCTGCCGCCTGCAGCGACGCGAGGCCGGGCATCGCGATCGGCGTCGGCGGCAGGCCAGACCGGGTATACGTATTGTGGGGCGTATCCGCGCGCAGGTGCTTCTTGCGCAATTTTCCATCGAACTTGTCGCCTAGCCCGTAGATGACCGTGGGATCGGTTTGCAGCATCATTCCGAGGCGCAGTCGATTGACGAACACCCCGCCGATCAATGCGCGCTCGGTTGACTGTCCTGTTTCCTTCTCGATTACCGAGGCCATGATCAAGGCCTCATACGCACTGCGGTAGGGAAGATCGGGTGCACGCTGCGTCCAAGCCGACTGCAGCCGCGCGTCCATGGCCTTATACGCCTGCTTGAGTATTTCCAGATCGCTGGTGCCTAGGCCGAATAAATAAGTGTCTGGAAAGAACATGCCTTCCGGGCTGCGGCCGGCGGCGCCGAGTTTCGCCATGATCTGCGCATCGTCGAGCGTGGCGCTGTCATGCGACAGGTCAGGATCGGCGTCAAGCGCTTCCCGCAGCTGCCTGAAGGTCCAGCCCTCGATGAAAACGAGCTCCCTCTGGGTGACCTCTCCCGCAGCCAGCATATTCAACAGCGCAAGAGGCGTCATGCCGTGGTTGACCGCGTAGCTGCCGGCCTTGATGGTTTCCGCCTTGCCCAGTACCCGTCCGAGAAGATTGAAGCGCCAGGCACTCAACTCTATTCCGGAATCAGCGACCTGCCGCGATGCGCTTTTCAAGCTGCTACCCGGTTTGATCGAGAAATTTGCGGGATCAGAACGCAGGTCCAGCGGGCGCAAGGCATACCAGGCCATAGCCGCTGCCGCGAACAGCGTTACGCACAGTGCGAGGAGAAGTATTCGCTTGATCCATGACCACATTCGTTTGCAGGCTTGTCCGTGACGGCGGTAACCGAAGTTTCAAACGCTATAATACCCGCGTGAACTGTTCATTATCGCGCATACTTAAGTTATTCTCCAAGTCTGTAGGGCGTCTATGAATGCTGCGTGGCAGGATTTTTTGCTCGAACACGGGGCAGTGATCGAGGCCGGAGCGGTCAGCAGCTTCGGCGACCGGGCCGCGGAGCTGCGCGCGGTTCGCGACCGCGGCACGATGGCGCCATTGTCTCACCTGGGGATGATAGCGTGCGCCGGCGAAGACACGCAGACCTTCCTCCACGGTCAGCTCAGCAACGACGTCAAGCAACTCGCCGCGGGGCGCAGCGAGTATGCGGCTTACTGCACCGCCAAGGGTCGCATGTTGGCCAATTTCCTGTTGTGGCAGGAGGACCAGACGTATTACCTGCAACTGGCGCGTTCTCTGCTACCGACGATACAGAAGCGGCTCGCCATGTTCGTACTGCGCGCAAAGGTTAAGCTTGATGATGCCAGCGACGCGAGACCGGTTCTGGGCCTGGCCGGAAAAGCCGCAGCTGTCGCTTTGCAGGAATTCTTCAAGGTACTGCCGCAAGCACCGCACCAGCTTGTGCGCGACCCGCTCCACGGCACGCTGATTTCGTTGCCAGGGGACAGGTTTCAATTGATCGCCGAACCCGAATCGGCAATGCGCATGTGGGAACGGCTTGCAGCGGCTCTCACCGCGGTCGGCACGCCCTGCTGGGAATGGCTGGAAATCAGGAGCGGCTTGCCCTTGATTACACCGGCTACACAGGAACAATTCGTGCCGCAGATGGCCAATATGGAGCTGATCGGCGCGGTTAACTTTCAGAAAGGCTGCTATCCGGGACAGGAAATCGTCGCCCGCACCCAGTATCTGGGGCAACTCAAACGCCGCATGGTTCTCGCCCATACCGGGGACGAATCGGCACCGCAGGCTGGCGACAGCTTGTTCAGCAGCGACATGGACACGCAGGCAAGCGGCATGGTGATCAATGCACAAGCGGCGCCCGATGGCGGTTACGACCTGCTGGCGGTGGTACAAACGGCGAGCATTGGCGCAGCCGCGCTGCATTTTAAATCCGCCGGCGGACCGGCTGTGAGTATCCTGCCCCTGCCCTATCCCGTCTGACGCCGTCCCAATGTGCCTGATCCTGCTCGCCATTGGCGCGCACCCTGACTATCCCCTGCTGATTGCGGCCAACCGCGACGAGTATTATCAGCGGCCGACAGCGAAGGCGGGCTTCTGGAAGGACCATCCGCACATTCTCGCCGGGCGTGACCTCGAGTGCATGGGTACCTGGCTGGGCGTTACGCGCAAAGGCCGATTTGCCGCGCTTACCAATTTTCGCGATGGACGCGAACGCAAGATCGACGCGCCATCGCGCGGAGAACTTGTGAGTGGCATGCTCACCTCGGAGCAGGAGCCGCTCGCTTTTCTCGAGGAAGTTGCAAAGCAGGCGCAGTGCTACAACGGGTTCAATTTTCTGGCTGGCGACAGCAGCAGTGTCTATTTCTTCTCCAGCCGCACGGGCGCGGTGCAATCGGTTTCGCAAGGCATCCACGGACTTTCGAATCATCTGCTCGATACGCCGTGGCCGAAAGTGACGCGCGGCAAACAGCGCCTGCAGGCGGTGCTCGAAGACGAGCCCAGCGTCGAAGCGCTGCTGGATCTGCTGCAGGATCGCGAAACGGCAGCGGAAAATGAGTTGCCCGATACAGGAATCGGTGTTGCGATGGAGCGCGTGCTGTCACCGGCGCTGATCGTGTCGCCGCAGTACGGAACGCGCGCCACTACCGCGGTCCTGTTTGGACGCGACGGCGGCGTAACTTTCAGCGAGCGCACCATCCTGCGCGGTGGCGAAACCGGCGCAACGGTCAGCCTGCGCTTCAACCTCAGCTACACGTGAGATCGCGCTGCATCGCCACGTGGGGAATGCCTGCCTCCATGAATTCCGGACCTTCGACCTCGAATCCGTAGCGTCGGTAAAATCCGGCTGCATGAATCTGCGCATTCAGGTGCGCAGCCGTATGGCCGCGCATGCGCGCCTGTTCCACCAAGGCCAGCAATAGCAGCGCGCCTACGCCCTTGCCGCGCCACTCGCTCAACACCGCCATGCGCCCGATATGGCCATCGGGAAGCAGGCGTCCTGTCCCTATCGCAACGCCATCGTCCGAGTAGGCGAGCGCGTGGTCGCAGTGCACGTCATGATCGTCCCACTCCAGTTCCAGCGGTACGCCCTGCTCGCGCACGAACACCTGCTCGCGTATGCGGCGGGCATCGGGTCGGGCGTCGTCCCAGGCGCAGAGGGTGACGGAAAATGGCGATGCCGGCATGGCGGCTATAATACGCGTCTTCTTCGCGAGTGAAAAATGCTCAACTTATGGAATGACACGGAAGCCGCGAAATACGACAGCGAGCTGGGATTGCGCGTCTATACGTCGCGCCTGCTGGGACGCGACAAGACGCTGGTCCTGCACGGCGGCGGCAACACCTCGGTCAAGCTGGTGCAGAAGAATTTGTTCGGCGCGAACGAGAATGTCCTTTACATCAAGGGCAGCGGCTGGGATCTGGAGACCATGGAGGCGGCCGGATTCGCGCCGGTGCAGTTGGATTACCTGCGGCAACTGGCGCAACTGGACACGCTGACGGATACGCAGATGGCGAACGAACTGGCGACCCATCTGCTCAAGGCCTCTGCGCCTGCACCGTCGGTCGAGACCATCCTCCACGCCTGCCTGCCGCACAAATTTGTCGACCATACGCACGCCGATGCGGTGCTGGCGATCACCGATACGACCGACGGGGAGCGCCGCACGCGCGCGCTCTACGGTGACAGCGTCGTGATCATTCCTTATGTCATGCCCGGATTCGATCTGGCGAAATTGTGCGCCACGGAGTATCCGCGTCAGGCCGGCGCCAACACCATCGGCATGGTGCTGTTGAACCACGGCATATTTTCCTTCGGCGATAGTGCGCGGCAGTCCTACGAGCGCATGATCGAACTGGTTGGCCGTGCTGAAGATTTTCTCAAGAAGAACGGTGCCTGGGAGATTCCGACGCGCGGCGTAAGACCGGCCCGGATAGACATGCTGCGGCAAGCGCAGCTGCGGCGTGCACTGTCGACCGTGGCGGGCGCGCCCATGGTCATGGCGACGCACTCTGATGACGATTGCCTTGCGTTCGCACAACGTACCGACCTGTCCACGCTGTCGCAGCAGGGGCCGGTCACACCCGACCATATCATCCGCACCAAGCGCGTACCCATGCTCGGCGGCAACGTTGAAGCCTACGCGCGCGACTACAAAACCTATTTTGACGAACATGCACCGGCGGCAAAGGAGGCGAAGACCATGCTCGATCCAGCACCGCGCATGGTGCTCGATCCGGCTTTCGGCCTGGCTACTGCCGGCAGGAGCGCGAAAGACGCGGCCATCGTCGCGGAGCTGTATCTGCACAGCATGCAGGTGATGCAGCGCGCACAGGTACTGGGCGGTTATCGGGCGCTCGCCGCGCGTGAGCTGTTCGAAGTTGAATACTGGGATCTGGAGCAGGCGAAGCTGCGAAAAGGCGGCACGCCGCCGCTGTTTGCGGGGGAAATCGCGTTGGTTACAGGCGCCGCATCTGGCATCGGCAAGGCCTGCGTTGCCGCGCTGCTCGCGCGCGGCGCCGCGGTGGTCGGACTGGATGTCAATCTCGCAGTCGAAACGATCCACCGGCGCCAGGATTACCTTGGTTTGCGCTGCGATCTCACCGACGAGGACGCCATTGCGTCAGCAATCAAGTGCGCAGTACTGGCCTTTGGCGGACTGGACATGCTGGTGCTGAACGCCGGCATCTTCGCCGCCAGCCGCAAGATCAGCGAACTCGCCAGCGCGGAATGGCGCAAAGTGATGGCGATCAACCTCGACGCCAACCTGTTCCTGCTGCGAGCCTGCCATCCGTTGTTGAAGCTTGCGCTAAATGGGGGACGCGTGGTGGTCATCGGCTCCAAGAATGTGTCCGCGCCCGGGCCGGGCGCGGCGGCGTACTCGGCGTCCAAAGCCGCGTTGAACCAACTCGCCCGCGTCGCTGCCCTGGAATGGGGCGCGGACGGAATCCGTATCAATTCGCTGCATCCCAACGCGGTATTCGACACCGGCATCTGGACCGACGAGGTGCTGGCGCAGCGGGCCAGGCACTACGGCCTGACGGTGGAGGAATACAAGACCAACAATGTACTCAAGACTGAAGTCAGGAGCCGCGACGTCGCCGAACTTGCGGCGGAATTGTGCGGACCGCTGTTTGCGAAGACCACGGGCGCACAGGTGCCGGTTGACGGCGGCAATGAAAGGGTGATTTAAGCCAATGAAGGTCGAAACCATGCGCTGGCGAGATGACCGGCTGGAACTGATCGACCAGCGGCGCCTGCCGCTTGAATTCGAGTACGTGGCTTGTGTCGACGCCGCTCAAACGGCGGCGGCGATACGCGACATGGTGGTGCGCGGCGCGCCCGCGATCGGCTGTACCGCAGCCTTCGGTGTGGCGGTGGAAGCGCAACGCCACGCAGGTGCTGCGCGGATGCAATTTGACGCTGCACTCCACGAGGCTTTCCGGTTGCTGGCGGCAAGCCGTCCTACGGCGGTCAATCTGTTCTGGGCGATCGAGCGCATGCGCCGCTGCCACGCGCAAACCAGCGGCCTCTCCTCACGAGAGGCGGCGCAGGCATTGCTCAATCTGGCAAAGCAAATGCACGCCGAGGATATCGAAATCAATCGCGCCATCGGACGCCATGGTGCGCCGCTGATTGCAGATGGCGCCAGCGTCATGACCCACTGCAACGCCGGCGCGCTCGCAACCGCCGGTTACGGCACGGCGCTCGGCGTGATCCGCGCGGCGCGCGATGCAGGCAAACGCATCAGCGTGATCGCCAACGAAACGCGGCCCTATCTGCAGGGCGCACGGCTCACCGCCTGGGAAATGGTGCAGGAAGGAATCCCCGTCACCCTGGTAACCGATAACATGGCCGGCCATTTGATGCAGCAGGGTCGCGTCGATGTAATCGTAGTCGGCGCCGACCGCATCGCCGCCAATGGCGATACTGCGAACAAGATCGGTACCTACACGGTTGCGGTGCTGGCCCAGCGCCACCGCATCCCGTTCTATGTGGCAGCGCCGCTGTCCACAATCGATACTGCCGTTGCCGATGGCAACGGTATTCCCATCGAGGAGCGTGATGCCGCCGAAGTCACGGGTTTTCGCGGGATGCGCTGGGCGCCGGACGGCGTCAGCGTCGCCAACCCGGCGTTCGATGTCACACCGGCGGCGTTGATCACCGGCATCATCACCGAGCTTGGCCTGGTCGCGCAGCCTGATGTGGCCAAGATCCGCGCGCTGCTCGAGCGTTAGCTTTGGCGAAAAGCGGCTAGCCGCTCAGCTATCGATAATTTCGACCGGTGTCCCCGGCGGAACGGCATCGAACAGTTCGACCACGTCGCGGTTGCGCATGCGAATACAGCCGTGAGATGCGGCACTTCCAATGCGCTGCTCGTCGCTGGTACCGTGAATATAGATGAACCTGCGCATGGTATCGACCTGGCGCAGTCGATTGACGCCCGGCTCGCAGCCCGATAGCCACAGGATGCGGGTCAGAATCCAGTCGCGTCCTGGGTGCCGTTCGCCGAGTTGGCTGGTGTATATCTCGCCCGTGGGCCGGCGCCCGACAAATACGGCGTTGAGCGGGAGCCCGGCGCCGATCTTGGCACGGATGATATGTTTGCCACGTGGTGTGCAGTCGCTGTCGCATTGTTCGCCGGCGCCGTTCTTTGAAGTCGATACCGCGTATTCACTCACCAAATTGCCTGAATCATCGAACAATTCCAGCGATTGCTTTGGCAGGCTGATTCGAATTTTCGACATCTCAGACCTTTGCGCGCCTTGCGCTAAAAAAATCACGCAACAGCGCGGCGCAATCCTCGGCCAACACTCCAGAGGTAAGCGTTGCGTGGTGATTGAGTCTGGCTTCGGCAAACAGGTCAATCACGCTGCCACAGGCGCCAGTCTTGGGGTCGGCGGCACCGTAGACTAGTCGCGCAATGCGCGCATGCAGCATGGCGCCCACGCACATGGCGCAGGGCTCCAGGGTGACATACAGTTCGCAGCCTGGAAGACGGTAGTTTCCAAGAGCCTTGCCAGCAGCGCGCAGCGCGCGGATTTCGGCATGCGCCGAAGGGTCATGTTCGCCGATCGGTGCGTTGAAACCAGCGCTGACGATCGTCCCGTCTTTGACTACCACTGCGCCGACCGGCACCTCACCCGCCGTCATCGCGTTGCGCGCCTCGTCCATTGCAGCCAGCATGAAGGATTGGTCGTCGGTCACGATATGGTCTTTAGTGTCCCTGTCCCTGCCCTGACCGAAGCGCGACTATTCCCATTCGATCATCAACGGCGATTTTAAACCGTTGTCACATATAGAACTTTTTGCAGTGAGTTGCATTTCTACCGTCAGATCTACCGTCATTTGCATCTGATACCCAAAATTAGCATTCAGCATCTATCGGCACGTATCGCAGGCTATCGACAGCCTGTTGCAGGTAACCCTTCAGGATCGGTCTGGAGCTATCGGTACCTATCGCTGGCAACGTTCTTCTCGTCCTGCAGTCGTTCACTATCTATCGCAACCTATTGGTAGTAAATGGCATCGAGCTCAAGCCAGTACTTTGAGCCCGTGCTTCTCGACCACGGCAAGCAACCTGAGCGCCATGCCGCTGGGCCGCTTGGTGCCGGCCTCCCACTTCTGTACCGTGGACTCGCTAGTGTTCAGATAGCGCGCGAATACCGGTTGACTGACATGCGCCCCCTCGCGGATTCGCTTGATCTCCTTCGGAGGGATCACTGACGGCGCAGTAAGACACGATTCGTCAAATTCGCGCATGGTCGCCTTGTCGATGGTTCCGGCGCGATGCAACCCTTGGGCAGCACTGTGGATCGCCTCGAAAGCGCCGCTCTTGAACTTGGCTTTACTCTTCATCGCATAGCTCCAGTAAGTCACCCTGATTTAGTGCGGACATCAACGCGGTGTCCGTCATGCGGCCATAGGCCGGCGCCAGTTTCTTGAAATCAGCAAGCTCATCATCATCGATGTTGGCTCGGTCTTTCTTCGCGAACAGATACGCAAAGACCCAATGCCGCCCGCTTTTCGCGAGCACGATCGAGCGGTGCATGTTCTTGTTCAGCCGCTTCTTGAACACACGTCCGTCCAGGTCGTCAGGCCTGCCTCTGCATTACCTCGTGAATCGCCGCAATCAACGCAGGATCACCGATATGCGCCTTCCTCGCCGACTTGCTGAACCAGACTCTCCTGAAAGCTCGCTTCAGAGGTTTCCTGTGCACGACGTAGTGTAGCACCAAGTCCTACTTATGTCGCGGCCTGGCATGGCCTCGACGGCACCCTAACGCTAAATCGGCAATCTTCAAATGCAAGTTCAAGAAGCAATTGCCAGTCCGCCCTCCCTAGGCAACAAGTCAAGAGGCGTCCGAGCCACTTCGTAGGACAAATTCGATCTCGACGCCTGTGTGACTTCGAAAACTGCTAGGCGCGCTGCACGGTACCTCCATGGTCCGAAAATCCGGCCAGCGTGGGAATCTGGACGTGTCCGTCAACTCTTAACCGTTATTTGACACTGCGCACTGATTTTCGCGGGCTCTCGGGAGCACGTGCCCGCTTAGATGACGCTCTGGTCTGCCGTTGCGGCTTAGCAAAACCATTGCTAGAAGGAACGCTGCGCGCACCCGCAACGCCGAACACCTCCCGTGACGCCGCCTGACTGATGGCAATGGCGGCCGGATGCTGCATGCGACGCTCGGTGGTTATCGCATAAAGCTGCTCGACCACGGATTCGATACGCCCGACCGCCCTCACGTCGTATTGCCGGCACACGTAGTCGGCGATTGCGGTCGGCGCAAAGAACAGTCCGGCACCGCCTTGTCCGAAGGCTTTCAGCATCGCGCTGTCGTCGAATTCGCCCACAATTCTGGGACGCACGCGCTGTGTTTCGAACCACTGTTCGAGTGCCGGACGAATCGCAACCTCTTCGCTGGGCAGGAGAAACGGCGCGCCATCGACGAGCGCTGGAAACGTCCCATTCAGCGTTTGCACGAGCGCTTCAGTACCGAATACCGTGACGTCGCTCGAACCCAGCAGGTGGTTGTAGGCGCGGACCTTTAGATCAGTGGGCATAGCCCGATCCGCGATCACCATGTCAAGGCGATGCACCGAAAGATCAGCGAGCAGGGAGACAAGGCGCCCTTCCTTGCAGAACAGGCGAACGTCTTCATCCATGTGCAGGGCCGGCTCCACGACGCGGTAGGTCAATGACTTCGGCACCGAGTCTGCAATGCCGATCCGAAACGGAAGCGCGCTCCTCGACCCCTGGTCACGCACGACAGCGAGTAGTTCATCTTCAAGGCCAAAGATCTCCTCCGCATAGCTGACGATGCGACGGCCAATGTCGGTCATTTCGAGGCCACGTCCGACTCGGCGGAAGAGTCCGGTTCCGAGTGCGTCTTCCAACTCCGCCAACTGACTGCTGATCGACTGCGGAGTCACGTGCAGTTGGGCGCTCGCGCGGGCGATGCTGCCGGACTTGGCGATCGCCCAGAAGTAGCGCAGGTGCTTGAAGTTGATCGTAGCCATGTTTCTCCAATAATCAGTCTAAGACTGAATGTCAGTTAATTATATTCGATTTGTTAGATGTATCTACGCTGCCTAGAATTGCGCCGCAATCACCACCCGATGAATGTTTAGGAGACAACATCATGCAGATCGACATCCAGGCAAGGGGATTCAAGCTCACCGAGGGGCTGCGCACTCAGGCCGAGCGCAGAGTGCGGTTCGCGCTAGGATCGACCAGCGGCCGGGTACGCAGCGTTGTCATGCGCCTTGCGGATGAAAACGGCCCGCGCGGCGGTTTGGACAAGCGTTGCACGATCCGGGCGAGCCTGCCTGGGGGCCCTCCCGTGATCATCGAGCACCAAGAGGCTGATCTCTACGTCGCCATCGACCGTGCCGCCGATCGTGCTGCCCGGGCGGTGTCACGCCGACTGGAAAAAACGTCCACCGGGCGCAAAAACGTTACTTCGACTGCGGACGGCGGTCTTGACACTGAATAGTTGAGTCTCTCAAAGGAAAATCGAACTTGGAAACGGTCGGAAACTGGTGGATGTGGGTTGGCTTTGCCGGGATTGTCCTGGTAATGCTTGCCGTCGACCTGTTCGTGGTGGGCGGAGGCAAGCAACACCGCGTTTCCATGCGCGAAGCCGCCGCCTGGTCCGGAATCTGGGTCGGAGTGTCTTTCGCTTTCGCAGGCGCCCTGTGGTGGTATCTCGATGGCGCAGCGGGGCGCGCCGTTGCCAATGAGACAGCGCTTGAGTTTGTCACCGGCTACCTGATCGAAAAATCCCTGGCGGTCGACAACGTGTTCGTCTGGCTGATGCTGTTCTCGTTCTTCGCCGTGCCGCTCGAGTTGCAGAAGCGCGTGCTGATATATGGTGTGCTCGGCGCCGTCGTGATGCGCACGATCATGATCTTCGCCGGCGTCTGGTTGATCGCCAAATTTCACTGGTTGCTGTACGTCTTTGGCGCTTTCCTGCTGATTACCGGCATCAAGATGTGGTGGTTCGCGGAAGAAAAACCTGATCTTGCCAAGAACCCGGTCGTGAATTGGATCCGCGGTCATATGAACGTGACCGACGCGCTGCAGGGCGAGCGCTTCTTCGTGACGGAGGAACAAGGCGGCAAGCTGGTGCGCTACGCGACCCCGCTCTTTCTGGTTCTGGTGCTGGTCGAGATCACTGACCTGATCTTCGCGGTCGATTCGATCCCGGCGATCTTCGCGATCACCACCGACCCGTTCATCGTGCTGACCTCCAATGTCTTCGCGATTCTCGGTCTGCGTGCGATGTATTTCCTGCTCGCCGACATGGCTGACCGCTTCTCTTTGCTGAAGTACGGCCTCGCCATCGTGCTGATGTTCGTTGGCGTAAAGATGATGCTGCTCGACGTTTTCAAGATTCCTGTGCTGATTTCGCTAGGTATCGTGGCCGCGATCATCGTCACTTCGATCATTCTTTCCCTGCGCAGGGACGCGCGCGAACGCTTGGCCCGCTCCGGCAGCGGATGCCGCCGGCACTTGACCTGAGAGACCATCATGGAAAAGAAAACCCAATTCTCAATCTGGTACTTCGCCCTCGCCTTGTTCGGCGGGCGCGCACCGTTGTCTGGTGCAAGGAGGCGAGGATGAATCGCTGAAGCGCAATCAAAGCTTCTGCTGAAGTACCGGCCAAGAGCCACCGAATTGCTAGTCCTTATTTGAATGGAGTCTGTCATGAAACGCATTGCCTTGTTCCTGCTGACCAACTTTGCCGTGCTCGTCACGTTGTCGGTGGTCGCCCATCTTTTCGGTCTCAACCGGTTCATCGGCGCCCAGGGCCTCGATTTCGGCGCCCTCCTTGCGTTTGCCGCCCTGTTCGGCTTCGGAGGCGCCTTCGTTTCGCTCGCCATCTCCAAATGGTCGGCAAAAATGGCGGTCGGCGCACGTGTCATTGAACATCCGACGACCCCGACCGAAGTCTGGCTGGTGGATACCGTCGCCCGCCAGGCAAAGGCGGCCGGCATCGGCATGCCGGACGTGGCGGTCTATGAATCCGACGAGGTCAACGCCTTCGCCACGGGCATGAGCAGGAACAACGCGCTGGTGGCCGTGTCGACCGGCCTGCTGCGGCGCATGACCCGTGACGAGGCGGAAGCCGTTCTTGGCCACGAGGTGTCGCACGTCGCCAACGGCGACATGGTGACGCTGGCCCTGATCCAGGGCATCGTCAACACTTTCGTCATCGTCATTGCCCGCGCCGTCGGCTGGTTCGTCGATCGCGTCATTTTGAAGAACGAGCAAGGCCCCGGGATCGGCTATTACGTGACCTTCTTCGTGCTCGAGATCGCTCTCGGCATTCTCGCGTCCGGGATCGTCATGTGGTTCTCGCGTCGTCGCGAATTCCACGCCGACACGGGCGGTGCCGGCCTCGCCGGGCACAACAAGATGATCGCAGCTCTTGAACGACTGAACTCCCTGCAGGGAGCCTCGCAACTTCCGGAGCGGGTCGCCGCGTTTGGTATCTCGGGCGGCGGCAAGTCCGGTTGGTCGAAGTTCTTCTCCACCCATCCGGCGCTCGAAGACCGGATCGCAGCGCTACGTGCGAACGGCGCCGGCCGGCCGATCGCGCACCAGTCGGTTGGTTACTGATACCGATAGAGGAATCATCGCGATGTCCTCCGGCCCCGCACGCCCTAATGCAAACGCCAGCCGCGTCGCCGCAGCGCCGGCACAGACGCGGTCGGGATGGACGAAGGGACTTGCGCAAAGGCTGCACCGCCTGATACCGACGCGCGACGAAGCCCGGAGGAGCCGCGCGCTGCGCTGGCTCGGCCCTCTGCTCGAGCGTGAGTGGCTATGGCATCTGAATCGCAGGACCGTAGCGACCGGTGCCGCGCTGGGAGTATTCTTCGGGCTCATCGTTCCGGTGGCGCAAATACCGTTTGCCGCAGCAGGCGCGATCCTGCTGCGTGCGAAT
>QYQC01000236.1 GCA_007280315.1 Betaproteobacteria bacterium | reverse complement strand
CCTCAACGCGCAACGACAGTTGCACGCTGGCCGAAGAATTCAAACTGCTGCGCGGCTATCTCGAAATCCTCGCCATCCGCATGGGCCCGCGGCTCGCCTATGCGCTCGACTTGCCTGACGCGCTGGAACGCGCCCGGCTGCCGCCGATGCTGCTGCAGCCGCTGGTGGAAAATGCGATCAAACATGGCCTGGAGCCGAACATGGACGGCGGCACCCTGCGCGTCGCGGCCAGCGCGGAGGGCAAGCAGCTCGTTTTGGTGGTGGAAGACAGCGGCCTGGGTTTCGGCGCCGCTTCGACCTCCGGTACCGGCGTCGGACTGTTTCACGTGAAAGAGCGCCTGGCCGCCGTCTATGGAAGCGCCGCCGCGGCCGAGATCGGCGAAACACCGGGCGGCGGCGTGCGCATCACGCTGCGCCTGCCGAGGCAGGAATGAACGCGCGCGCGCTGATCGCCGAGGACGAGCCGCTGTTGGCGCAGGGCCTGAAGAACGCGCTTGCCCTCGCCTGGCCCGAGCTGCAGGTGCTCGCGCTCGCGCCGAACGGCGTCGAGGCGCTGCGGCTGATACAGGCCGAACGGCCGGACGTGGTTTTCCTCGACATTCTCATGCCCGGGCTGACCGGGCTGGAAGTCGCGGCGGAACTCGCCGACCGGCTCGGCGAAGGCGAGCCCGTGCCGCGCATCGTATTCGTCACCGCCTATGATGCGTACGCGGTCAAGGCGTTCGAGCTCGCCGCGGTCGACTACCTGCTCAAGCCGGTCAGCGCCGAGCGGCTGGCGGCGGCGGTAGCGCGGCTGAAAGCGCATCTGGCGGCGCCGCGCGAAGACATCGCGCAGTTGGTCTCCAAACTGCAGAAGGTAATCGGCGCAGGGACTGCGCCCGCGCCCGAGGCGACGCTCAAAATCATTCGCGCCGGAGTCGGCAACACGGTGCGCATGATCCCGGTGGAGGAAGTGTGCTACTTCCAGGCCGCGGACAAGTACACCAACGTGATCACGCGCGACGCCGAAGTGCTGATCCGCACGGCGCTGAAGGAGCTGCTGGCGCAACTGCCGCAGGACCGGTTCCGGCAGATTCATCGCGGCACCGTGGTCAACCTCGCCGAGGTCGCCGCCGCGGTGCGCGACGACAGCGGGCGCTACTCGCTGCGGCTGAAGCAGCGCAAGGAAATCCTGGCCGTCAGCCGCGTTTTTGCCGACCAGTTCCGGCAGATGTAGGCCGGCAGGGGCGTGCCGCGGCCGGGATCCCCTGGCCGTGGGAGCGATCGCATTGACATGCTTCGCCACAATGTCTAAACTGACGTATAAACGTCGTTTCTGGAGAAGACCGTGACTGAGGCAGTTCTCGATATCAAACAGTGGGGCAACAACCTGGGTGTGCGATTGCCCGCGGCTGTAGCCCGTGAGGCGCATTTGCGCGTTGACCAGAGGGTCCGCGTGTCGGTGGAAGGCGGGCACGTCCGCATTACCCCGGTCGGGGATGCAGCACTCACCCTTGAGCAGCGACTCGCGCGATTCGATCCTGCGCGGCATGGTGGAGAGTCGATGGCGAGCGCGCGTATCGGCGCCGAGCGGTGGTAGCGAACAAGTCATCCGCTGCATCGAGGCGCCGGGTTTGGGCGCCTGATCGCCAGGAAATCATCTGGATCGACTGCAACCCTCAGGTCGGCCGAGAAATGCGCGATATCCATCCGTTCCTGGTGCTCTCGCCGCGAATCTTCAATGGCAAGACTTCGCTGGTCATCGGGCTGCCCATGACCACCGCGCCCTATAACGCGGACAACCCGTTTGCAGTCGCTGTCGGTCCGGTAAAGGGGCGCAAGGCGGGTCAGACCAGTTATGTGCTTTGTCACCAACCCAAGTCCTTCGATTGGCGCCTGCGCGGCGCCAAACCTCACCCCCTCAGGATGTTATCCGATGTCCTGTTCGCGTCGGTATGTGAACGCTTGAATCAGATCGTTCAATTGGTCTAGCGTGATGCAACGGCGCGCTTGCGCAGCTGTATCTATTGATGCTTCCGAAATACGTTACAAGATTCAGCCGACAATTGTCATTCCGACCGCAGGGAGGAATCTGCTTTTTTCACAGACAAAAGCAGATTCCTCGGGCTTCGCCCTCGGAATGACACGATTGAACTGCATTTGTCATTCATTGCGGAAAGCTCAATAAGTCAGTTCCTGGGCCAGTACCTCTTCTCCGGCGACACGGAATCGAGACCGCGCGTAGCCGTCTCGACCAGAAAGAACCACGCAACCAATCCGCCGATCGGCACCGTAATCAGCAGCAGCACAATGGCCTGGGCATGCCCGCCCACCAGCGGGAAGAGCATGGATTCGCACATGAGTCCGGCTGCCGCCGAGAGTGCAAGGACGATCGCTCTTGCCGCCGAGGACGTGGCGCGATATGAGGTAGGGAACAGTTCTGCACCCAACGCCCCGATCAGCACGTCGAGACCGAAAACCGCAAACATCGTCAGCAGCAAGCCCGCGATGGTCAGCCACGACGAAGCAGCCGTGTAAAGAACCAGTGCGCCCAGGCCCGCAATCACAAAGCCCGACGCCAGCATCCTGCGCCGACCGATCAAATCGGAATACTTGCCCGCGACAAAATTTCCCATTAGTGGAATTCCGGCCGGCAGCAGGTAGGTCATCGCGACTTCAGCAGGGCTGAAACCATGCGCTTCCTGAAGGAACTTGGACACGTAGAACAGCGAGGTGCTCAATGCGAAGCCAAACGGCCCCGCAATTGCCGCCAGCACAAGCAATCGGCCTGGGTAGTCGCGGAACAACGCAATCAGCGGCCGCCACGCGTCGATTGCTCGTGGCGGGCGTCGCCCGCCGTGCTGCGCTGTGAACTTCTGCGTTTCCGGAAGCGAACGCCGGAACCATGCGATGCAGATCATGGGCACCGTGCCAAGCACATAGAGAGTGCGCCAATCTCCGGGTATGACATCGATAAACGCAAACAGTGCCGCTGCTACCCCTGCACCGACCGCACCCATCGCGCCAAATGCACCAAGTCCCCAGCCGCGCAACTCTGGCCGCAACTCCTCAACCAGAACGACGATCGAAAGAAAATCTTCCGCGACCGCAAACATGCGTGCAAAGAACTGCGCGGTAACGAATTCCCCGGGCGTGGTGACGAAGGCGGTAGCAACGCTCGCGAGCATTACGCCAATGATGGTAATCATCAGCAAACGTCGCCGACCGTACATATCACTGGCCATCGCCAGCAGCACGGCCGGCAACACGCCAAGTCGGATAATAGCCACGTAGCCTCCAACGTCGCTATCGTGCATGCCGATCGAATTCTGTATGTGTTTCAACGCGAGACCATCGAGCATCGAGTTGAAAACGCCCACGAACATTGCGGCAGAAAGCAAAAGCACAAGCTTCAGCTCTGCGGCTTTGATCGGCACCGGCGGCAATAATACCGAAATCACCGCGCGAAATGCTTGCTTGAATGAACCTATGGAAAATCCCCCTTCGACACGAGTATCACCTGTGCCAAAATCCGGCGCAAGTGCGGATAATAGCCGGATACGCGCTGCTGCAAACCGCGTCCACTCGCGAGTAGGCAGGTGCGTGGAAGGATCTATCTAGCGTGGCGAGTCAGAAATGCGCCACACGATATTGTTGTAGGGGCCCGCCCCCGGGGCCGATCGATCTCAAGCTCTGAGGCTGATCGCGGCGAGGGCGCCGCTCCTATAATTGTTCGACGAAATTACGACTCACCACACTAGTCCTGCTTCTCATACTGGTGAATCCTGCCACCGTGCGCGGCATCATCGTGGTGACCGTGACCGCCGCCGTAGGCGCCGGACTCGGGCTCGAAGGGCGCTTCCAGTTCTTCGACTTTCGCGCCCAGCCCGAGCAGCATCTCGCCGAGCACATGGTCGGCGGCGATGCGCAGGTAGCCATCGCCGATCTCCACCGCAACGTGGCGATTGCCCAGGTGGTAGGCGGCGCGCGTGAGCTCGAACCGGTCGGCGCAGATGACGTGCATCAGCTTTTCCGCTCCCGCCACGATGCGCACCACGCGCCCGTCTTCGGCCCGGAGGCAGTCACCGCCGCGCAGCACCGCGCCGCGTTCGGTCTTCAGTATCGCCTCCTCGCCCGAGGCGAGCCGGGTGCGCAGGCGGCTGCGGATGCGCAGGTCGAACGGCAGCACCAGTTCACCGTAGGGCTCGGCGACAGCTTCGCAGCGTTCGGTCAGCGTCAACATTGGAAATTCTCGCGGGAGTCGTTGCAAAACATTCCGGTCATTCCGAGCGGAGCGAGGAATCTGCTTGTTGTTTGCACGAACGAAACAGCAGATCCCTCGCTTTGCTCGGGATGACAGGTCCGGGCTTCGTCATTTCCTTCCGCGATTCCGGCTCAGAACAGGAAATAGCGCTGCGCCAGCGGCAGCACTTTCGCCGGCTCGCAGGTGAGCAGCTTGCCGTCGGCTTTTACCTGGTAGGTCTCCGGATCGACGGTGATCTTCGGCGTGGCGCTGTTGTGGATCATGTCGCGCTTGCCGATTTTGCGCGTGTTCTTCACCGCCATGACTTCCTTTTGCAGGCCGTATTTCTCCCTGATGCCGGCCTTGAGGCCGGCTTTGGATACGAACGAAATCGAACTCTTGTGCAGCGCCCCGCCGAAGGCGCCGAACTGCGGCCGGTAATGCACCGGCTGCGGCGTCGGTATCGATGCATTGGGGTCGCCCATCGCGGCGGCGGCGATCATGCCGCCCTTGAGAATCAGCGTTGGCTTGACGCCGAAAAACGCCGGCTTCCAGAATACGATGTCTGCCCACTTGCCCACTTCGATCGATCCGACCACATGTGAGATGCCCTGGGTGATCGCCGGGTTGATCGCGTATTTGGCGATGTAGCGCTTGACGCGGAAATTGTCGTGCCGTGCTGGGTCTTGTCCCAGGCTGCCGAACTGCAGTTTCATCTTGTCCGCCGCCTGCCAGGTGCGGATGATCACTTCGCCGACACGGCCCATCGCCTGCGAGTCGGAGGACATCATCGAGAACGCGCCCATGTCGTGCAGGATGTCCTCCGCCGCTATGGTCTCGCGGCGGATGCGCGATTCGGCAAACGCGACGTCCTCGGCGATCGCCGGATCGAGGTGGTGGCACACCATCAGCATGTCCAGGTGCTCGTCCACGGTGTTGACCGTATAGGGCATGGTCGGATTGGTCGAGGAGGGCAGAACGTTGGGTTCGCCTGCGAGCGTGATGATGTCAGGCGCGTTCCCGTCGCCCGCGCCTTCGGTGTGGAAGGTGCCGATGGTTCGGCCCTTGAACGCGGCCTTGGTGGTTTCGGCCAAGCCCGATT
>QYQC01000235.1 GCA_007280315.1 Betaproteobacteria bacterium | reverse complement strand
TGTCAAGGATCTGGTGCTCCCCAAGGGTGTGGAGGCGATCCTGCACGGCAGCGACAACCCGTCGGTCGCGGTGGTGCAGATCCCGCGTGCGCTGGTTGCGGACGAGGCAGCCGACGCCGCAGAAGCCGAAGCCGCAGTAGCGGCTGCCGAGGTTCCCACAACCAAACAGGCCGCAGAACCGGCCGCTGCGGAAAAGGCGGGCGACAAGGGCGACAAGGGCGAGAAGAAATCCGACAAGTCGGACAAGAAATAATCCGCTTGAGCTCTGTTCGAACAGGCAGAGGCGCTGTCCTCTGCCTGTTTCGTTAGGGCGGCGCCAAAATGCCGATCAAACTCATCGTCGGTCTGGGCAATCCGGGCAAGAAGTACGACAACACGCGCCACAACGCGGGTTTCTGGCTGGTCGAGCGGCTGGCGGCGCAGCACCGGATCACCTTGCGTAAGGACGCCAAGTTTCACGCGCTCGCGGGACGGCTGGACAATGCCTCCGGACCCGCGTGGCTGCTGCTTCCACAAACCTGGATGAACGAATCCGGCACCGCGGTGGCGGCGCTGGCGCAGTTTCACAAGATTGCGGCCGACGAAATTCTGGTTGCGCACGACGAACTCGATCTGCCGCCGGGCGGGGTGAAAATCAAGCAGGGCGGAGGTCACGCCGGCCACAACGGCCTTCGCGACATCATAGCGAAGCTGGGCACGACTGATTTCTGGCGTCTGCGCATCGGCATCGGCCATCCGCGCGATGTTGCGGCGACAGAGCAGGAGGTGGCCGATTTTGTACTTCACCCGCCGCGCAAGGAGGAACTGGCATTGATCGAAGCGGTAATCGACCGTGGCATCGCGGCATTCGATCTGATCCTCGAGGACAAGATGGCGGCGGCGATGCACAAGCTGCACACCAAACCCAAACCGCCGGCGTCGGAGGCTTCAAACCCGGCAACTTGAATTGAACAAGGCGGCGACGCTGCCTTACCGTATCTCCCAAACTGGTCCAAGGCTCCAAACATGTCTCTCAAATGCGGTATTGTCGGCCTGCCAAACGTTGGCAAGTACCTGAATTGAACAAGGGGGCGACGCCCCCTTGCATATCCCCCAAATTAGATTAGGGTTTCAACTATGTCCCTGAAATGTGGAATTGTCGGCCTGCCCAACGTTGGCAAGTCAACGTTGTTCAACGCACTTACCAAGGCCGCCATCGCCGCGGAGAACTATCCGTTCTGCACTATTGAACCGAACGTCGGCATCGTCGAGGTGCCGGATGCGCGCCTGCCGCAACTGGTGTCCATCGCCAAGCCGCAAAAGACGATTCCCGCGGTGGTGGAATTCGTCGATATCGCCGGCCTGGTCGCGGGCGCATCCAAGGGCGAGGGACTGGGAAACAAATTTCTCGCCAACATCCGTGAAACCGACGCCATCGCGCATGTGGTGCGCTGTTTCGTCGACGACAATGTGGTTCACGTCGCCGGCAAGATCGATCCCCTGAGCGATATCGAAACCATCAACACCGAACTCGCGCTGGCCGACCTGGCGACAGTGGAGAAAACCATGTCGCGCTACATCAAACTGGCGAAGTCCGGCGACAAGGAGGCACAGCGCATCATGGCGGTGCTGGAAAAAGTGTTGCCCGTGCTCAATCAAGCCAAGCCCGCGCGCAGCCTGGAACTGTCGCGCGAGGAACAGCAGGTGCTGCAGCCTTTATGCCTGATGACGTCCAAGCCGGCGATGTACGTCGCGAATGTCTATGAGAACGGCTTCAATGGGAACCCGCTGCTGGCGCAGGTAGTGGAATATGCCAAGGCGGAAGGCGCGCCGGTGGTGGCGATTTGCGCCGCGATCGAGGCGCAGATGGCCGATCTCGACGCCTCGGAAAAGCAGATGTTTCTTGCCGACATGGGCTTGGAAGAACCGGGCCTGGACCGCATGATCCGCGCCGGCTATACCCTGCTCGGCCTGCAGACATATTTCACCTGCGGGCCGAAGGAGGTGCGCGCCTGGACGGTGCAGGTGGGCGCAACCGCGCCGCAGGCGGCTGGTGTGATCCACACCGATTTCGAGCATGGTTTCATCCGCGCCGAGGTGATTTCATTCGCCGATTTCATCGTCTGCAAGGGCGAGCAGGGTGCCAAGGAAGCCGGCAAGATGCGCCTGGAGGGGAAGGAGTACGTGGTGCGCGATGGCGACGTGATGCATTTTCGCTTCAACGTCTAAAATAGTGCGCCTGCTGCCGCATACGACGTTCGTCGCCCGTTCGTCGCCCTATAATTGACCTCATGGCCCCATGGTGGGACAATCCCACCATGATCCTGACCCTCGATGCCAAGCGCCGTCTGACCGTCCCCGCAGGACTTGCCCCGGCTTTGCCCGGAGATACCTTCGAAGCCCGTTTCGATGCCGAAGAGAACGAGCTCGTGTTCCGCCGCATCGCGGGCACAGGTGACTGGCTGGCCGTGCTGAGTGAGTGCCCGGTGAGCATGGACGATCTGCCGCCTCGCCGGAGGGAGCCCGCAAGGCGCCGGAAGATTTGAACTGGCTGCTTGATACCGATGTAATCTGCCAGCCGGCCAAACGCCAGGGGGACGCCCGCGTGATCGCTTGGCTGCACCAGGAGCGCGACCGGTGCTTCACCAGCGCCATCGTCATCGCTCAACTCGCGTACTGGGTACGGTCGAAGGAAGGTCGCCAGCGCCGCGATTTGCAGGATTGGCTGAGGCGGCTGGTCGATGCTCTTGGCGGTCGCATTCTCGGCTTCAACGTCTCCGTCGCGCACGTGTGGGCCGATCAGGAGCGCCTGCTGGAAAAGCAAGGCAAGCGCATGCCCGTGGAAGACGGCTACATCGCCGCCACCGCGCGGCGTCACGGTCTGACAATCGCCACGGGAAACGACAAGGACTTTCGCCGGCCCGGCTTGAAGGTCTTCAATCCGTTCAAGGAACTGCCGCCTGTCTGAAGCAGTGCAACGCAACGGAAGCGATGTTCGAGATGGAAATGTATTTTAAGCGTTCGACATGAAGGCACCGGTGAACGCCAAGCCTGCGCCAAAGCGTGATTTGTTCGCAGAATTGAGCGAAGGCATGATTGCATTGGCGCTGCTCCGATCGAAACCGCGAAAGGCGGGCACAAAGACTACTGTCGTGGTGACATTTCAGCAGCGGCGCGGGGTTGGCGGCGCAATTGCCGATCAATGTCTAGCATCCGGGCGGCATAGAGCGATTCGTGGCCGCAGCGGCGAAGCGGTTGTCGATCCGATCAGCTAGTGCTTGCCGTCGGAGGAGGCAATCCGCGTCCGGCACAGCGTCTGCCGCGCCCGGGCCTCGGCCAAAAGCGGCTCCTTCGGCCGCAGGTCCAGGCAGCGCTCAAACGACTCTAGTGCAACTGCGGGCTGGTCCCGTGCCATGCGGCAGCAGCCGAGCAGGTAGTGCAGCGCAGGCAGCGAAGGCTCCAACGCCAGCGCCTCATCGGTGAGCGCCGCAGCCTCGTCCCAGCGATCCGCGGCAAATGCGGCGGCGGCGCGCTGATACAGCGTTTGCACTGGATCGGTGTCGGCGCCGTGCACCGCGCGGCGCGCGGGCAGCACCGATGCGTGCTGTGCCTCGGTTGCCACCGGCTCGCCCAGGGTCAATTCGGCGCGAAGTGCTGCATCGGCCCCGGTCCTGAACGCGAACACGTGCAGCTCGAGCAGCGCCAGCGGCGGCGCAAAATAGATTTCACCGAATCCGTTGGAGTGCAGTGCGCGCAGCAGCGAATCGCGGCTGAACCCGGTCTTGTGGGCGTAGAAATCCTGACCGCTGGCCTCGATCTCCGGCGCGTAGCCGTAGATCATGTCATGCGCGCTGATCGGTCCGATGTTGGCGCGGTAGACTTCCTGCTCGACATCCATCTCGTTTTTCGCCATCAGCTTGATCAGTTCTCCGATGTCGGGTACGCGGATTTCGGCAAAACCGTCCGTCGTAAGCACATGCAGAAAACCCTGCAGCACCTTGTCCACATCGTGCCGGTAGTAGTGCTCGAGATTGTGCGAGCAGTAGACGGCGTCGAAGGCGTTCGCCTCGACCGAAGCACGCAGCGTGCGCGCGTCGCACACCAGGTCCGCGCCCACGCGTGAATCGATGTCGAGCAGCAGCTGCTCCCAGTCCTGGAAATGCGGCGGCAATGCGACGCCCTTGGTGCCGCCGCCGACGTTGAGGACGCGTCGGGTGGCAGGCCTACCGCTGGCTGGGCGCTTTAACAAATCCATAACGGTCTCGAACCAGATGCGCGCTCAGTAGGTGCCCGGGTAGGAGCCTCCGTCTATGAGGAAGTTCTGTCCGGTGACGTAACTTGCCTGCGCGCTGCACAGGTAAGCGCAGGCATCGCCGAACTCGGCCGGATCGCCGAAGCGTCCGGCCGGGCACTGCGCCATGCGTTCTTTGCGCACCGCCTCGACGCTCAGGCCGCGCGTCTTGGCCTGTGCTTCCACGGTAGCGCGTATGCGGTCGGTGTCGAACGAACCCGGCAGCAGGTTGTTGATGGTGACATTGTGCGCCACGGTCTTGCGTGCAATGCCGGCTACGAATCCGGTGAGGCCGGAACGCGCGCCGTTTGACAAACCCAGTATTTCGATCGGCGCCTTTACCGAACTGGAGGTGATGTTGACGATGCGGCCGAATTTGCGCGCGATCATGCCGTCCAGCGTCGCCTTTATCAATTCGATCGGGGTGAGCATATTGGCGTCGAGTGCGGCGATCCAGATGTCGCGCGTCCAGTTGCGAAAATCCCCCGGCGGTGGCCCGCCTGCGTTGTTGACGAGGATGTCCGGATTCGGGCAGGCCGCGAGCACCAGGGCGCGACCGGCTTCGGTAGTGATGTCGCCGACGACGGTGGAGACTTTCACGCCGGTGGCGGCGCGAATTTCATCGGCAGTCTTCTCCAAAGCTTCCCTGCCGCGCGCAGTGATCACCAGGTTCACTCCCTCGCGCGCCAGGGAAAAAGCGCAGCCGCGCCCCAGTCCTTTGCTCGAGGCGCACACGATTGCAGTCTTGCCGCGAATTCCCATATCCATCTCGTTTCCCCTTTTCGATATCGCTGATTACAGGATGAGGGAGTGCATCCCCGCACGCTCGTCCAAATTGTTCGCAGTTTCGGTAATTGCGAAACGGCTTTTCAGGGATTCCTCGTCCGTTTCTGTGCTGGCTATTTGCACGTGAAATAATTGGTCCACGCCCCGACTACATCGCTCCAGACTTTCGCCTCAGTCCCCGTGATACCAGTGCCGAACAGGCCATTATTGGGATGAACTTCAATTTTGCCGCCCTGACCATTGGTCATCGTGTACTCAAAAACAACGCCGCCGCTGGTGATAGAGATTGTGTCCGTTTCCGTGCCTCGAAAACCGAAATCGACGCCACTCGCAAAGTAGCGGGCGCCATTGGTCTGAACATTTACGACTGGAATGTATGGTTCCTGGATGTTAACCGTGCAACTGTCATTGGCGGTTGCCCCGGCCATCCCCTGGCTAAAACTCACTTTTGCTGTGCCGGGGGAAACGCTGCCCGGCCCGCTGACAGGATCGCCGCCAGCTTGGCGTGGCAAGCCGCCAAGCCACATATTGTAAGACAGGCTCGCGGCGGCAGTTGCGGCGCCTTGGGAGCAATTGGTGTACGTAGTCCCGTTGGACTGGGCGAAATTCGAAGTGCAAGCCGTGTTCAATAAGGTCAAAAAGCCGCTGTTGGCTTGCGCGGGAACCGCAGTGTACAAGCCGGCGCCGATGGCCGTTCCGGTAGACCCGCTGCCATTGCTGGTCAGGGTGACATTGTTTAGTGCACTGTTGGCAGACGCTATCGCGAGCTTCCAAACCCCGGTGGACCTGTCGCATTGGAGGACGCCGGTATAGCCTACCTGAGGCTGGGCAGGCGCGGCATTTAACAGGACGTTCACTTCGTTGGCGAGTACCTCATACACGTCTTCGGGCCCAATGGGTGCCGTTGCAAGCGAACTGCCGCCTTCCGTTGGGGTCACGATGACCGACTTGGAGCCGCTGGAGTCCACATAGGCGATCTGCATGCGGTAACTGCTGTTGCCAAACTGCTGGTATAGAAGGCTGGATGTATTTCCTCCGGTGCGGCTGACGTTGATGAAACCCTTATTGCTGGAAAAGAAACTGTTGATGCTGGTGGTGTCGCCACAGATGCGTGCGCTTGTGCCACCACCCGTCGTGGCCCCTGCATAATTGACCCAGAACCCCAGCCCCTTGTCCAGAGTCAGCGCCCCGAACTCCTTGTAGCCTTTGCTTTGTATATAGCTCGCCTGTGTGTTGTTCGTTGCCAGTGATGGCGCGTGGAAATACCAGGCGCTGGTGGCGTTGTCCCACGCCCAGAGGGTCGTGACGTTTCCCGCGTTGGTGGCGAGTAGTCCTGGTCCAACGTTGTCTGCCGTGGCGGCAAGATTCCAGCCCGCGACGAGATTTGAGGCACCAAGGGAGAAGCCGGATCCGCTCTGGGTACCGAGTGAAACCGGGGCCGATGCGTTCACCCAGTATCCCTCACCCTGATTGATGGTGGTAAGAAGGCTATAGCCCTTCGATACCACGTAGGTGGCCAGCGTCCCGGCTGTATCAAGCGTTGGCGCATAGAATGACCATTTTGATGTCGCGGTGTCCCATTTCCAGACTGTCTGGATGTTGGCTTGCGTGCCGAATGCCGTCTTTACATCGATCGGAGTGGTCAGACTGTTTCCCGCAAGATTCCATCCCGTGGGGAACGACAGAGGATAAGAAGCCGTCGCCGCGAAGGAAGACGTTGCGTTGATCACAACAAAACAGGCAAGCAACACGGCCACCATGCCAGCGCCCAGTTTCGTTGCTTTGTGAAGCGTGCGTCTTATGCTCATGAGTGTTTCCTGGTCCTTTATGGATTGGGGCGGGTGTATTCAGGCGCTGGTTCAGGCGCTGGTTGCGGCAGCAGCATGAGGTTAACTTAAGAAACTATGGGATCGTCGACAGCGCCGTTCGCATATTAACTGCAAATCAACAATTCTTTTGACCAACCTGGACCCTTTTCCATCCCGTTGCGTATCCCGCGTTTAGAGGGGGTAGCCCGCGCAACGCCCCTCGGCTGCTCTGTGCGGGTTTACTCCGTCAACTTCGGCATTGCGCTCACGGCCGGTGTGTTACAGGCCGGAACCTCCGGTATGGCAAACCGTTGGCCGTCACTGGGGGCGGCGTGGTCCGCCGGGGCGCGGAACCGGTAGAGGGCGAACATGGGCTTTAGGCTGATTGATTGTTACCAATAACACACCAGCCAGCACCAGCACCGCTCCGGCAATCTGCACCAGAGTCATGCTTTCCTCCAGTCCGACCCAGCCGAAGAAAATCGTGGTCACCGGTCCGGCGGCGCCGATGATGGCGACCTGGTTGGCGCCGATGCGCTTGAGCGCTTCCGAGGTCATGAACACCGGCAGCACAGTGCACAGTACACCCATCGCGGCGGCGAGGCCGTATACCTGCGGCGGCAGGTCGAGCGCCGACAGCGGTCGCAACAGCAGGAACTGGGCGATGCAGAGCACGCTGGCGACGCTGGTTGCGTAGGCGGTGAAGCGGATCGAGCCGATGCGCTGCACCACCTGGCTGCTGCTGACCAGGTAGACGGCGTAGCAGACCGCACTGCCCAGCACCAGCAGCGCGCCGAGCAGAAGATTGCGATTGTCGCCGCCGAATGCGTGCGCCAGCACCAGCGCCAGGCCGGTGTAGGAGACGATGAGCGCGACCAGCTCGCGCGCGTTGACGCGCTTTCCCAGAAACAGCGCCGATAGCAGCACGGTGATGGTCGGATAGAGGAACAGCACCAGCCGGCCGACGCCGGCGCTGATGTATTGCAGGCCGAGAAAATCGAGAAAACTGGCGAGGTAATAGCCGAGAAACCCAAGGAACAACACCGACCACCAATCACCTCGCGTCAGCGCCGTACGCGCGCTGTCGCGCCGCAGCCACAACGCCATGGCGACAAAAAACGGCAGCGAGAACACCATGCGCAGCGCGATCAGCGTGACCGGATCAGTCACGTAGCCGTAAGCGAGCTTGATCAGAATGGGCCGGAACGAGAACGACACAACGCCGGCCAGCGCCAGGGCAATGCCCCAGGCGCGGTAGGAACTATCGGTCATCGCGCGAAATGCTTCAGTTGCGGGCGGATCGCAGCGGCAGCACGCGGCCAGTGCATCAGCGCTTCGTGCCGCCGAAGATGGAACCGAGGACGCCGCGCACGATCTGGCGTCCGACCTGCGAGCCGATGGCGCGTGCCGCGCTTTTCGCCGCCGATTCCAGCGCGCCCTCGCGGTGGCCGCCGCGCGGCCCCGTCGTTCCGCCCAGAATACCTCCGAGCGTATCCATGAATCCGCCGCCCGCCTGCGCCGGGAGCGCAGTGGCGGTTTCCTGTCCCCTGCCGGTGGCCGTGCCTTGACGCACCTCGGCCCGGGCAGTGAGTTTTTCATAGGCCGATTCGCGGTCAACCGTCTGTTCGTAATGACCGAAGATCACCGAGCCTTGGATTACCGCCTGGCGCTCTGCTGCCGTGATCGGGCCGATTCTGCTCGCCGGCGGACAGACCAGGGCGCGCTCGACCATGCACGGCCGGCCTTTTTCGTCGAGGAAGGACACCAGCGCTTCGCCCACGCCGAGCTCGGAAATGACGGTCTCGACCTTCAGCTTCGGATTGGCGCGCATGGTTTCGGCGGCGGCTTTTACCGCCTTCTGATCACGCGGGGTGAAGGCGCGCAGCGCGTGCTGCACACGGTTGCCGAGCTGTCCCAGCACCGTGTCCGGAATGTCGAGCGGATTCTGGGTGACGAAATAAACGCCCACGCCTTTGCTGCGGATCAGGCGCACCAGCTGCTCAATCTTCTCGAGCAACGCCTTGGGCGCCTCGTTGAACAGCAGATGCGCTTCGTCGAAGAAGAACACCAGTTTCGGTTTGTCCGGGTCGCCCACCTCCGGCAGATGCTCGAACAGTTCGGACAGCATCCACAGCAGGAACGTCGAGTACAGTTTGGGCGAACCCATCAGGGTTTCGGCTGCAAGGATGTTGACCATGCCGCGCCCTTTCTCGTCGGTCTGCATCAGATCGTCGATGTTGAGCGCGGTCTCGCCGAAAAAACCGTCCGCGCCCTGCTGCTCGAGCTGCATCAACGCGCGCTGGATGGTGCCGATGGACGCGGCCGAGATATTGCCGTACTGCGTCGTGAATTCGCGCGCGCTGTCGCCGACGTGCTGCAGCATTGCGCGCAGGTCCTTCATGTCGAGCAAGAGCAGGCCGTTGTCGTCGGCGATCTTGAAGGTGAGTGCCAGGACGCCTTCCTGCGTATCGTTCAGATTCAGCATGCGCGCGAGCAGCAAGGGTCCCATGTCGGACACGGTCGCCCGCACCGGGTGCCCGGCCTTGCCGAACAGGTCCCAGAACGTAACCGGACAGGCGGCGAAGGCGAAGTCCTTGATGCCGAGCGCATCGAAACGCTCCTTCAGCCTGGGTGACGGGCTGCCTGCCTGCGCCAGGCCGGACAGGTCGCCTTTAACATCGGCCATGAACACCGGCACACCGATCGCCGAAAAACCCTGCGCCAGGGTCTGCAGCGTCACGGTCTTGCCGGTGCCGGTGGCGCCGGCGATCAGGCCGTGGCGGTTGGCGAGACGCGGCAGGAGGACAAGTTCGGTCTTGCCGGATTTGGCGACGAGCAGGGGTTCGAGCATGGGGTTTCTCGCTTTTCGGAGGGGCACTGACGCGGGGCAATGATAAAATTATATGACTTTCAGAGGCAACCAAGGCGGCGATCATGGCGGGACATTCGAAGTGGGCCAACATAAAACACAAGAAAGCGGTCACTGACGCCAAGCGGGGCAAGATATTCACGCGGTTGATCCGCGAGATAACCGTCGCGGCGCGCATGGGCGGCGCCGATCCCAACATGAACCCGCGCCTGCGCCTGGCGATCGAAAAGGCGCGCGACGTGAACATGTCCAAGGACAACATCGAGAACGCGACCAAGCGTGGCGCGGGTGCGCTCGACGGCGCCAATTACGAGGAAGTGCGCTATGAAGGTTATGGTATCGCCGGCGCCGCGGTAATGGTCGATTGCCTCACCGACAACCGCACGCGTACAGTAGCCGACGTACGACACGCCCTGGTCAAGCACGGCGGCAACCTCGGCACCGACGGTTCGGTCGGTTTCATGTTCAAGCATTGCGGCCAGTTCGTGTTTGCGCCGGGCACGAGCGAAGACAAGGTAATGGAAGCGGCGCTGGAGGCGGGCGCCGAGGACGTCCTTGCCAACGAAGACGGCTCGATCGAGGTGATCTGCGCGTACAGCGATTTTTCCGCAGTGAAGCAGGGTCTGGAAAAGGCGGGCCTGAAACCCGAACTGGCCGATATCACGATGAAACCGCTCTCCGAAACCGTGATCGCCGGAGACGACGCATTGCGCATGCAAAAACTGCTCGATGCGCTGGAGGCGCTGGACGACGTGCAGGACGTCTATACCACTGCAATGATCGACGAGTAAGCATGGCGCGCAGGACTATAATCGGCCGATGCCCGAAGCCACAATAACCATACTCGGCATCGACCCCGGTCTGCGTATCACCGGGTTTGGAATCATCCGCAAGAATGGCAGCAAGCTCACCTATGTCACCAGCGGTTGCGTCAAGGCGCCGGAAGCGGACCTGCCGGGGCGGCTCAAGACCATACTCGAGGGGCTGCGCGAAGTGATCCGGACGCATCAACCGCAGCAGGTTGCCGTGGAAAAGGTCTTCGTCAACGTCAATCCGCAATCCACGCTGCTTCTCGGACAGGCGCGCGGCACGGCCATTTGCGCCGCGGTGCTGGAGAGCCTGCCGGTGGCCGAGTACACCGCACTTCAGGTGAAGCAGGCCGTGGTCGGAAACGGACACGCGAAAAAGGAACAGGTGCAGGAGATGGTGCGGCGGCTACTCAAACTTCCGGGTAATCCCGGCGCGGACGCCGCCGATGCGCTAGCCTGCGCCATCTGCCACGCGCATGGCGGACAGGGGCTGGGGTCGATTGCGACCGCGGGCTACCGCGTGAAACGGGGGCGGCTCATATGATCGGACGCTTGAGCGGCGTATTGCTGGAAAAGACGCCGCCGCAGGTCGTGCTGGAAGTCGAGGGTGTGGGCTACGAGATCGATGTGCCGATGAGCACCTTCTACAACCTGCCCAACGTGGGCGAGCGCCTGACGCTGCACACCCATCTGATCGTGCGCGAAGACGCGCATCTGCTCTATGGCTTCGGCAGCGAAGCCGAGCGCAAGGCGTTCCGCCAGCTGCTGAAAATCAGCGGCGTCGGCGCGCGCACCGCGCTGTCGCTGCTCTCGGGCATGAGCGTCGCCGACCTGGTGCAGGCGGTGGCAATGCAGGAAGCCGGGCGGCTGACCAAGGTACCCGGCATCGGCAAGAAAACGGCGGAACGATTGTTGCTCGAATTGAAGGACAAGTTTGGCGCCGGGCTGACGGCGGGCGTTGCGGTCAACCGCGCCGCGCCTGCGTCGAGCGACGTACTCAACGCGCTGCTGTCGCTGGGTTACAACGAAAAAGAGGCACTGTACGCGCTCAAGCAATTGCCCGAAGGCGTAAGCGTGTCCGACGGCATCCGCCAGGCGCTGAAAGCACTGGCCAAGAATTGACCGTGACCAAGAACACCCATCGTTTCGTCCGCATCTTCGACCGCATCCAGCAGACACGGGCGCACCAGGATCGCGCGTCCGCGCATTGACGCGAAACGCGCCGGGGCCGCGTGATCGGCATTCCTGCGAACGGTAGGCGGGTAAAATAGCGCATGGCAATCGAAACCGACCGGCTGATCGCCGCCGATCCAGCCTCGCCGCAGGAGGAGGCGCTGGAACGCGCGTTGCGGCCCAAGGTATTGGCCGAGTACGTCGGCCAGGAGAAGATCCGCGGTCAGCTGGCGATCTTTATCGAGGCAGCGCGTCAGCGAAAGGAGTCGCTGGATCACGTGCTGCTGTTCGGCCCGCCGGGTCTGGGAAAGACGACGCTGGCGCACATTATCGCGCGCGAAATGGGGGTCAACCTGCGCCACACCTCGGGCCCGGTGCTCGAACGCCAGGGCGATCTCGCGGCGCTGCTCACCAACCTCGAACCGAACGACGTGCTGTTTATCGACGAAATCCACCGCCTGTCGCCGGTGGTGGAAGAGATCCTGTATCCGGCGCTGGAGGATTTCCAGCTCGATATCATGATCGGAGAGGGGCCGGCCGCGCGTTCGGTCAAGCTCGATCTGCCGCCGTTTACGCTCGTCGGTGCCACCACGCGCGCCGGCATGCTCACCAATCCGCTTCGCGACCGCTTCGGAATCGTCGCGCGGCTGGAGTTCTACACCGCGTCGGAGCTGCAGCAGATCGTGAGCCGCTCGGCCGGATTGCTCAAGGTCGAGGTCGCCGACGAGGGTTCGCTTGAAATTGCACGGCGCTCGCGTGGCACACCGCGCATCGCCAACCGGCTGCTGCGGCGGGTGCGCGACTATGCCGAAGTCAGGGCGAGAAGCGGCGTGAGCCGCGAGGTCGCCGACGCGGCGCTGAAAATGCTCGACGTCGACGCACTGGGACTCGACCTGATGGACCGGAAACTGTTGCTGGCAGTGATCGAGAAATTCGCCGGCGGCCCGGTGGGCGTGGAAAATCTTGCGCATGCGATCGGCGAGGAGCGCGACACCATTGAAGACGTGATCGAGCCGTTTCTGATTATGCAGGGCTATTTGCAGCGCACGCCGCGCGGGCGCGTTGCTACGGTCTCGACCTATCGCCATTTCGGCCTGGCGCCGCCGACCTCGGGCGGCAACGCCGATCTGTGGAATGGTCCAGTCGAAACCTGATCCCGCAATGACGAAAAACTTTACCTGGCCCGTGCGTGTCTATTACGAAGACACCGACACCGGCGGCGTCGTCTATTACGCCAATTATCTTAAGTTTTTCGAGCGCGCGCGCACCGAATGGCTGCGCAGCTTCGGCCTGAATCAGGATAAACTGGCGCAGGAGGACGGTCTGATTTTCGTGGTTAGGCGGGCGCTGCTCGATTTTGAGCGTCCGGCACGGCTGGACGATCTGCTCGAAGTTACGGTGGAACTGCAAAAACTTGCGCGCGTCTACCTGGATCTGACCCAGGAGGCGCGCTGCGGCAGCCAGGTAATGGCGCGCGCCCAGATCCGGGTGGCCTGCCTGAATCTGCGGCGGTTCAAGCCGGTCGAAATTCCGCAATCCCTACGCGAGTCAATACAACAATGAACGTAACCCAAGACCTGTCGATACTTTCCCTGATCACCAACGCGAGCGTGCTGGTGCAGCTGGTAATGGCGCTGCTGCTGGTGGTCTCGTTCATGAGCTGGCTGTTCATTTTCCGCAAGCTGTTCGCCCTGCGCCTGGCCGCGGTGCAGACGGAGAAATTCGAGCGCGATTTCTGGAGCGGCAGCGACATGAACGGCCTGTACCAGAGCGCAGTGAACGACCGCCACCGCGCCGGATCGCTCGAGCGCATTTTCGAGGCGGGCTTCCGCGAATTCGCCAAATTGCGGGCGCAGCGCGGCACTGATCCGAGTATTCCGGTGGAAGGAGCGCGGCGCGCCATGCGCGCCACCTATCAGCGCGAGATGGATAATCTCGAGCGGCATCTGTCGTTTCTCGCATCGGTCGGCTCGGTCAGCCCCTACGTCGGCCTGTTCGGCACGGTGTGGGGCATTATGAATTCATTTCGCAGCCTGGCGAACGTCAATCAGGCGACGCTGGCACATGTCGCGCCCGGCATCGCCGAGGCGCTGATCGCAACCGCCATCGGCTTGTTCGCCGCTATCCCGGCGGTCATCGCCTATAACCGCTACGCCCACGACATCGACCGCCTCGCCATCCGCTTCGAGAGCTTCATTGAAGAATTTTCCAACATCCTGCAACGCCAGTCCGGCGTGAGCAAGTAGGGAAGAACGCGATGCCGCGTGCACGCCGCGCCATGAGCGAAATCAACGTCGTGCCCTACATCGACGTGATGCTGGTGCTGCTGGTAATATTCATGATCACCGCGCCCCTGGTGAACCCGGGGGTGATCGATCTGCCCGCAGTGGGCAAATCCTCGCTGCCGCCGGAACTGCCGCTGGAAGTGGTGATCAAAGCCGATGCGTCGCTGATGCTGCGCGAAAGAAGCAAAGCCGGAGCGAGCGAACGCAAGGTGTCCTCCGCCGAGCTGGTCGCTGCGTTGCGCGAAAAGCAGAAGACCCATCCGGATCAGCCGGTGGTGATCGCCGCGGACAAGGACGTCCGCTACGAAGAGGTGCTCAAAGTGATGGACGAACTGCAGCAGCAGCAGGTGCGCAGAGTCGGCCTGCCGGTGAAGCCCGCGGCACGATGAGCGCAGCGGTTGGCGCATTGTTGTATCAGGAGCCGGGCAAGGTGCCTTCCGCCGTGCTCGCGCTTTTGGTGCACGTGTTGCTGGCGCTGTTCCTGATCTTCGGCGTGCACTGGCAGAACCGGCAACCCGAGGCGGTGACGGTTGAACTGTGGGCGAGCCCGCCGGCGCCAGTGGGGGAGAAGGTCGAACCCGCGCCGCAGGTCAAGCCTGAACCCGTCCCCGAACCCAAAGCGGCAGTAACACCGGAACCCAAGGTCGAAAAGGTGGTCGAACCGCCTAAACCAGACATCGTGCTGGAAAAGAAGAAGGAACCCAAAAAGAAGGAAGTACCGAAAAAAGTCGAACCCAAACCACACAAGCCCGAACCCAAGCTGAACCTGGATCGCAGCAAAGACATACGCGCGCAGCTGGAGCGCGAGACGACGGCCCTGAGCCAGCAGTTGGAGAAAGACCGGATTCTTGATCAGATGCGGCGCGAGGCTGCGGCGTTTGCCGCGACAGCCGACGCGGCCTACATCGGCAAGCTCAAAGGGAAGATCAAGGGCAACGTCGTGCTGCCGCCGGATATCGCCGGCAACCCGGAGGCAATTTTCGATGTGGTGCAGCTACCCACCGGCGAGGTGATGTCGGTCAGGCTGCGAAAATCCAGCGGTCACAAAGCGTACGACGCGGCGGTGGAACGGGCGATACTCAAATCCTCGCCCCTGCCGCGACCCGACAAACCGGAGCAATTCCAGCGCAATCTGGAAATCAAATTCCGGCCGCAGGAGTTGAAGTGACCATGCGGAATGTATAATTGATGAATATGATTTTTGTTTCCGTCATGCGCGAGTTCCTGGCTTCGGTTTGGATACTGCTTCTCCTGGCCAGTACCGGGGCCCAGGCGCAGCTGTCGATCGAAATCACCGGCGGCGGGGCCAACCAGATCCCGATCGGCGTGCTGCGCTTCGCCGGCGAGCAGGTGCTGCCGCAGAACATCAGCGATATTGTCGAAGCCGACCTGCAGCGCAGCGGGCGCTTTCGCATGCTGTTCGCAGG
>QYQC01000149.1 GCA_007280315.1 Betaproteobacteria bacterium | reverse complement strand
GGTTTGGTTTGCGTAACCTGGTTTGATTCCTTCGGCAGTTCCACCGATGTGGTCTGGATCGCCACCGGAATGGTGATCAGAAAGATGATGAGCAACACCATCATCACGTCCACCAGGGGCGTGGTGTTGATGGTCGAGATGACTTCGTCCTCGGCTTCCAGCGGAGCAACGAGCATCGACATGCTCAGCTGCCTTTACGCCGGTTACGGCCACCGCCCAGCAGTGTCATGTGTACGCCACCACCGAAATGCCGTATTAGTTCCATCGCCACCCGGTTGCGCCTAACCAGCCAGTTATAGCCCAGGACCGCCGGAACCGCCACGGCAAGGCCGAACGCAGTCATGATCAGCGACTCGCCCACCGGACCGGCAACCTTGTCGATAGACGCCTGACCGGCAATGCCGATGGCTGTGAGCGCGTGGTAGATCCCCCAGACGGTGCCAAACAGGCCGACAAACGGCGCGGTCGAACCTACCGTTGCCAAAAACGCCAAACCGTTCTGAAGCCGGTTATTCACCGTATCGATGGCACGCTGAATCGACATGCTGACCCAGACATTGAGGTCCACGCGTTCGATGACCGAGCCCTGGTGGTGCTCGGCCGCGTAGGCCCCCTTCTCCGCGACAAAACGGAAGGCACTATCTTCATGCAGGGCGGCAATGGCGTCTTTGACTGAAGCGGCTTTCCAGAATTTTTCGTCGGATTCCGCGCCTTGCTTCAGCAGCTTGGCCTGTTCGATCAGCTTGAGGATGCCGATGTACCATGATCCCACGGACATGATGACCAGAATAATGAGCGTACCTTTGGAAACAAAGTCACCCTGCCGCCACAGCGCGTCCAGTCCATAGGGATTTTCGACGGTCTCGGTCGCAGGCGCTGCCACAGGCGGTGGCAGCGGTGCAACCGCGGCTGCGGGCGCGGGCGCCGCAACAGGTGCTGGTGCGGGAGTTTGCGCGGCCGCCGGCAACGGCGCCAGTATCGTCACCGCCGAGACGCTTACCAGCGCCGCGAGAAACAGCTTATATATACGCAACTTGAAACTTGTCATAGTGATTTCCCAAAAAATTAGTATGTGGCTTACGGGTCGGCGGGCCCGTCAGGAACGAAACACCGGTTGCATCAGTCGATTTTCCACTCGTACTCAATTTGCGCCCATGCCCGCTCGGGCTTGCCGTCCGTGGTCGCGGGTTTGAACTTGCACAGGGAGAGCGCTTTGCGCGCCGCCTCGTCCAGTCGCCTCGACCCCGATGACCGCTCCACCTTGCTTTCCACCGCAGTTCCATCCAAGTCGATCAGGAAGGCCAGCAAAACGATCCCCGTTTCCTGTGCCCGAAGTGCGGCCGCAGGATAGGTCGGTTTCTCGCACGCCCTCGCGTCTACCACCGCCGATGTTTTTACCGGCGCCGCACGCACGACGGCCGGCGCAGGCGGCGCCACACGCTGTCCCGGTGGTGCGACCGGCGCGGTGGGTGCGACGCGCGTAACCGCAGTGATCGCGGTCGTATTGATCTGCGGAACCTGCACCTGAATCTCCGGCGGCGGGATGAATGGCGGCGGAGGTGCGGCGAGCTTCGGCGGCGGGGGCGGCGGCAGCTTGTCGGGAGGCGGCGGCTTGATTTCCTCGATGATCTTCGTTTCCAGCGGTTGGGTAACCACTTCCACGATTTTTCGCGCCAGACCGTTTACCAGCGCATAACCCATGACCAGGTGAAATACAACGACGATCACCAGCCCGGTCAGCCGGCTGCTCGAATTCTCATGGGCCTGGACGTAACTCACTGGAAAATTCTCATATTGCCAAGTGTCGCGCTTCCCGGCGGGCAAACCACATTCCCGCCAGCGATGTGTTGGTTAAATTTGCTATTCACTCTGGTTTCCCGCCAATCCCATTTGGTCCAAGACCCGCTGACGGCCTTCTGCAGTTGTCACGAACAGCGGACCGCCAACTGACGGAGCTGACGGACGCGGGATTGTACTCGAAAATGCGGCGGAATTGTACGCATGCGGCATCAATTTCACAGTCATTCACACAATGCGTTCCTGGAATCGCCATCTGCCCGGGGCAGACGTAATCCGTAATTAACGGGGCAGCGCCGGAAACCACCCGGGTTCGCTCGATGCCCAAAAGAAAAGGCCCAAAACAAGGTATTGCGTTTTGGGCCTGAGTGACCGGGGATTGAGTGAATTTGGTCCGCTCAATCCCCAGGTAGTACTAGGTTTAGAACTTATACGATCCGCGGACGAATACAGCGCGTCCGATCGCATCGGTGTAGCGCGGGTCGTAGCCTTTCTGGAACACGGTGCCCTGGTTCGAGAACGGCGGGTCCTTGTCCAGCAGGTTCTTGACGCCGGCCGTCAGGGAAACGTTCTTGAAGCCGCTGTATGTGGCAACCAGATCCGTCAGCGTATAGGACTTGACGGTGTTCGCCGGGTCCTGATCGATGTAGCTCGACTTGTTGCGGATGATCAGCTGGGTGCTCCAGTTGGCGTAGGTGTGATTCACGCCAACCACGTGTTGCCAGCGGAACACCGGCGACGAATCGACGTATTTGCCGACGTTTTCCTTGAACTCCTCGACCTTGCTGTTCTGGTACTGGTAGGAATTGACCCGCGTTCCACTGTAGGTCATCGCCATGTGGCCATAGTTGCCGATCTTGAACGCATAGGACGCGCCCAGATCGAAACCGTTGGTCTTCACTTCACCCAGGTTATCCGTCGTGGTGATGATGTAGCCGATTCCAGGCCCGTTCAAATAGCCACCCTGACAGGCAGTAAGGGTTGCCTGCAAAGCGACCGGGATGGCTGGGCAGCGAACGATCTTGGCGCCATAGGCCCCAGGGTTACCCATGATCGACTGCTCCGGGAAGCCGGCGATCTGATCCTTCATGTTGATCTTCCAGTAATCAAGCGAGAACTGTAGATCCTTGGTCGGCTGGAACACAGCGCCCAAAGAACTCGTTTTCGAGGTCTCAGGCTTCAGCAACTTGTTGCCGCCCTGCTGGGCCTGCACCTGCTGGTCGCAATCGCGCGGCGCGAGACCGCCCGCCGCAGCGTTGACCACACCACCCGGGCACAGCACTGGATCGTTGTAGGAGTTGGCGCTGAAGGTAATGCTATTCGGCCCATACAATTCGTCCAGCGTCGGCGCGCGGAAGCCCCGGTTGTAGGACCCGCGAACCAGGAAGGAACTCAGCGGCTTGAACTTGAAACCGATTTTCGGATTCGTGGTCGAGCCGAAATCGCTGTAGCGGTCCATACGCGTAGCCAGCTGAATTTCCAACTGCTTGGTGATCGGCAGCAGCGCTTCGAGGGTGAAAGCCTTGACATCACGATCGCCGCCGGCGTGATAGATATCGCGACCCATCGACGGTACGTTCGTGACGTAATCGTCATAGGTATCGTTGCGATAATCTTCTTTACGCGCTTCCAGCCCCGCGGACAAGCCAATCTTGCCGCCGGGAAGATCGAACACTTCACCCGAAATCTTCACGTCCGCGCCCTTGGTGGTGCCTTTGCCCCGAGCGGCCAGACCGATCATTTTTGCCGCATCGATCAGCGTCTGTTGCGCGGCCGTGGGATCGGCAAACGGATTCAGCGTACCGGCAAGCACGCCGGCCTTGATTTTGCCGGCATTGACGTAGCCGTCCGCGCCGCCGTCCCTGGCCTTGCTCTGGGTCCAGAACACGCCTGCATCGTAGTCCCAGGTCGACCAGGAACCGCTCAAGGTCGCAACCACGCGGTCCATCGAAGTCTCGGCGATATTGGTGCGGCGTCCGGCCGGAATCATGCGCCAGCCGACGGTTATGTTCTTGGTCGGATCGATACCGGGAAAAGTCGCGGGGTAAAACGGTGAGGCTGGCGTCATGGTAATGCCGGTCACGGGATCCGGCGCTACGCGAGCGGTATTCGTGTTCTCTGAATGCAGGACTTCGATCGAAGCGAGCTTGTTGCCCCACTTGAAATTGGCCCGGCCCATGACGGTGTCGGTTTCGGTCGGCGCAACGATATCTATCATTGCGGTGTAATCAAACCGGCAGGTCGTCGCCGACAGCGGCAGCGAGAACGGCGGCTTGCAACCGGCGGCGCGGGTCGTATTGCCGGCCAACGCGCCCTGAGAGAAGTTTCCCGGGAACGTCGTGCCCGAAGTCAGGTTCAAGCCCTTGTTCAGATCGACGCCGGTCCGGCCGAATTCGCGCTGGGTTGCTGCAATCGCTTCCTGCGCTTTGTGATCGAAGGACATCCAGGCGTTCCACCCGTCCTTGTCCAGGCTGCCGAAGCCCTTGGCCAGCGAGAACCGCGACTGGCCGCCGCCTTCGAGTTTCGGCACCGTCAACTCAGCCGAGAATTCGCCTTTGTCGAAATTGCGCTTGGTGATGAAGTTGATCACGCCGCCGATGGCGTCGGTACCGTAAATTGCCGACGCACCGTCACGCAGGATTTCGATGCGGTCGACCGCTGCCAGCGGAATGGCGTTCAAGTCGACCGAGGCCGAATCGAATGCGAACGCCGCCAGGCGGCGCCCGTTCAACAGAACCAGAGTCTTGTTCGAACCCAGGCCGCGCAGGTTGGCTTCCGCTTTACCGGCCGTCCCGGAACCGATGGCCTGGCTGCTGCCACGGCTGGTCTGGTTGGAGGAAAGCATGGTCATCGCCTCTTCGACGCTGGTGATCCCTGCTTCGCGCAGCTTGCCCATATCGAGCACCGTGACCGGCAGCGCCGTTTCACTGTCGATGGATCGCTTGATCGCCGAGCCGGTAATCTCGACTCGCTCAACTTTCTGCTGAGCCAATACCGGCACAGAAGTCACGGCGAAGGCGCCAACCCCTATGGCGTAACCAACGAGTACGTGCATCCTTTTTTGCTTGAACATCATGTTGCCATTCTCCCTTGCAATGTCGTTAGAAAGCCTGTGCGCCCTGTATGCATTCGCGTCCTGCACCGTGCAACATGACACAATCCCGTTTTTCTGCAGCTTTTACTCACATTACTTACAACTTTTGACACATCGGGAATTCCTGCGCTGGTTGACTGCTCCACAAAAATGGCAGTTGCCCCGAAATGGTGCGAGGATGCTAGCAGACAGCCCGTCCAGCCGCCATAGATTGATTGCCATTTGCCCTGCCTTTTGTTGTATTTTTGCAACAACCTTCCTTTTGAATATTTGACAGGCATCCGGATGCATGGGTTAGCGCGTGATAAATTACGCACCCGAAAAGGTAAACCAGCATGCCAATGTCAGTAAAACTCTTGTGCTTGTTGTATTCCCGGTCCCCGATGGCGGCGGCTTCCGCGCGCCGGCGGTTTCGATCTTCCGCTACGTAAACGCAATGCGCGCGTTACTAATACTGCTCGGCTGCATCGCGCCGCTGGCCGCGCAAGCCGCCGATTCGGCACGTCGAATTGGCCAGATCGAGACCATCGTTGCCGCAATTTCGCCGCAGCGCATCGAAATGCGCATCCGGAAGCTGGCGTCGTTCGGCACCCGCCACACGCTATCCGATACGGCATCCGCGACGCGTGGTATCGGCGCCGCGCGGCGCTGGATCAAGGCCGAACTCGAAGCCTGTGGCGAGGCGAGCGGCGGCAGGCTGCAGGTCGCGTTCGACGCCTTCACCCAGCCGGCGGCGCGCCGCGTGCCCCAGCCAATCGAGATCATGAATGTAGTGGCAACCCTGCCCGGGACGCTGCCCGGTGCGCGGGCACGCCACTACGTCGTCAGCGGGCACTACGATTCCATGCCCTCCAGCGTGATGGATTCGGAGAGCGATGCGCCCGGCGCGAACGACGATGCGTCGGGCGTAGCCGCGGTCATGGAAATCGCCTGCGCCATGGCGGCGCACCGCTTCGATGCCACGCTGGTATTCATGGCCGTTGCCGGCGAGGAACAGGGTTTACTCGGCGCCACGCACTGGGCCGAGCAAGCCAGGGTGAAAGGCGTGGATGTCGCCGGCATGATCACCAATGACATCATCGGCAGTTCGACCGCGGATGACGGTTCGCGCAATGACCGCGCGGTGCGTCTGTTTGCCAACGGCCTGCCGGCGCTGCTGGCGCTGCTGGCGGGCCAGGCGAGCGCAGATTCGGCCCCCACGCAGGCTGCGCACGCCCAGATCGCTTCAATTGCGCGCTCCGGCGGCGAAGCCGACACCCCGGCACATCAACTGGGTCGCTACCTGAAGGAAACTGGAGAGCGCTATGTTCCGGGCTTCAGCGTGGACCTGATTCCGCGGCCGGACCGGTTTCTGCGCGGCGGCGACCATCTGCCGTTTCTCGAGCAGGGCTATGCGGCGGTACGCTTCACCGAACCCGCCGAAGACTTCCGCCACCAGCACCAGAACGTTCGCGCCGAGCTGGGTGTGCAATTCGGCGATCTGCCGGAATTCGTCGATTTCGGCTACGTTGCCCAGGTGGCGCGCGTGAACGCGGCCGGACTGGCGTCGCTGGCGCTCGCGCCGGCCGCGCCGCGGGATGTGGGCATCGAAGTGCTCGCCCTGGAAAACGACACGACGCTGCGCTGGACGGCGAACGCCGAGCCGGACATCGCCGGTTACCGCATCCTATGGCGCGCGCCCGGCCAAGCCCTGTGGCAACACGCGCGTGATACCGGCAATGTCAACCGCTACACGCTTAAGGGTGTTTCCAAAGACAACTACGTATTTGGTTTGGTCGCAATCGATCGCGACGGCAATGCCAGCCCGGCAAGTTTCGCCCGACCGTGGCGGCCCCGGTAACATAGCGCGTCGGCTCGGCCCGTTACTTTTCAGGAGTTCATTTTGAATACATACCGCATCATTGCGTTGATGCTAGCTGTTACCGTGTGGCTGTTCCCGGGTAGCGCCCAATCCGAGACTGCCACGCCTCCGGCGCTGCGCCTGCCCGACAGCGTCAAGCCGCTGAACTACGCTGCCGAACTGACGATCCGTCCTGAAGAAACCAGTTTTCACGGTTCGATCGACATTGCGCTGGAAGTCGTGAAACCGACGAGCGTCATCTGGCTCAACGCGCGCTACCTGACGCTTGAACAGGCACGGATCGATGGCACAGGCGCGCCGGCCCAGGCGAAAATCATTCCCGGCGGCGAGGATTTCGTCGGCCTTCAGTTCGATCAAGCACTGGCGATCGGCGGCGCCAGGTTGCATATCGAGTACAAGGGCGAAATCAACCGGAAAGACACCAGTGGTGTATTTGCGGTAAAGGAAGGCGTAGATTGGTACGCCTATACCCAGTTTGAGCCGACGCGTGCGCGACGCGCATTTCCCAGCTTCGATGAACCCGGATTCAAGGTGCCGTGGCAATTGAATCTTGTGGTGCGCGAGGACAACGTCGCCGTTTCGAATACGCCGATCACCGCGCAGACGCCCCTGCCCGGCGGCATGAAACGGATCGCGTTTGCGCAGACCAAACCCCTGCCCAGCTACCTGATAGCGTTCGGCGTCGGTCCGTTCGAATTCGTCGATGCCGGAACCGCCGGAATGAAGTCGATACCGCTGCGCATCGTGACACCCCGAGGGATGAAAGAGCATGCGCGCTTCGCCGCCAGAACCACCGCGCGCATTGTGGAGCGCAGCGAGCAGTACACCGGCGTCGCCTATCCGTTCGAAAAACTCGACAGCCTGGCGGTGCCCACACCCAACTTCGGCGCCATGGAGAATCCGGGCCTGATCACCTACCGCCTGCCGTTGCTGCTGGCGAAGCCCGAAGACGAGACCATACGCTTCAAGCAGACTTACACACAGATTGCGGCGCACGAAATCGCCCACATGTGGTTCGGCGATCTGGTCACGCACGCCTGGTGGGACGACATCTGGCTGAACGAATCCTTCGCCACCTGGATCGCCGCGAAAATTGCCGACCAGATCGAACCATCCTGGGAGATCAAGGCGCGCGAACTGATCTGGAGCGGCGAGGCGATGGCCAACGACAGCCTCGCCAGCGCACGAAAAATCCGCCAGCCGATCGAAAACAACGGCGACATCCTCAACGCGTTCGACAGCATCACCTACGCCAAAGGCGGCGCGGTGCTCGGCATGTTCGAGGCCTGGATGGGAGAGCAGAAATTCCGCGCCGGCGTGCGCCGCTACCTCGACAAATATGCGCATGGCAATGCCACGGCGGCAGATTTTCTCGCCGAATTGGGCGCTCAGGGCGACGCGCGCGTGGGACCAGCGTTCGAAACATTCCTCAATCAGGCCGGCGTGCCATTGGTGTCGATGCGACTGCAATGCGGCTCAAACGGAGCGGAACTGCGGCTTGCGCAACAGCGCTACCTGCCGCTGGGGTCGCAGGGCGCCGAGGCGCAGACCTGGCAGGTGCCGGTTTGTGTACGCTACAGCGCCAGCGGCGGCGACAGGCGCGCGTGCACGCTGATGCAGGAAGCCACTGCGCTGCTGCAACTCGGCGCCGCCTGCCCCACGTCGCTGCACGCAGACACGGCGCGCTATTTCCGTTCGCGCTACCAGGGCGAATTGCTGCAACGCATAGCCGCCCCGCGCAGCACTGCGGAAATTGTCGCCTTCATCGGTGATACCGACGCGTCGGCGCACGATGGCAGTCTGAGTCTTGCGCGCGCCTTGCAAAGCGTGCAACCGTTCGCCAAATCCGCAAACCATAACGTTGTGCAGGCAATGGCCGCGATGATCGAGCGCATTCAACCGCTGGTACCCGCGGCGCTGCGGCAACAGCAGGCGCGCTGGATCCGCAGCACCTTCGGCAAGCGCGCGCACAGCCTCGGGCTGGCGCCGCATGCGGCCGAGAGCGAAGGTGCGCGGCAGTTACGACCGGTCCTGCTTAATTTGGTCGCCGACGCAGGAAATGACGGCAAACTTGGAGCGCAAGCGATCGTGCTGGCCAGGCGCTGGCTGCAACAGCGCGGCGCCATCGATGGCAGCATGGTGCGGTCCGTGTTGCAAAGCGCGGCCCGCCATGGCGACCGCGAACTGTTCGACCTGCTTCGCGCCGAGGCGAAACAAACCCAGGACCGGCGCGAAAAAGCCAATCTGTTCATTGCCCTGGGGTCGTTTCGCGACCCGGCGCTGGCCGAGGCCGCACTGGGACTGCTGCTCAGCGAAGACTACGACATTCGCGACGCCATGCTGATCGCATGGACGATGTCCGAGGACGCCCGAAACGCAAACGCGGCCTACGAGTTCATGAAACGCAATTTCGACGTGCTGGCGGCGCGCTCGCCGCGCAACGCTGCGGCACGCTATCCAACCTGGGGCGCGAAGTTGTGCGACGACGAAAGACGCGCCGACATGGAAGCGTTCTTCCGCGACCGCATGAGCGGACTCGACGGTGGCCCCAGAATTCTCGCGCAAACGGTCGAGACGATAAAGCTATGCAGCGCATTCAAAAGCGCACAGCAGTCCGGCCTGAGCGACTTTCTGCAGCGAACCGGGCGTTGATCCGACGCTTGAATTCGAGCGAAACAGTCCAAACAGTCCAACCGGACGCAGCGGCTACCGCGGGCTGCCTGCAGTTCGTCGCGCAGGCGCGCAGTTCATCCCCCGACGGACGCAATCCGTCGCAACAGCGTTGCCGCCATCCATCGCCCCCCTTAACCTGCGCACATCGACTGACGCACCAAGGAAGGGGAAGCAATGATGAATCGATTCGAACGCAAGGTTTTGGCAGGATTTCTGGCGGCAGCAATCGGCTTCGCGCCGATCGCATTCGCAGCGGCAGCGGAAACAAACGGCAAGCCCGGGAAAGCGTCGAAACAAACCACCAAAGCGCCGGAAATTGCGCGCGTGGTGGTCACACCCAGCGCGGAACAATTGGCGGAAATACGCCAACAGCGGCGCATGGCCGGAATTGAAAAGCGTGCGACTGTTGGCAAGCAGGCCGCAAGCGAGCGCGACGGCGCGACGGGCGCGCTGTGACGATGCATCGCACGCATCGCCCCGCCACGCCGATCTGCACGCGGGATGACCATGGCTGCTGACAGCCGATTCGACCGCTCGCTCAGCGCATTCCAGGCCGGTTTCAATCGCATGGCGGCGCGGATCGCGGGGCTGTCATTCTGGCAGTTCGTGCTGCTCGCGATCATCCTGTTGGTGGCGGCGGGAATCAGCCAGAGCCTGTGGGAAAAGCCCACCAACCGCCATATCAAGGTCCTGCAGGAACGGGCCAAGACTTCCACGGACAAGCGCGCCGCCAAGGCGCGCGGGAAGGAGTCGGTAACCGCCGAAATCCATATCGATGAGGACGGCATCGTCATTCGGCGCAAGCCGGCGGCTGCGGAAACGGCTGCCCCCGAAGGCAAGACGGTGCCAGCGCCGCCCGCAGCAGCGGATCAGCCGGCCGCTGACGCAGCGGCGAAAGACGCGGTGGCGCAGACGCCTGCCACACCGGCGAAGGAGCTGGGGCAAGGGGAAAAGGAAACAAGCATCGGCAAGGATCTGCACCTGTCCGATATTCCGCTTTCCGACGCAGATCTGGAGGAGATCGAGAACATCGCGGTGAAATCGAAGTCGCGCGAGCCCCAGATCGTCATCTTCACACTGCTGCTGATTCTGGCGCTGTTCGTAATGCGCATGTTTGCGCGCGCGCAGCAAAGGGCCGAGCAGAAAGCAGAAGCCGCCGAGGCGGTGGCGGAACGAGAAACGCTGCAGCGCCAGGTAATGGAGGCGCGCCTGCAGTTGCTCCAGGCCCAGGTGGAACCGCATTTCCTGTTCAACACGCTGGCGGCCGTCGAACACCTGATCGAGACCGCCCCTGCACGCGCGGCGCAGATGCAGCGTCATCTGATCGAATACCTGCGCTCGGCACTGCCGCGCATGCGCCAGCAGTCGGCGACGCTCGGTCAGGAAGTTGAACTCTGCGCGAGCTATCTCAAGATCATGCAAATGCGCATGGAAGAGCGCCTGCAGTTCGACGTGATCGTGCCTAGCGGGCTCGCGTCGGCTTCATTCCCGCCGATGATGATTCAGTCGCTGGTGGAAAACGCCATACAGCATGGTCTGGAACCAAAACCCGATGGCGGATCGGTCCATCTGCGCGCCGAAGTGCGCGACGGCAAGCTGTGCGTCACGGTCGAGGACACGGGCATGGGCTTTTCAACCGACGCGAAGGCCGGCATCGGCTTGGCCAATATTCGCGAACGGTTGCATCAGCTGTTCGGCGCAAACGCGTCTTTGACCATGGAGCCCAACCAGCCCAGCGGAACTCGCGCTAAAATTGACGTCCCCTATGCCGTCGCCTGACAGTCCCTTGCAATATGGAATCGTCAGCGGCCATTCCCGCGGAAACCCAATCGGGGCCAATGCCGTTCGATGAACCCCAAAGCCCTGATTGCCGACGATGAACGCCTGATGCGCGAGCAGTTGCGCGGCCGCCTGAGCGTCGCCTGGCCTGAACTGCAACTGGTCGCCGAGGCGCGCAACGGCAGCGAGGCGCTCGCCCTGTTCGACCGCGAACGGCCGGACCTTGCTTTTCTGGATATTCGCATGCCCGCGCCGAACGGTCTCGAGGTGGCGGCGAAACTCGCGGGCCAATGCCACCTGGTGTTCGTCACGGCCTACGAGGCGCACGCGATCGAGGCGTTCGAGCGCGGCGCGGTGGACTACCTGCTGAAGCCGGTGGATCCAGACCGGCTCGCCGTCACGGTTGAAAGGCTGAAGCAGCGCCTGAAGTCACCGCCGGACTTGGATCGTCTCGCCTCGATATTGTCGTCGATTCAGAAGAAAACCACTCCCGCGGCCAGTCGCCTGCGCTGGATCCAGGCCACCGTCGGCAATCAGCTGCGCATCGTCGCAATCGACGAAGTCCTGTTCTTCCAGGCAACCGACAAATACACCCGCGTGGTGATGCAGGGTGGCGAGGCTCTGATCCGAAAACCGCTCAAGGAATTGCTCGGCGAGCTCGATGCGGAACAGTACTGGCAGATCCATCGCGCGACCATAGTCAATATGCGCGCCGTTGCTAACGTGGCGCGCGACGTTCAGGGTAGGCTGATAGTCAGCATCAAGGACTGCCCCGAGCGCCTGGAAGTCAGCCGCGGGTACACGCATTTGTTCAAGAGTCTTTAAACTTCGTCGAAATCGATCAGGTGAGCACAACGCTGTGTCCGTTTACCCGCCTACCAGGGCACGCTCAATCTGACACCGGAGGGCAAATAATGGATAATCACTTCGATTTGCAGGAAGGGCTGGATTCATGACCAGACGCGCAACTTGGTGGACCATCGTCGGCGTGCTCGGACTGGCGCTGGTCATTGGACTTTCGGTGTACTCGGCGTTCCGGCGCAAGGCGCAGGAGGAGTCCTCCAAGAAGACCGAGCGGCCCGCGCTCGAATTCGCCGCAAACGACGTGGTGCAGCTGCGGCCGCACCGTCTCGCCTATCAACTTACCCTCCCCGGCACGGTGCAGGCGATTTCGCAGACCACAGTGCGCGCCAAAGTTGCGGCGGAATTGAAACGCGTGAACGTGCGCGAGGGCGAGCGCGTCGCCGCCGGCCAGATCCTGGCCGAATTCGATGCGGCGCAGATTCGCGCGCAGTTGGCGGAACGCACCGGCGCGCTCGAATCCGCCCGAGCGCAGCTGCGCATGACCCAGCGCACACGCCAGACCAACGCGCAGCTGGTGAAACAGAATTTCATTTCGCAGAATGCGTTCGACAGCGCCGACAGCGCGAACGACGCCCAGGTCGCTGCGGTCGCGGTGGCGCAGGCGCAGCTCGAACAGACGCAGATCATGCTCGGCGACGCCGTCGTGCGTGCGCCGATTTCCGGCGTCATCGCCAAACGCCTGGTGCAGCCCGGCGAAAAAGTCGGATTCGACGCGCCACTGCTCGCGATTGTCGATCTGTCGCAACTCGAGGTGCAGGCGCAGGCCGCGGTGGCGGACATCTTCCGCATCCGCACCGGGATGCCGGCAGAGGTTCTGGTCGAAGGCGCGGGCAGCGGCAAGGTCAGCGGACGCGTCGAGCGCATCAACCCGAGCGCCGAGCTGGGTACCCGCACCATCAACGTGTACGTTTCCATTCACGACGAGGACGCGCGGCTCAAGACCGGGATGTTCGCCCGCGTCGTGCTTACCATCGCGCCGCAAAGCGACGTTCCGGCGCTGCCTGTGGCCGCTTTGCGCGGCGACGAAGGCGAGCAATACGTATGGGTGATCGCCGCCGGCAAGCTGGCCAAGCGCAGCATCACTGTTGGCGCGCGCGACGATCGCGCCCAGTTGATCGAGATTGCCTCTGGCCTCGGGCCGGATGACGTTGTGCTCGCGTCCAAATTCGACAATCTCAAGGACGGCCTTGCCGCAAAAGTAATCGCCGCGCAGGCCGGAGCAGGTGCGACCGCCGGTGTCGCGGCGCGGTCCAACTAGAATGCAAATTCGAAATTTCCTGCACACGCCTGCTACAGCGACGGGCGCGATTCGCTCAACTGACGTGCTTCAACTAGTCCAAGGCAATCCTGGGAGTGCGCTATGTGGATGACCCGCGTATCGATCAATCACCCGGTGTTCGCCACCATGGTCATGGTGGCTCTGACCGTTCTGGGCATATTTTCCTACCAGCGGCTGCGCGTGGAAGCGATGCCGGACATACGACCGCCGTATGTTTCCATCCGGGTCGCGTATCCTGGCGCCTCCCCCGAGCAGGTCGAGAACGATGTTGCCAAACCGATCGAGAACGCCGCCAATACCGTCGCCGGGATCAAGCGCCTGCTTTCGGCATCCTATGAAGGCATAGGCTACACCTGGATCGAGTTCCGTCTCGACGTCGACCAGGACCGCGTGCTGCAGGACGTGCGCGACAAGGTGGCGCAGATACGCGGCGAGTTTCCGCGCGACGTGAAGGATCCGGTGATTCAGCGTGGCGGCGACGAGAACGATCAGCCGGTGGCGTTCTACGCCCTGCTCGCGGACAGGCTCACGCCGCGCGAGCTCACCACCCTGGCCGAACAGGTGGTGCAAAAGGGCTTCGAGCGCGTCAGCGGCGTCGGGCGCGTCGCGCTCAGCGGCACGGTGACGCGGCAAATACAGGTGCGCATCGATCCGGTGCGGCTGACGGCCATCGGCCTGACCGTCGACCAGGTGGTCAGTGCCCTGCGCAGCGCAAACGTCGCCTTCCCGGTCGGCACCATATCGAACGAACTGACCGAGTCCATCGTGCGCGTGGACGGCCGCATCACGTCGCCGCAGGATTTCGGCAAAATCATCGTGACGCGCAAGAACGGCGTGCCGATATTGCTGTCGCAGATCGCCAGCGTCGTGGACACGGAAAAGGAGCGCCAGAGCCTGGCGCGCGTCAACGGCAGCCCGGCGATCAGCTTCGACGTGTTCAAGGCGCAGGACGCGAACATCGTCGAGGTCGGCGCCAGCCTGAGGACCGCCGCAGAGACGATACGCAAGCAACTGCCGCCCGGAGTCCAATTGCGCCTGATACGCGCGAGTTCGGACTCGGTGGAGCGCGCCGTCGACAACGTGAAGTACACCATCATCGAAGGCGGTTTGTTGACGGTGCTGATCGTGTTCCTGTTTCTCGGCTCCTGGCGCAGCACCGTAATCACCGGCCTCACCCTGCCGATATCGGTGATCGCCACTTTCACCGTGCTCTACGCTTTCGGCTTCACGCTCAACTACATGACGCTGATGGCGCTGAGCCTGTGCATCGGGCTGTTGATCGATGATGCCATCGTGGTGCGCGAAAACATCGTGCGCCATATCCACATGGGCAAGGATCACTACACCGCGGCGCGCGAAGGCACCGATGAAATCGGTCTCGCCGTGCTCGCCACCACGTTCTCCATTGTGGCGGTGTTCGTGCCGATCGCGTTCATGAGCGGCATCGTCGGCAAGTTTTTCTATTCGTTCGGGATCACCGTGGCGGCCGCGGTGATGGTGTCGCTGTTCGTGAGCTTCACGCTCGACCCGATGCTGTCGGCGGTCTGGCGCGACCCCCCCGAAGGCGCGCGCAATATCCGCCTGATAGGTCCGGTGCTGCGTGCTTTCGAAAAGGTGATCGGCCGCGTGCACGAAATCTACGACGTCTTGCTGCGCGTGGCGCTCGGCCACCGCAAGAGCGCGCTGGCGATCGCGTTCGCCAGCCTGGTTGCGAGCGTTCCCATCGCCGGCCTGGTCGGCACCGAAATGATGCCGGACGCGGACGAGAGTTTTACCAGCGTGCGCCTCACCATGCCGGTGGGCTCCAGCCTCGAGTACTCCGACGCGCAGGTCAAGCGCGTCGAGGCGGTGCTGCGCCAATTCAAGGAAATCGAAGTCATCAACACCACCCTCGGCGTCGGCGCCGACCTGGGCAAGAACAGCGCGCGCATCAGCCTCAAGCTGGTTCCGCGCAACGAACGCCAGTTGACGCAGAAGCAAATCGAGCAGGCGATCCGCAAGCGCGTCGAAGGCGTGCCGGGCGTCGAACTGCGTGTCGGCTGGGGCGGGCCGATCTATGTCGCACTGCTTGGCAACAACGACGCCGACATGCGGCGCGTCATCAATGATCTGCGGCAGAAGATCCTCGCCATCCGCGGCATTACCGACGTCGAAGTGTCGTTCAAGGAGGGCACGCCGGCGCTGTCGATTCACCTCAAACCCGAACTCGCCGCCGAATACGGACTGACGCACGCGCAGCTCGGCACCATGCTGCGCGCGCTCATCGGCGGCGAAAACTCCGGCTACTGGCTTGCGGGCGACGGCCAGAATTACGAGGTAATCACACAGTTGCCGCGCGCCAGCCGCACCATCCTCGAGGACGTCGCCAGCCTGAACATCGCCACCGGCCGGCAGCTTCCCAACGGCACGGCGGAGGTGATCCCGCTGCGCTCGGTGGCCACCATAGAGCGCGCCTTCAGTCCGGAAAACATCCGCCGCCAGGACCTGCAGCGGCGCATCGCGCTGTGGGCCAACGTCCAGGGGCGGCCCTCCGGTGATGCCGGCGACGAGGTGCAGCAACTGATCAAGGCCTATGATCTTCCGCCCGGGTTGCGCTTCGACATCGGCGGGCAGATCAAGGAGCAACAGGAAGTCAACGCTGCGATTTTCGGCGCGCTGGCGCTGGCCATCATTTTCATCTACATCGTTCTTGCGTCGCAGTTCGGCAGCTTCCTGCAGCCGCTGGCGATCATGGTGTCGTTGCCGTTATCGGTGGTCGGTGTGATGCTGGCGCTGCTGGTGACCGGCACCACGCTCAACATATTTTCCATGATTGGCATCGTGTTCCTCATGGGCCTGGTGACCAAGAACGCCATCCTGCTGGTCGATTTCGCCAACAAAGGCCAGCGCGACGGTTTGAGCCGCGCCGACGCGCTGCTCGCCGCCGGACAGGTCCGCTTGCGCCCGATCCTGATGACCACCGCCGCGATGATCTTCGGCATGCTGCCGCTGGCGCTCGGTCTGGGCGAAGGCGGAGAGCAGCAGGCGCCGATGGGACGCGCCATTATCGGCGGCGTGATCACGTCGACGCTGCTGACCCTGGTGGTGGTGCCGGTGATCTATTCCTACCTCGATGCGTTCGAGCGCTACCTGAAACCGCGCCGTGGAGGCGTGACACCGCTCGCCCCGCGGCCGCAGCCGCAGGACAAGGCCTAAAGCAAACCTGCCTAGGGTTTCAGCGCCCGGTACAGGAACGGCAGGCTGACATCCATGCGGTAATCGACGTCGGAGTGGTCGTCGTCGAATTCCTGGTAGGTATGGCGGATGCCGGCCGCGGCGAGGCGCTGGGACAGCATGCGGCTGCCATAGTGGATGTGGTACTGGTCGCGCCAGCCGCAATCGATATAGATGCCGCGCAGCGATTTCAGATTTGCGCGGTATTTCTCCACCAGATTGACCGGGTCGTGGCTGCGCCAGTTGTTCCAGCGCCCGGGCAGCGACTCGCCGGTCTCCAGGTTGAACGGAATACGGAACCCCAGCGGCGCTTTCGGGTCCGGGTCATAGGTTGCGGCCATGCAAAGATTCATGATGCAGTGCACTTCCGCCCCGGAGAGCTTTTCCTTCTTCCATACGTGCTCGAGGAAACGCTTGATCCGGCCATCGTCGAATCCGGCCGCCGCGCCCCGGTAACGCGATTCCCGGCGCATGTTGACCGGGCCGGGTTTGCGTTCGGCCGCGCGGTGCTTGGCCAGCGTGTTCAGCGTGTTCGGCCAGTCGTGCCAGTAGACGAAATCGAAGTAGGCGTCGCCCGAATGATCGGCGATCGCCCCCCAGTGCTTCGCGTATTTCATGCCGTGAATAATAGATCCGTAGCCGCCCGAGGACTTGCCAAAGCAGCCGCGGTGATCGCGCGAGGCAAGCGTGCGGAACTCGCGGTCGACAAATGGAATGAGTTCGCGCGTCAGGTAGTCGGCGTAATTCCCTATGGCGGAAGAATTGACGTACTGATTGCCCCCGAGCGCGGTGAAACAGTCAGGAAATACGATGATCGCCGGACCCATCTTCTTTTCGCGAATCAGACGTGCGGCGCGCTGCGGCACATTGTCGGCGAAAGGCCTCCAGTTCGTGGCCGAAAGTCCCGAGCCGGTGAATCCGACCAGATCCCAGAGCACGGGGAAGCGCGCGCCGTAACCGCTCTGAGCGGTGTTTCCCGCGCCGCGGTCATACTGCGGTGGCAGCCACACGCCGAGCTTGCGCACATGCGCGTCGCCGAGCGGGTTGCCATCGAGAATCTTCGATGTGTGCTCCAGCACCACCAGCGTGCCGTCCGAGCCCTTGAAGCGTTTGATCGTCATAGAATTCCTTCGTGTCGTTGCGTAGATTGCGATTATCGCCCCAGATGACGTGCGGTGAATTCGATCACCGCCTGGTACCACGCCACGACGTTGCGCGGCTTGAGTATCTAGTGGTTTTCGTCCGGGAAAACGAGCAGTTCGCTGTCCACGCCATGGTACTGCAGCGCCTCGAACAGATTGAGCCCCTCGTTGATCGGGCAGCGATAGTCGCGCTCGCCATGGATGATCAGCACCGGCGACTTCCAGTCCTTGACGTAGCGTATCGGCGCGTAGCGGTCGAAGCGCTCCATGTCGGCGTAGGGATTCTCGCCGCCCATCTCCAGGTACCACCAGGCCGGATGGTCGGTGGTGCCGGTGAACTGCGCCATGGTGGCGACGCTCGCGTGGGTGATCAGGCAGTCGAAGCGCGCGGTTTGGGTGCCGATCCAGTTGGTCATGTAACCGCCGAACGAGCCGCCCATGGCCATGCTGCGCGCGGCGTCGATGTCGGGGCGCGCCACGACTGCGTCGGTGACCGCCATCAGGTCTTTGTAGCACTGGTCACCCCACACATTGCCCCAGATGCCCTGGATGAATTCCTGGCCGAAGCCGGTCGAGCCGCGCGGATTGGGGAGCAGCACCGCGTAACCCTGCGCCGCCAACAGCAGCGGGTTCCAGCGCCAGTGCCAGCCGTCCTGGTCCATGCCTATCGGCCCGCCGTGTATCCACAGCACCAGCGGCAATGGTCCAGAGTCCTTCGCCGCCCTGCCCTTGGGTTTGACCAGAAAACTCTGGATTGGCACGCCATCGGTCGATGCGACGCTGAAGCTCTCGACCTCGGCCCAGTCGTGGGCGCCGGCGAAAGCGCACAGGCGCGCCAGCGCCGACGGTGTCGAATCCGGCTGCGCCTGGACGACAAAGCATTCCGGCGCATCGAGCAGGGTCGAACGTATGCCGGCGATGCGGCCATCGGCCAGCAGTTCCAGATTCGAATGCACGCCACCGCAAGCGCGCGAGGTGATGCGTTCGACGCTTCCGTCTGCCGCATCGATGGCGAACACCGGCGTGTGACCCGCATCGTCGGTGCTGAAGTACATGCGCCGGCCGTCCGCGCTCCACAGCACTTGATTCGGCCAGCGATCCCATTGCGCGCCGAGCCGGCGCATTTCGCCACCGGCGACATCGAACAGCGTCAACAACGGTCTGATCACGGTGGTCGGGCTGCGCGTCAGGCGCACCGCCGCGATAGTGCGGCCATCGGGAGAGAACACCGGCGGTTCGAACGTCACGGCGTCGGCCGCGCCGAGGATGCGGCTTGATTTGGATTCGATATCGATCAGGAGCAGGGTTGTGTCCAGTTCGCGATCCCTGCCCGGGCTCTGTCGCGTTGCCACCACCCATCTGCCGTCGGCGGAAACGTCCAGCGCCGGCTCGATCGCGAACTCGGCCTTCGCCTCGGGTGTGAGATCGACGCGGTTTCCTCCGGCGGCGTCGCAGGCAATGAGATGGGTGTTCGGCAGATCGTGGTTGTCGTGCAGCCAATGGTCCCAGTGGCGTACCGGCTGCGACTTGAAGCGACGTGCGCTGGGACCGTTCTTGGACCGCTTGGATGAGGTTTCGCGCTGCAGTTCCTGCGCCACGCCCGGAATCACCGGCGCAAACAGAACCAGGCGCGGCGCGCGTCTGGCGAAGCGGAACGCATCCACGCCCAGCGGCTCATCGGTCAGTTGCTTCGGCTCGCCGCCATCGCCGGGCAGGATCCAAACCTGCATGCGCTTTTCGGCTTCTTCATCGGGTTTGATTTCGTTCGGCTGGCGATTGGACAGAAAGGCAAGCGCGCCGTCGTGGCGAAAACCGGGTGAACCGTCCTTGCATTCGCCGCGCGTAAGTTGCGTCGCCGCGCTTCCGTCCACAGGCAGCTTCCAGATGTCGCTCGTGTATTTGGCGCCGTCGCGATCGAGGCGCTGCACCGCCACTGCAAGCCAGGTGCCGCAGGGCGAGGCCGCAACCTCGGATACGCGGCTGAGCGCGATGTGTTGTTCGACGTTGTAGGTCACCAGGTTTCCTCCGTTGTCATTCAGGGTTGATTAACGCCAGGTTGCAATTGATCCTGCCCAAGCTCGGAGATCGAGCGCAACTGCGCCAGCGGCGACAGCCATGCCACCAGAGGCGCGAGCGCTATTGCGCCAAGCCCGGCGAGCAATACGGTCGCGCGCAGTCCGGCGTGCTCGGCGATCCAGCCGCCGGCAACACCGCCGAACGGCGCGGTGGAAACGGTCAGACAGATCATGGTCGCCGTCACCCGGCCCAGCAGCCGGTCGTGCGTCACCGACTGCCGCAGCACCAGGTAGTTGATGAAGAACACCATGGCGCTCAAATCGAGCAGAAACAATCCCAGTCCGAAAATCAGCGCCGCTGTGAGCCACGGTCCTGCCGCCAGGCCGATCACCGTCCAGCCGATACCCGAGCCGAGCATGCCCGCCAGCATCGTCGGCCCAACACCATAGCGCCGGTTGAGCGGCGCAACCGCCCAGGCCGCGGCGAGCGATCCAATGCCGGCGGTCATGAACACCACGCCGATCAGCGCGGGCGAGAATCCGAGCGTACGCGTGGCGAACAGCACAACCACGGCCAGATAGGCGAAGCGGAAGATCTGCCACGCAGCCAGCGCCCAGGCGAGCGAGCGCAGGATGCGATTTTGCCAAATCGCCTGCAGCCCCTCGCGAATGTCGGCCCAGACATGTTCGCCAGTGTGTTTGGGCGCATCGCTCGCAGCCGGTCCGATGCTGCGCAACAGCAGCGCCGAACAGAAGAACGCAATGCCGTCGGCGAGAATGGCGAACGGTGCCGTCAGCCATTGCACCAGCGCCCCGGCGACGCCCGGCCCCACCAGCTGCGAGGCAGAATCCGACACCGCCATCTTGGCGTTGGCCTCGACCAGATTGCCGCGCCCTACGCGCTCGGTCAGGAACACCTGATATGCCGGCCAGCCGAGTACGCCGCCGACGCCTACGAGGAATCCAACAACGTACAGTACCGGCATGCTGAGCCAGCCCAGCCAGGCACAGGCCGGAACCAGGAGCAAAACGAGTCCGCGTCCGCAATCGGCCCAGACCATGATCGGCAGTTTGCGGTAGCGGTCCACAATCACGCCGGCGAACAATCCGAACAGGGTAAACGGCAAGGCCTCGAGCGCGATCAACACGCCCATCTGGATCGGCGTGGCTTTCAGAACCAGCGCTGCCGTCAGCGGCAGGGCCAGCGACGTAATCTGTTCACCGAAATGTGTGATCGTGAACGATCCCCACAACCTGAGAAAGACCCGGTTGTGCAACAGCCCGGTGCGCCGGCCAGGGTTTGCCGCCGCTGCGCTAACTTGTGTGTCCGATTGCATGACTGCTGATCCATTAGCCGCCTTGTGGGCGGAATTTTTTGACTGGTCCCGGATTTTGCCCTATTTGGAGCGAGCGCATGAGTTCCCGCGCAGGAAGCACCCGGGATACGCCGCGCACAATTGATGTCCGCGGGACCGCAGGTGATGTCCGCTGGAGCGCGGATCGCGTGATGTCGAGCTGCGCAGACCACTGCCGGGTGTGATAAATTTGCCCGGAGTCCAATCGAGGTTACCGCGTGGCCGCCTACCTTCGCCCTACCAGCCAGTCCGAGGCAGTTGCCGCGCTGGCGCAACGCAATCTGACCATACTCGCCGGCGGCACCGACTTCTATCCATCGAGGGTCGGACAGCCGCTAACCGAGGACATCCTCGATATCAGCGCCATCGCGGCGCTGCGTGAAATCGGCGAAGACGCGGGTCATTGGCGCATCGGCGCCACGACCACCTGGAGCGATCTGTTGTCGGCGCGGTTACCGCCGCTGTTCGACGGGCTGAAACTCGCCGCGCGCGAAATCGGCGGCGTGCAGATCCAGAATGCGGGCACCATCGCCGGCAATCTTTGCAACGCGTCGCCTGCCGCCGACGGCGTGCCGCCGCTGCTGGCGTTGGATGCACGTGTCGAAATCGCCGACGCCAAAAACATTACCAACGTCGCGCTTGCCGAATTCATTCTCGGCAACCGCAAGACCCTGCTGCGACCGGATCAGTTGCTGACCGCCATTCTGATACCCAAGCCCGAGCATGCCGCGCGCAGCCGCTTCGTCAAGCTGGGCGCGCGCAAGTACCTGGTGGTCAGTATCGTCATGGTCGCGGCCACGCTGGAAGTCGACGCGGGCCGCGTGCGTGGCGCGCGGGTCGCGCTCGGCGCCGCCTCCGCTGTGGCGCAGCGCCTGCCGCTGCTTGAAACCGCGCTGATCGGTCAGGCCTGCGACGCGACGCTGGGCGATCATGCAAAGGCCGACCATCTGGCGGCGCTGGCGCCGATCGACGATGTGCGCGCCAGCCGGGAATACAGGCTGGATGCGGGTCTTGCGCTGGTGCGCCGCGTGCTGAAAGAGTTGGGAGAAGTCGCATGAACGCGCCGCGGGCGCAGGTCGACGCACAGACCGTGCGCTTCGTCGTCAACGGTGTGGCGCGCGAGTACTCGGGCAGCCCGGCAAAACGGCTCGCCGACGTGCTGCGCGACGATCTCGGCCTCACCGGCACCAAGATCGGCTGCAACGCCGGCGACTGCGGCGCCTGCACCGTGCTGATCGACGGCAGGCAGGTGTGCTCCTGTCTCACTGCCGTGGCGCAGGTCGGCGGACGCTCGGTGACGACGGTGGAAGGTCTGTCCGATGCCGGCACGCTATCCGGCCTGCAGCGCGCGTTTCACCAACACGGCGCGGCGCAGTGCGGCATCTGCACGCCGGGCATGCTGATCGCGGCAGCCGATCTGCTCTCGCGCAACGCTCGCCCCAATGCCGAGGAAGTGAAGGACGCGCTCGGCGGCGTGCTCTGCCGCTGCACCGGCTACCAGAAAATCATCGAAGCGATTCTCGACGTTGCGTGCGCTGAACAGGCGCCCCTGCCCACGGCTGGCGCCGCCGTCGGCGCGCGCGTGCCCAAGGTCGACGGCATAGCAAAACTTACTGGCGAAGAACGCTACGGCGCCGACGGCATCCCTGCCGACGCATTGTGGTTGCGCGTCGTGCGCTCGCCGCACCATCACGCCGCATTCGAAGTCGGCGACCTCGCCGCGTTCGCCGCAGCGCATCCTGGCATCGAGCGTGTGCTCTGCGCGCGCGATGTGCCCAGCAACGGCTTCGGCATTTATCCGCATATCAAGGACCAGCCGGTGCTGGCCGATGGATTAGTGCGGTTTCGTGGCGAGGCCGTACTCGCCCTGGTCGGCACGCGCGATGCAGTCGAGTCGGTAGGCGTTGCCGAACTGCCGATCCGCTATCGCAAATTGCCGCCGGTGATGGGCATCGCCGCGGCAGCGGCGCCGGGTGCGCCGCTGGTGCAGGCGGACAAGCCGGGCAATCTGCTGCTCGACGGCTGGGTCAGGAAAGGCGACGCCGCGGCTGCCTTTGCAGGATGTGCCGCAGTTGCCGAGGCCGCGTTCGAAACCGGTTTCGTCGAGCATGCCTATATCGAGCCCGAAGCGGGCTGGGCGCGGCGCATCGGCGATCGCCTGGAAATTCACGTTACCACCCAGACGCCTTACATGGACCGCGACGAAATGGCGCTGGTGATGAAACTTGCGCGCGAACAGATCCGTATCGTGCCCACGGCCTGTGGCGGCGGTTTCGGCGGCAAACTCGACCTGTCGGTGCAGCCGCTGGTCGGCGTCGCCGCATGGCTGCTCGACCAGCCGGTCGCCTGCGTCTACACTCGGCCGGAGAGCATGGCCGCCAGCACCAAGCGCCATCCGTCGCGCATCCGCATCAAATCCGGCTGCGATGCAAAGGGCAGGCTGCTTGCCGTCGAAACCGAGGCCGATTTCGACACCGGCGCCTACGCGAGCTGGGGTCCGACCGTGGCCACGCGCGTGCCGATTCACGCCAGCGGCCCCTACTTCGTGCCGCATGTCAGTGCGCGCGGCCGCGCATTTTTCACGCATTGCCATCCGTCCGGCGCATTTCGCGGCTTCGGCGTGCCGCAGGGCGCGATCGCACACGAAGCGATGATGGACGAACTGGCAGACAAGCTGGGAATGGACCGGCTCGCGTTCCGCCGCATCAACGCGCTCAAGGCGGGCGACGCCACGGCCACCGGCCAGGTGCTCGCGCATTCGGCCGGACTGGTGCAGTGCCTGGATGCTTTGCAGCCGCATTGGGACGCGGCGCTCGCCGCGTGCGCCGCGTTCAACAAATCCTCGGGCGCCAGACGGCGCGGCGTCGGCATCGGCTGCATGTGGTATGGCATCGGCAACACGGCCCTTTCCAACCCGTCGACCATGCGCATCGGCCTCTCCAGCAAGGGCGTACTGACGCTGTACAACGGCGCGGTCGATATCGGCCAGGGATCGAACACAATCCTTACCCAGATCGCGGCCGACGCGCTCGGCCTGCCGCTGCAACAGTTCAACATCGTCATGGGCGATACCGATCTCACCGCGGATGCCGGCAAGACCTCGGCATCGCGCCAGACCTTCGTTTCGGGCAAGGCGGTCGAGCTTGCCGGACGCGATTTGCGCGCGAAACTGCTCTCGCTGCTGGAGGCTTCCGCCGATGCGGCGCTGCGCCTGGAGGGCAGCGTGGTCAAGGCGACGGACGCGCAGGGTGAACACCAGTACGATCTCGCCTGGTTGCCATCACGCCACGGAACCGACGCGCTGCGCGGCGAGGGCACATTCGATCCACCGACCAGCCCGCAGGATGCGAACGGCCAGGGCGTGCCCTATGCAACCTATGCGTTCGCCGCGCAACTGGCGCTGGTCGAGGTGGACTGCGATTTCGGCACCGTGAAAGTGCTCGATATCGTCGCCGCCCACGATGTGGGCAAGGCGATCAATCCGATTCAGGTCGAGGGGCAGATCCAGGGCGGCATCATGCAGGGACTGGGCCTGGCGCTGATGGAAGAATATCACCCGGGAAGAACCGAGAATCTGCACGATTATTTGATACCGACCATAGGCGACATGCCGAGCATGAAATGCATTCTGATCGAGGATCCCGAGCCCCTCGGTCCCTCGGGCGCGAAAGGCGTGGGCGAGCCGGGGTTGATCCCGACCGCGCCGGCGATACTGGGCGCGATCCACCACGCCACCGGTGTGCGCATGCGCCAGGTGCCGGTGCTGCCGCACCGCCTGCGCGCGGCGTTGAAACCGACGGAGACCCGCTGATGCGCGAAGACACCTATGACGGCGAAGTAGTCCCCGAGCCCAGGGCAAAAGACGCGAAAGGCATACGTTGCGACGCGTGCCCGGTGCTGTGCCTGGTGAAACCGAACGACTTCGGCGCCTGCGACCGCTATACCAACGTCGAGGGCAGACTCACCCGGGTCGATCCGCTGGTGATCACGCAAAGACCCGATGTCAAGTTGGTGAAATTCTTGGACCAGGCGTGGGACGGCAGCCTTGTTCCGGATTCGCCGATATTTGTTACCGGCGTCGGCGCCACCACCACCTATCCTGATTACAAACCCGCGCCCTTCATCGTGTCCTCCCAGGTCGAGGGCGTGGACATGGTCACCGTGATCACCGAAGGCATATTCAGCTACTGCGGCGTAAAACTGAAAATCGATACCGACCGCTACCTCGGACCGGAGCAGGCGCCGGTGCGCGTGGACGGCGAACAGATCGGTCATGTGACCACGGCCGAATACGGATCGCAGATGCTCTCCATCGGCGGCGTGCACCATCTGACCGGAGGCGGCAAAAAACAAGGTCGTGTCACCTGCGATTCGCTGTTGAAGCTGTGCAACAAGGAGGCTGTGGAACTGGCGATAGACGGCGGTTCCAGCGTGCTGGTGCAGGCGGGCAAGGCGCCGATTGTCAACGGCGTCGCCGAGACGCGCATGCGCGTCGGCTGCGGCTCGGCCACCATCGGCATTTTCGCGCCGCAATGGGTCGGCCATGCGGATGAGGTGATTGTCGTCGACGATCACATCACCGGCGTGCTGTCCGAACACCAGGCGGGGAAATTTCTCGACATGCGCCCCGCCGGAATAAAAATACGCGGCAAGCGTTCGACGCCGGGGCGCTATTTCCAGGTGTCCGAGCCCGGCATGGGTTGGGGCGGCACCAAGCTCACCGACCCGCTGTCCATCATCGAAAAGATCGATCCCAAGACTGCGTGGCCGGGAATGCGCCTGCTGATGGTTTCGACCACCGGCGAACATTCGGCCTGGTTCGTGCTGGACCAGGACCTGAAACCGCAGCCGGCGAAAATGCCGCAGGCAATCGTGAAAGTGGTGGAGCGCATCGCCGAGAACTGCGAACCCGCGCTGTGCACCGTGCTGTTCATGGCCGGCGCCGGCGGCAGCCTGCGCGCCGGCATCACGGAAAATCCGGTGCGGTTGACGCAGTCGGTGAAAGCGGCGCTGACGCGCGTCACCAGCGGCGGCGCGCCGGTGTACATCTGGCCGGGCGGCGGCATCACTTTCATGGTCGATGTGACGCGTATGCCGGAAAACTCTTTCGGTTACGTACCGACGCCGGCCATCGTTGCGCCGATCGAATTCACCCTGCGTCTGGACCGCTATGCGGCGCTGGGAGGTTACGCCGGCCGCGTCGTGACCGTTGCAGAAGTGTTGAAACAATCGGCCTACGTCAATCAGCGCTGGCGCGATGAAAACCCGTGGCCGCTGACCAAGGATTTGATTTGAGCGCAATGGGTCCCAGCGCGGCGCGGTTCCCTGATGGTCGCCTGCATCTGCAGCACGGACCTATCG
>QYQC01000052.1 GCA_007280315.1 Betaproteobacteria bacterium | reverse complement strand
TTGTGTCCGGGCAACTTCAGGCCCTGAAAAAACGCGAGGCCGCGCTTGAGCGGCATGGCGCTCACCTGGAAGATCGGCATGTCGGCGATCTTGACGTTGCGCGCCTCGGTGCGCAAGCGCGTGCCGTCGCAGGCCGGGCAGGGCTTGCTGTTGAGGTATTTCGCCAGTTCCTCGCGCACCACGATGGAATCGGTCTCCTTGTAGCGGCGCGCGAGATTCGGGATCACGCCCTCGAAGTCGTGCTCGCGCATCACCGTGCGGCCGCGCTCGCTCAGATAGGAAAAGGCGATCTTTTCCTTGCTGCCCTGGAGCACGATGTCCTGCGCCGTCTGCGGCAGCGCATCGAACGCCGCTTCGACGTCGAAACCGAAGTGTGTGGCGAGGCTGGTCAGCATCTGGAAGTAGAACTGGTTGCGCCGGTCCCAGCCCTTGATCGCGCCGCTCGCGAGCGACAGGTGCGGGTGCGCAACCACGCGGCGCGGGTCGAAGAACTCGATCGCACCCAGCCCGTCGCAATCGGGGCAGGCGCCGAGGGGATTGTTGAACGAGAACAGGCGCGGCTCGAGTTCAGCCAGCGAATAACTGCATGTCGGGCAGGCGAACTTGGCCGAGAACAGGTGTTCCTTGCCCGAGTCGGTCTCGACTGCTATGGCGCGGCCATCAGCATGGCGCAGGGCGGTCTCGAAGGATTCGGCCAGGCGCTGTTTCAGTTCCGGCTTGAGTTTGAGCCGGTCCACCACCACGTCGGTGCTGTGCTTGACGTTCTTCGACAGCTTCGGCAGGGCGTCGATATCGTAGATCTTGCCGTCCACGCGCAGGCGCACGAAGCCCTGCGCGCGCAGCTCGGCGAACAGGTCGGCCTGTTCGCCTTTCCTGCCGGCGACGACCGGCGCGAGGATCATCAGCTTGGTGTCCTCGGGCAGCGCGAGTACGTGGTCGACCATTTGCGCTACGGACTGCGCCTCCAGCGGCAGTGCATGTTCCGGGCAGTAGGGCGTGCCGACGCGGGCGTAGAGCAGGCGCAGGTAGTCGTGAATCTCGGTCACGGTGCCGACAGTGGAGCGCGGATTGTGGCTGGTGGCTTTCTGCTCGATGGCGATCGCCGGCGACAGCCCTTCGATCAGGTCGACATCGGGTTTTTCCATCAACTGCAGGAACTGGCGCGCGTACGCGGACAGCGATTCGACGTAGCGCCGCTGGCCTTCGGCATAAAGCGTGTCGAACGCCAGCGATGATTTTCCCGAGCCCGACAGACCGGTGATCACGATCAGCCGGTTGCGCGGCAGGTCGAGATTCAGGTTCTTGAGATTGTGCGTGCGTGCGCCGCGTATTCGTATCTGGTCCATTCTTCCGGCTGGCCCGTGGCGCTGGGCGGAGATTCAAACCTGCTAATATACGAGATTACGCTGTCATCACGCCACCCCGATTTTATGTCCTCCGCAGCATCCAATCGCATGTCACCGCTGGAAATCCGCGCAAGTCTTTCTCTTGCATCGATTTTTGCGCTGCGCATGCTTGGTCTTTTCCTGATTTTGCCGGTGTTTGCGGTGCATGCGATGCACCTTAAGGGCGGCGACAACCACACGCTGGTGGGTATCGCGCTGGGCACCTATGGCCTGACGCAGGGCATGCTGCAGATTCCCTATGGCATGGCTTCGGACCGCTATGGCAGGAAGCGCATCATCATCCTCGGCCTGGTGCTGTTCGCGCTGGGCAGCTTCGTTGCCGCCATCGGCAACGATATCTACGTCATCATCGCCGGCCGGGCGATACAGGGCGCTGGCGCGATCTCCGCGCCGGTGATGGCGTTCCTCGCCGACATGACGCGTGAGCAGCATCGCACCAAGGCGATGGCGATGGTGGGCTCGAGTATCGGATTGATGTTCGCCCTGTCGCTGGTCGGTTCGCCCCTGCTTTACCGTTACATCGGCATGGGCGGCATTTTCGTACTCACCGGCGTGCTGGCGCTGGTGGCGATCTGGGTGGTGGTGCGCGTGGTGCCGGAAGAATCATTGGTGAATATCGAGGCCGAGGAACACGTCGAGCCTGCCCGTCTCGGCGATGTGCTTCGAAACCCTGACCTGCTGCGGCTTAACTTCGGCATCTTTTCGCTGCACGCGGTGCAGATGGCGATTTTCGTAGTTGTGCCGCTCGCCCTCATCAGCGCAGGCGGAATTCCGGTGGGCCAGCATTGGAAAATCTATCTGCCGGTGGTCCTCGGTTCTTTCGTGTTGATGGTTCCGGCGATTTTCTACGCCGAGAAACAAGCTGCGATCAAGCAGGTGTTCCTCGCCAGCATCGGGCTGATGGCACTGGTCCAGATGGGTTTTGTGTTTGCCCAGGAAAATTTCGTCGCGCTTGTCATCCTGCTGCTGGGCTTCTTCGTTGCTTTCAACATACTCGAGGCGAGCCTGCCATCGCTGGTGTCGCGTACGGCGCCAGGGACGGCGAAGGGAACTGCTTTGGGTGTATATAACACGACCCAGTCGCTCGGTCTTTTTGTAGGCGGCGCTGCGGGCGGTTGGCTGATGCAGCATTACGGGCAGGTTCAGGTATTCGCGTTCGGCGCCGCGCTGATCGTGCTGTGGGGAATCAGCGCCGCGGGTATGCGCGTACCGCAGCGTGGCCGTACGCAGGGCGCGGACACGGTCGGCGGCGCAGTACTCGGCAATGGAGCGACCAGGTAACGTTTGATCCAAAAAATCAACAGGGAGACATGAAATGGCATCGGTAAATAAAGTGATCGTGGTAGGCAATCTGGGTAAGGATCCCGAAACGCGCTTTCTTCCGGATGGCAAGGCGGTGTGCAATTTTTCGGTGGCGACCACGGACAAATGGAAAGACAAGGCCACCGGCGATACCAAAGAGGCGACCGAATGGCACCGCATCTCGAGCTTCGGCCGGCTCGCGGAAATTTGCGGCGAGTACCTGAAGAAAGGCAGCCAGGTCTATGTCGAGGGCAAACTGCGCACGCGAAAATGGCAGGACAAGGAAGGCCAGGATCGCTACACCACCGAGATAATCGCCGACGCCATGCAGATGCTGGGCTCGAGGAGCGGCATGGGCGGGGGCGAGCCGCGTGAGACGCGCGATTCGCCTGCGGCAGGGGATTCCAAAGCGGCGAAGAAACCCGCCGGCCAGTTCCAGGACATGGACGACGATATCCCGTTCTAGACTTGCTGGCCGGAGCAGTCTAGCTCCTTGAAAAGGCAGGGTTTGCCCATAGATAGTTGATGGGGAAGTCCTGCTTTTCCGCTATAATCGCACCCCTTTTCTCTGGTTGGAGAGCGTAGTGCCCATTTACGAATATCGTTGCTCGACTTGCGGGTTTCAGAAGGAGTACCTGCAGAAGGTAAATGCGCCCCTTCTCAGCGTCTGCCCGGAATGCAGCAAGGAGACCTTCGGCAAAATGCTCACCGCAGCCGGGTTTCAGCTGAAGGGTGGCGGCTGGTACGCCACCGACTTCAAGCATAGCGGCGCCAAACCTACTTCCACAAAAGCAGGGGAGAGCGCTGACTCCGGCAAGAACGAGAGCATCACGACGGGCTCGGGCGAGGGCACGAGCAAGAGCGAGAGCAAAGGCGACAGCAAGAGCGACGGTAAAACCGAAGCCAAGCCGGCGGCGGCCGCGACCGCGGCGGCAACCTCAAGCACCACCAAGGTGGAATGAAAAAATATCTCATCACCGGGCTGTTGATCTGGATTCCCCTGGTCATCACCCTTTGGGTGCTGAAGCTGGTGGTCGATACGCTCGACCAGACGCTCTTGCTGTTGCCGTACACGCTGCGCACCGAGAACTGGATCGGCTTTCACGTGCCCGGCATGGGCGTGCTGCTGACGCTGCTGATCGTGATACTCACCGGGGCGGTCACGGCAAATTTCGTCGGCCAGCGCCTGGTGCATTGGTGGCACGAAATACTGCATCGCATTCCGGTGGTGCGCTCGATCTACTCCAGCGTCAAGCAGGTGAGCGACACCCTGTTTTCGTCCAGCGGCGAAGCGTTTCGCAAGGCGCTGCTGGTGCAATGGCCGCGCGAAGGCATGTGGACCATCGCATTTCTTACTGGTGCGCCGAGCGGCGACGTCGCGCGGCACTTGCAGGGTGATCACGTCAGCGTCTATGTCCCGACCACGCCCAATCCGACCGGCGGCTACTTCGTCATCGTCCCGCGCAAAGACGTGATCGAGCTCGAAATGAGCGTGGATACGGCGCTCACCTACGTCATCTCCATGGGCGTCGCGGTCCCCAACGGGAACGGCAGGCGAAAATAGGTAGCAGAACAAAGCTGATGTGCAATGGGTAATGAGCGATACGCTTTGGCTCATTACCCCTTTTTCATCACCGACAGTCACTAACATGCGGACTCACTACTGCGGCAAGGTCAGCGCCGCTGCGCTTGATCAGACGGTCACCCTGTGCGGCTGGGTCAACACCCGGCGCGACCATGGCGGCGTGATCTTCATCGATTTGCGCGACCGCGAAGGCCTGGTGCAGATCGTGTGCAACCCGACGCGGCCGCAGATGTTCGCGATTGCGGAGAAGATCCGCAATGAATTCGTGATCAAAGTGGTGGGCAAGGTAATCCGGCGTGAGCCCGCGCTGGTGAACCCGAAGCTCGCGAGCGGCGAGATCGAAGTGCTGTGCCACGAGCTCGAGATCCTGAATCCGGCGGTGACACCGCCGTTCCAGCTCGATGAGGATAATCTGTCGGAGACCACCCGACTGACGCATCGTGTAATCGACCTGCGCCGGCCGCAGATGCAGGCCAACCTGCGCCTGCGCTACACCGTGTCGATGGCGGTGCGCCGTTTTCTGGACGAGGCCGGGTTCATCGACATCGAGACGCCGATGCTCGCCAAATCCACTCCTGAAGGGGCGCGCGATTACCTGGTGCCCTCGCGCGTCCACGACGGCATGTTCTTCGCCCTGCCGCAGTCGCCGCAGCTGTTCAAGCAGATGCTGATGGTCGCCGGGTTCGACCGCTATTATCAGATTACCAAGTGCTTTCGCGACGAGGATCTGCGCGCCGACCGCCAGCCCGAGTTTACCCAGATCGATATCGAGACCTCGTTCCTCGGGGAAGAGGAAATCCGCGCCATCATGGAAGCGCTGATACGCAACGTGTTCAAGCAGGCGCTGGGCGTGGATCTGCCCGACCCGCTCCCGGTCATGACCTATGCCGAGGCGATGGCGCGCTACGGCTCGGACAAACCGGATCTGCGCGTGGCGCTGGAATTTACCGAACTCACCGACATCATGAAAAGCGTGGAGTTCAAGGTGTTTTCCGGCCCGGCCAACGCTGCCGGCGGGCGCGTTGCCGGGCTGCGTATTCCGGGCGGCGGTGCACTCACCCGCGGCGAGATCGACGCCTACTCACAGTTCGTCGGCATCTACGGCGCCCGCGGCCTCGCCTATATCAAGGTGAATGAAGTCGCCAAGGGTCGCGACGGCCTGCAGTCGCCGATTGTGAAGAATCTTTCCGATGCGGCGCTCAGCGCCATCGTCGAGCGCTCAGGCGCGAAAGACGGCGACCTGGTGTTCTTCGCCGCGGACAAGGCCAGGATCGTGAATGACGCGCTTGGCGCATTGCGCGTCAAGATCGGCCATGAAAAAGGCTACGCCGTCGCCGGCTGGAAGCCGCTGTGGGTGGTGGACTTCCCCATGTTTGAATACGACGAGGAAGCCAAGCGCTGGAGCGCCATGCACCATCCCTTCACCGCGCCCAAGGACGGGCACGAGGACTTCCTCGCGACCGATCCGTCCAAAGCCATCGCCAAAGCCTACGACATGGTGCTGAACGGATCGGAAATCGGCGGCGGTTCGGTGCGTATCCATCGCGAGGAAGTGCAGTCCAAGGTGTTTCGTGCGCTCGCCATCGACGCGGCGGAGGCGAAGCTGAAATTCGGCTACCTGCTCGATGCGCTGCAATACGGGGCGCCACCCCACGGCGGCATCGCCTTCGGACTGGACCGCATTGTCGCCATGATGGCGGGCGCTGAATCGATACGCGACGTCATCGCTTTCCCGAAAACGCAGCGCGCGCAATGCCTATTGACCCAGGCACCCAGCCCGGTGGACGAGAAACAGTTGCGTGAACTCCACATCCGGCTGCGGCAGCAGGAAAAAGCCTAGGCGTAACTCAGCGGAGCATCGCGCAGGTGAAACGGCTCTTCTCGGCGGTTTTCGCACTTTGCCTGATTGCGCCGGGCGCGCAGGCGCTGGCGGATCGCAACTCGGCTGTCGGCGAGATTCCAGTCTCAGCTTTGCCCGGTGAAGCGCGCGCGGTGCTGGTACTCATCAAGACGGACGGGCCATTTGCCTACGCCAGGGATGGCAGCACCTTCGGCAATCGCGAGAAAATGTTGCCGCCGCGCAGCCGCGGCTACTACCGGGAATACACGGTCAAGACGCCGGGCGCGCGCGACCGCGGCGCGCGCCGTATCGTTGCCGGCGCGGGCAAGGGCGGCGACGTACGCAGTTCGGGCGAGTACTATTACAGCGACGACCACTACAATAGCTTCAGGCGCATCCGTGAATAATCACCTCGAACAGCTGCTTAAGGACAAGGACAAGGCAGGCGTCTACCTGGCCGGTCCTGACACCAGGCTCATCGCCGACGCGGCGATGGCGGCGGGACTGGCGCTGTGGCGCGTCGACATCGGCCATGTACATGACCAGCAGGGCTTTACCGGTCTGGTGGCCAAGGCGCTCGGTTTTCCGGACTGGTTCGGCGGCAACTGGGATGCATTCGAGGACTGCCTTGGCGATCTATCCTGGCATCCCGCCTCCGGCTATGTGTTGTTGCTTGAGCATGGCAAGCATTTCGGCGCCGGCCACAAACAGGAGTTTGTCACCGCTGTGGAAGTGCTCGATGGCGTCGCGGAATACTGGCAGGCGCAGGGCAAGCCCTTCTGGGCGATCGTCAGCGGGCCGGAAGGCTGGAGCGCTGGGTTGCCGGCATTTCCACTGGCGTGAGCCCGACCGGTTATTCCTGGGGCCGGGGTCCGCGGCGGGACATTCCAGCGTGAGCCCGCCTTTCAAAATCCCGCGCTCCGTCCTGGTGGTGATCTACACTGCCGATCTGCTGGTGCTGATGCTCGAGCGCGCCGGATGGCCCGGTTTCTGGCAGTCGGTCACGGGCAGCATCGACTACGACAACGAACCACTGGCCGACACCGCCGCGCGCGAAGTGCTTGAAGAGACCGGAATCGATGTCCGGAACTACCGGCTGGAAGACTGGGGCATCGAGAACAGCTTCGAAATCTTCATGAAGCACCGCAGCCGTTATGCCGAAGGCGTGACCCACAACCGGGAGCATATATTCGGGCTGGAATTGCCCGGGATGGTGCCGGTACGGCTGGAGCCGACCGAACACCTGCGCTACGAATGGCTGCCTTGGAAGGAGGCTTCCGCGCGTACGCCCTCCTGGACAAATCGCGACGCTATCCTGTTGCTGGCGACGCGTCTGGGAGCTGGCGCGGCCTGATGGAGTTTGATTTTATTGGCGTCTGACTATTATGCAATTATTAATGCTATGAAAATACGCATGTTATATTGCAATAATAATTATGCAATGTTATTTCAATATATTGCAATGATACTCTGCGCTATTCTACTCCCCTTAAACCGCCTCAATTCAATCCATTAGGCAGTGCTTACCGGAGCCGCCTGGGCGTAGGCGACGCAATTCTCGCAGACGGAGCCGCGGACGTCTTTTTCCAAATGGGCGGCGCGCAGTTGCACGAATGCAGGCGCGTTCCAGGCGTCCATAAAGGACTGCTTGGTCAGGTCGCCCATGGTCCAGTTGGCGGTGGCGTCGAAGCAACAGGCCGAGAGTTTCCCTTCCGCGGTGACGTGGCCTTCAGTGAACGCCGACCAGCAGGGCAGGGGTTCGCGCAGGGCGTCGATTCGTCCCTGATTTCCGGCGGAGGGTCGAAAGCCGAGTTGCGCTTCGCGTTCGGTGGCAAAAGCACCCATCGAATAAAGCGGCAGCCAGTAGTGCTGATCGACGTAAGGGATCACCCGTTTGGCCAGGAGCGCCTCCATTTTCCCCTGCTGCGCGCCGTCGTAGCGGATGGACGAGGCATACAGGCCGGTGCTGTAGCCATGTTTCTCACGCAGTTCCCAGCCGGCGCGGATGTTGTCCAGAGCGCGCTCAAACAATCTGCCCGACACGCCCATGATCTTCTCGAACTGCGCTTCATCGGCCGCATTCACCGACCATTTGAGTGAATCCAGTCCGGCCTTCATGCAGGCGTCGACGGCTTCCGGGAAGGCCATCGAAGCGTTGGAAGTCAGGAACACATAGGGCATTGCCAGTTCGGACTTGAGATAGTCGATGCAATCGACCAGCAATCTTGGCCCCATGAAGGATTCGCCCAGGTAGAACACGCCGATTTCCTGCACGCCGGCCGCGCTCATTTCGCGCGTGATGCGTTTGAACAGTTCGAAGTCCATGTCCCATTTGGGCTGGACCTCGCGGCTGCGCAGGGCGCAGAAGCCGCAACGGTAATTGCAGCGCGGAGAAATTTCTATTTTTACGCTCTTCGGGGCCGGCGGCGCCGCCTTAAGGTATTCTGGCGGTATCCTGGTCACCGAGTCGATTCTGTCAGTAATCACGCGACCTCCTGCTGTTGCTTTGCATCGATCGATGCTAGGCGAAACGGTGTTGGCCGCGTTTGACGTGGGTCAAGCAAATCCTTGCGCGGCGAATCCATCCAGGAGAGGGACTATTGCGGCGGGGGCGCCCCGCCGTTCATAATGCACACCTACCCGGAAAGCCGCGATGAATAAGCCTATTGATCTCAAAGCCGAAACCGAACGCCGCGTGCGCTCGGACTACGTGCTTTCGCGTACCGACAAGTACTTCACCAAGTCGCGCCAGATCGTGGAGAAATTCGGCGACAAGACCGTCACCTACGGCGTATTCCTGCGCCGCGGTACCATTTGCGCCGTCAACCCCGCGCTGGAAATGCTGCGCGAATATTATCCGCAGGACGCAGTCCCGCTCAAAATCACGCGCCTGTACGAGGAAGGCGCGTTCGTTCCCGATCAGAAGCCGATTTTTACCTATACCGGCTCGTTTGCCGCGTTGGTCGAACTGGAGACGCTGATTCTGCGCCGCGTCGGCACCGCCTGCGTGTCGGCCTACAACGCCTACAAAATGGCCGCCGATCTGCCCAAAGTGGCGTTCATCGACATGCACGCGCGCCATTCCAGTGGCGACGACATGTCCGTCCTGGTTGCCTATGGTGCCGCGGTCGGCAGCCGCATCGCCAAACTCTCGGGCGCGGTCGGTTTTCTCGGCTCTTCGCAGGACCTGACTGCGCACTTCTACGGGCAAGAACACGGGATAGGGACCATGCCTCACGCCATCGTCGGCTACGCCGGTTCCACCCTGCGGGCGGCGCAGATGTTTGCCGAGAGCCATCCGCTGGATAACCTCACCGTGCTGGTCGATTATTACGCACGCGAATTCAGCGATGCGCTCGACGTGTGCCGCTGGTGGTACAACGACGTCCTGCCAGCCGATCCCGCGAGCGAGCGCACCCTCGCGCTTCGCATCGACACGCATGGCGAACGCTACGCCGAGGGCCTGGATTATGAGCAATCGGTGGAAGTGGTGGCGGACTGGCTGCATGTGCTGAACGAATTCGAGGCGGTGCGCGCGGTGATGGGCGAGGAGGCATACGACTCGGACACGCTCAACATCGTCAAGGACCGGGTGCGCAAGGTGCTGTTCGGCACCGGGGTGTCGGTAGCGAGCGTGATCAAGATGCGCGAGACGCTGGATGCCGCCGGATTCAATGCCGCGCGCATCGTCGGCTCCAGCGGATTCACGCCGTTCAAGTGCAAGATGTTCGGCCATGCGCGCGCACCGGTGGACGTGATCGGGACCGGTTCGTTCATACCGGAGGCATTCGGCGATACCTTCGCCACCGCCGACGCGTTCATGTATGACGGAAAATTCCTGATCAAAGTCGGGCGCGAAAAGCTGTTTCAGGGCTTGAAGCGCTAAGTTCGGCCATCGCCGAGCCCAGGGGTCTGCAGACATTCCTAATATGAGCGTGACAGGCGCGGGGCAGGGATGAAGCTGCGTCTGGCCACCTACAATATCCACAAGGGGTTCTCCCATTTCAACCGGCGCATGATGGTGCACGAGTTGCGCCACCACCTGCGCCTGCTCGATGTGGACCTGGTGTTCCTGCAGGAAGTGCAGGGCGAACACGATCATCACGCGCTGAGGGTGCGTAATTGGCCGGCGGAGCCGCAGTATGAATTCCTTGCCGACGAGGTGTGGCAGGACTACGCCTACGGCCGCAACGCGATCTACGATCACGGCCACCACGGCAACGCAATCCTCAGCCGCTTTCCCATCGTCAGCGCGGAAAACCAGGATGTATCCAGCCACCGCTTTGAGCGGCGCGGGCTGCTGCATTGCGAAATTGCCTTCGGCGAAATGCACCTGCACTGCCTGTGCGTGCATTTTGGATTGCACGAGCGCGGGCGCGGGCGCCAGTTGTCGGCCCTGACAGAACGCGTGCTGCGCCTGGTACCGGCGGGTGCGCCGCTGGTGGTCGCCGGCGATTTCAACGACTGGCGCAATACCGCCGGGCGCAAGCTGGTCGCCGATCTCGATTTGAAGGAAGTGTTCCGCGACCAGCGCGGGCGGCCGGCGCGCACCTATCCCAGTACCTTCCCGCTGCTGCGTCTGGACCGCATTTACGCGCGCGGCTTCGACGTGCGCCGCGCCGAAGTACACCACGGCCTGCCCTGGTCGCGCATTTCCGATCACGCCGCGCTGAGCGTGGAGCTGGAGCTTCGATGACGCTCGAGTTTCTCGACGGAAACAAGCTGCAGCTGCTCACCAACGGCAGAGGCTATTTTCCGGTGCTGCAGCAGGCGGTGGACGACGCGCAAAGGGAGATCTTTGTCGAAACCTATATCTTTGCCGACGACGACAGCGGCAGGCGCATCGCCGCGGCGCTGGTGCGCGCAGCCGCGCGCGGCGTGCGCGTGCATGTGCTCGTCGACGGCTTCGGTTCCAAGGGCATATTCGAACAGACGCGGCAGCTGCTCGCCGCGGGCAACATCGAGGTGCTGATCTTCGGTCCCAAGACCTCGCCCCTGACCCTGCGGCGCAATCGACTGCGGCGGCTGCACCGCAAATTGGTGGTGGTGGATGCCCGCGTGGCTTTCATCGGCGGCATCAACATCATCGACGACATGCACACACCGCGCCAGACGCCGCCGCGCTACGACTACGCCGTGCGCGTCGAGGGGCCGCTGGTCGCGAGCATTCTGGAGGAATCGGTACGCCTTTGGCGGCGGGTCGCCTGGGCGAGCTTGAAACGCCCCACGCAGCACCACGCACTGGTGGATGCAGTGCTGAAGGGAACACAGCGTGCGGTACTGGTGGTGCGCGACAATTTCCGCCATCGGTCCGACATCGAGGATGCCTATCTCGAGGCGATCCTGGCTGCGCGCAGGGAGGTCATTATCGCCAACGCCTATTTTTTCCCCGGCACGCGATTTCGCCAGGCGCTGCGCGCGGCGGCGCGCAGGGGCGTGCGCGTGGTGCTGCTGTTACAGGGGCGCATCGAATACGCGCTGCTGCATTACGCCTCGCGCGCGCTGTACGGTTCGCTGCTCGACGCCGGGGTGGAGATCTACGAATATCACAAGAGTTTTCTGCATGCGAAGGTCGCGGTAATCGACCGGCACTGGGCCACCGTAGGCTCGTCCAATATCGACCCGTTCAGTCTGATGCTGGCGCGCGAGGCCAACATCGTCGTCGACGACCGGCATTTTACGCATGACCTGCGCCGCAGCCTGCTCGATCACATGCGCAGCGGCGCCAAGGTGGTGGCGAGGCGCACCTGGCGCCGTCAGCCGCTGTGGCGGCGCGCGCTCATCTGGGGCGCTTACGGCTGCACCCGGCTGCTGATGGGCGTGGCGGGCTATGGCGGAAAGCATTAACCCTGTGGCGCCTGCATGAAACTGAATCCGCAGGATCTGGAGCGCATCAGTGCTCTTACGCTTGAGCACTACAACCAGCGCGCCGGGGATTTCTTTGAGGGCACGCGCGGTCACGATGTCAGCCAGAACATCGCCGCGCTGCTCGACGCGATCGATGGCACACCGCCCTTCGCCATACTCGACTTCGGCTGCGGTCCGGGCCGTGATCTCAAGACATTTTCCGGTCTCGGGCACACTGCCGTCGGGCTGGACGGCGCGCTGCAATTTGTGGAAATGGCGCGTTCGTACAGCGTCTGTGAGGTGTGGCAGCAGGATTTCAATCGCCTCGATCTGCCGCAGAACCGGTTTGACGGGGTATTCGCCAACGCCTCGCTGTTTCACGTCGCCAGCCAGGAGCTGCCGCGGGTGCTGCGCGATCTAGTCGCCACGCTGAAGCCGGGCGGCGTGTTGTTCGCCTCGAATCCGCACGGTCGCAACGACGAAGGCTGGAACCGCGGCCGCTACGGGGCTTACCACGATCCCGACACCTGGCGCAGCCTCGTCGCGGACGCTGGATTCGTCGAGCTGTCCCACTACTACAGACCGCCAGGTCTTCCGCGCGAGCAGCAGCCGTGGCTGGCAAGCGTGTGGCGCAAGCCGGTTTCCGGCGCTGGTGCTGCAGGATAAGCCGCCAGCCGCTCGCGCCGCTCGCGGAAATGTTTAGTCGCCCGTACCGCGGCGGCGGAACATGCCGACGCCGGACATGTGCATCACCAGCTCGTCATGCTGGTTGTAGATTTCCGAACGCGAGCGCACAGTACCCATGTCGGGACGGCTGGAAGAAGCGCGTACCTCGAGTA
>QYQC01000056.1 GCA_007280315.1 Betaproteobacteria bacterium | reverse complement strand
GAGCCGCGCCAGTTCCTGCAGCTCGATCGCGTGCACAAAGCCCTCGATTCGATAGTTGCTGGTGTGGACCTTGAGCAGAAGACGCGCGCCGTCGTCGAGCGCCTGCTGATAGTCCTTCAGGTGGGTGCGGTTGGTCGTTCCCACCTCCATCAGTTTACAGCCGCTCTTGCGGATAATGTCGGGTATGCGGAAGCTGTCGCCGATCTCGACCAGTTCCCCGCGACTGACGGCAACCCCGCGCCGATTGGCCAGCGTGTTGAGCACCAGAAACACGGCGGCCGCATTGTTGTTGACCACAGTGGCGGCCTCAGCACCGGTCAGTCGGCACAGCAACGCTTCGACGAGGTCATCACGGTCGCCGCGCGTGCCGCTGTTCAGGTCATACTCGAGGTTGACGCAGCTGGCCGCGGCACGCATCGCTTCAATAGCCGGCTCGGACAGGGGCGCGCGGCCCAGATTGGTGTGCAGCACCGTACCCGTGAGATTGATCACCTCTTTCAAACGCGGCTGAAACCAGTTTTCGATGCGCGCGGTCACCTGCTCAACAATGGTCTCGAGCGACGGAGCGTCGCCAGCAGCGTCTGGTTGCAAGGCCTGTCGATGAACCTCAATGCAGGCGCGCACTTCCTCAACCACGTAGGCGCGGTCGACCCGCCCCAGCAGCGCCACGAGGCGCGGATGATCGAGCACCTGGTACACGGCGGGCAGGTCGCGACTGGACCCGGCAGTGTTGGCCCGGGGATCGGCGTCGCCCGTGGTCGGAATCGAATTACTGCTCATCGGTCTTTGCCTCATTCAAAACAATCCGCCGCACCATCGTCAGAAACTGGCGAGCGTGAAAATGAGGGCCAACCGGTTAGCGCATTGGGCTTACGTGCGACATCGTACCTGCGTCATTCTTCCCGCTGGTCCCCGCCCCGAGGGCAAACCTCGTGGCAGGGCCAGGGGATTCGCACCGGGAAATCAGGCGTAGCGTTCGCGCAACACCTTTGCCGCCTCGACGAGGCGTTTCATCTTTGCCGTCGCCGTCTGCTCATCGGAAACGCAGCAGTCGGAGAAGGTGCCGAATCCGCAGTCCGGACTGAGGAAAATGTCCTTCGGCTTGTAGTACTTCAACGCCTCTTCGGTCTTGCCTACGATGTAATCTACGCTCTCGATTTCCGCGGTCTTGGGATTGACCACCCCGAGGCCGATTTCGCGGTCATTGAGATGCTGTCCCACGATGCCGAAATCGCCTGCCCGCGGCGTCGCGAATTCGAGCACCATTTGCTGGACCCGCATTTTTGACAGCGACGGAACCAGCGGCTTGTAGTCCCCCGCAAGATGCACGTCGTCCTTCTTGCTCCAGTTCCCCCTGCAAATATGGATTCCGGTTCGGATGCCGTCGACACCATCGACGATACGGTTCATCAGATCTACTGCAAATTGGAGTTCAGAACCCGCATCACGGCGGGTCGCTAAACTTCCTCACATAAAGGTTCGACTTAAAGCGCCCCCATCGTGGCTATTGCCCGAGTGCACCACTTCAGTCAGCACCGGCTCGTCGAACTGGACGAATTCACACCCGGCATCGCGCAGATTGATCAGTTCGTCCCTGAGGATACGCACGACGTCATCGGCCATATCAGTCGGGCTGGGATAGTATTTCTTCGAGAATTTCGGTCCCCACATGGTGCGGATCAGCAGGTAAGGTCCCGGCAGCGGAATCTTCACCGGCCTGTCGGTCAGCGTCTTGACGAACTTGAACTCATCCAGCGCCAGCGGTTCCCGGCGCGACAGCTTGCCGACGCAGACCGGGTTCCTGATGGTGCCGGGCTTGACGTCGGCGTCCTTGAGCATTTTATCGAACGCTTTCTTGTCGGTGGCCGTCTCTTCCATCGACTTGAGTTCGGTGCCATCGAGTTTTTCCGTGACGAACGAAACGAAGCTGTCGCGGCGCTGTTCGCCATCCACAACGATGTCGACGCCGGCTTCGACCTGCGCCGCGACGCAGCGACGGACCTCATCGTCGGCGATGCGGTCCAGCGCCGATCGCGTGATCTTACCCGCGCGACGATCCTCACCCGCGCGGAGCAACTTCTCCGAACGCGGCCAACTTCCCACCTGGGTGACTTGGAACATTTCCCCTCCTTCTCGTTTCGCCGGTCTGTTCCCGCGCCGCCCAATGGCGGCGGGAGTTTCCGCCGGTTGCATCAACTTCAGGCTGTTCAACCAATCAATCGATCAGTTGTGCATGCAAATTACACGCGATCTTGACTTGTGTCAAATCGGAATCTGTTCGATATGGTACGAGCCTGAGCGCGGGTTGTATACCCGGCACCGGGCGTCCGGGCATTCGACGTCCCTGCGTCGCGGGTGTATCAGGCCTCGACCGGAAGTCCGGACGCCTTCCATTCGGGAAAGCCTTCCTCCAGCCGGCGCGCCTTGTAGCCTTTCTTTCGCAAAAGCGCTACCGCATCCACCGACAGCAGACAGTAGGTACCGCGGCAATAGGCGATGACTTCGCGTCCCTTGGGAAAATTTTTCATGCGTTTGCTCAGTTCTTCGACCGGGATGTTGATCGCCCCCGGTAGATGCCCGGCGGCGAATTCCTTCGCCGGGCGCACATCGAGCACGGTCACCAGCCCCTGCTTTGACCGCCGTAACAGTTCGGCAGCGGGAATCGTCTCCAGGTCGTCGCGCGCAGTGATGTAGGTACGCACCAGATGTGCCATTTCGGCGAGCCGCGTCTCGGCGACCAGACCCAGCGCGGCGATCAGATCCACCACATCCGCGCCTGCCACCTCGTAGTACACGCGCAGGCCTTCCTTGCGCGCCCGAACCAGCCCGGCGCGACGCAGTTCCTGCAGATGCTTGGACGCGTTGGCCACCGAAAGCCGGGTCACGGCCGCGAGTTCCTCCACGCTACGCGGCCCCTGCGCAACGTAATCCAGCAACTCCAGGCGGTTACCGTTCGCCAGCGCCTTTCCCACCCGCGCGAGCTGGGCATGCATCTGCTGCTTGAAATCGTCTGTTGACATCGCGGCGGCGACCTCCTACTATTCTACTAATCAGTTGAGTACTTGCATTATACCTGACTGACGACATCAGGCAAAGACCCGGTTGGCACGAGGAGCGACGATGACATTCAACGAATGGGCGCTGGCGCACGAGCCTGCCGTCCGCCTGAGCGCATTCTTAGGCATGTTCGCGCTGATGGCGCTGTGGGAGACCGCCGCGCCCAGGCGCGCGCGGTTGCTGCCGCGGCGGGTGCGCTGGCTGCCCAACCTCGGGCTTGTGGTATTGAACAGCCTGGTCCTGCGCCTGGTGTTTCCGCTAGCGGGAGTGGGTTTCGCCCTCCTTGCCGCCGATCGCGGCTGGGGATTGCTGAACGCGTTCGCGCTGCCGTTCTGGCCGGCGTTCGTAGTATCGGTGATCGCGCTCGACTTCGTCATCTACCTGCAGCATGTGATGTTCCACGCAGTGCCGCTGTTGTGGCGCCTGCACCGGGTTCATCACGCCGACGCGGACTTTGACGTCACCACCGGCGCGCGTTTTCATCCGATCGAAATCCTGCTGTCGATGCTGATCAAATTCGCCGTGATCGCGGTGCTCGGTGCGCCGGCGGCCGCGGTATTGGTGTTCGAGGTGCTGCTGAACGCCACCGCGATGTTCAATCACGCAAATTTGCACCTGAACGTTGCCGTTGACCGCGTGCTGCGCCGGATTCTGGTGACGCCGGAGATGCATCGCATCCACCACTCGATGGAAGTGGTCGAGACCAACAGCAATTTCGGATTCAACCTCCCCTGGTGGGACCGGCTGTGCGGCACCTATCGCGACAGCGCACGACTGCCGCAGGAGAGTATGGCGATCGGCGTAAAGGGGCTCACCGGCAGCGACGCAGCAGTCAGACTCACCGGCCTGCTTGCGCTGCCGTTTGCGGCAGCCGGCGATGGGTACGCGATCGGCCGCACGCAGGAATCCACTGATGACGCCAGGTAACGCAACGCGCGTCGCGCTCGCCCTCGTGCTGGCCGCCGGCCTGACTTTCGGCTTCGCCAACCGCGATGCGATGAACGCGGAGACGCTTCACCAATGGGTCGCCGAAGCCGGCGCCTGGGCGCCATTCGCGTTCGTCGCCCTCTACGCTGCGGCGACGGTGCTGTTCCTTCCCGGTTCGGTACTCACGCTCGCGGCAGGCGCGGTGTTCGGCGCACTGCCCGGCGCGCTCTACAGCCTGACTGGCGCTACGCTCGGCGCTACGCTCGCCTTTCTCGTGGCGCGCTATCTGGCGGCGGATTGGGTTGCGCGCAAGTCCGGCGGCAGGCTGAAACAATTGATCGACGGCGTGCAAGCCGAAGGCTGGCGCTTCGTCGCATTCCTGCGGCTGGTGCCGCTGTTCCCGTTCAATCTCGTAAATTATGCGCTCGGTCTGACACGCATTCCGCTTCCCGCTTACGTCGCCGCCTCCTTCGTCTGCATGTTTCCCGGCGCGCTCGCCTACGCCTGGCTCGGTCATGCCGGGCGAGAAGCCCTAAGCGGCGAGGATGGCGCGATCCGCAACGCCTTGATGGCCCTGGCGCTGCTGGCGCTGGTTTTTTTCCTGCCCCGGCTGGTGCGTCGGTTTCGCCAATCCGACATGCGTTGACTCGATCTTATGAAGCAAGGGGAGAATCACCGTGAAGACTCTATTCGTCCTGAACGACGCGCCGTATGGCAGCGAGCGCAGCTATAACGGCTTGCGCCTCGCCGGATCCCTGTCCAATGCAGAAGGCGAGGAAGTGAAACTGTTCTTGATGGGCGATGCGGCGTCCTGTGCCAAAGGCGGTCAGAAGGTTCCCCAGGGTTTTTACAATATTCAGATCATGCTCGGTCGCGTCGTTCGCAATAAAGCCGAGGTGGGCGTGTGCGGAACCTGCATCGACGCGCGCGGGATTGCAGATCCGGAATTGGTGCCGGGAACGCGCAGAAGTTCACTCGCCGAGCTGACGACCTGGACGCAGTGGGCTGACAAAGTGATCGTGTTTTGACGCAGGGTCCACGGCGCAG
>QYQC01000099.1 GCA_007280315.1 Betaproteobacteria bacterium | reverse complement strand
GCTCGATCCGCCCGGTGTAGCCGATACCTACTACACTGAAAGGCTGCTGCGCCTGCCGCATAGTATGTGGTGCTTCCGACCGCAGGTGTCCATGCCCGACCCTGGGCCCCTGCCGGCACTGCGCGCCGGGATGATTACATTCGGATCGCTGAACTCGATGCTGAAGCTGACGCCGCAGATGATTGCATTGTGGTCGCGGTTGCTGCTTTCCGTTCCGCAGGCGCGTCTGGTTTTGACCACCGTTGCCGCAGGCGAGGCGCAACAGCGCATCGCCGCCGAGTTTGCGCGCCACGGCGTGCCCGCCGCAGCGCTTTCGATCTACCCGCCGCTCGCGCGGCAACAGTTTTGGGCCTTGTCCCGGGACATCGACATCGCACTCGATACTTTTCCCTGCAACGGCGGCGCGACCACCTGCGAGACATTGTGGCTGGGCCTGCCGCTGGTTACGCTGGCTGGCGAGGCGATTCACGCGCGCGCAGGATTGAGCATACTATCGACTATCGGCCTGCCGGAGCTGGTGGCGCATTCGGAGTCGGACTACCTGCGCCTCGCTTGCGAGCTGGCGCTGGATCGCGAGCGGCTGTCCCGGTTGCGCGGGGGGATGCGCCAGCGCATGCGCGCTTCCGCGCTGATGGACGAGGCGCGATTCGCACGCGACCTCGAGACGCTGTACCGCGAGGCCTGGCAGAACTGGTGCGACGAGGCTCGGCTTGCCTAGGCCGCTTCTTCGACGGTGGCCGCCGGTCTGCCCGGCTGCCGCGAAATCCGGGCTGCCGTAGGCGCCGTGCACTGTAGAACGATCGACAAAGCGAAATCAAAATGACGAATCCGGATCTACCACCCAGCTGCTCGTTTTGCGACAGCAGATCGATGAGCCCGATAATCGATTTCGGAAAGGTGGCTTTGGCGGGGGCATTTATCAAGCCGGAGCAGTTCGCGAGCGAAGTCCGCTATCCGTTGCGCCTGTATTTCTGCAACGATTGCTTGGCGGTGCAGGTCGTCGATAAAGTCAGCCCCGGCATTCTGTTCAAGAATTACTTCTATTTTTCTTCGGCGATCAGAACATTGCGCGAACATTTCATCGACTTCGCCACCGAGGTGAGTTCGCGCTTCCTCGATCCGGAGAATTCAACGGTGATCGAATTCGGCTGCAACGACGGCGTACTGCTCAGGCCGCTTGCAGACCAGAAGATTCGCACCGTGATCGGCGTCGACCCGGCGACGAATATCGTGCGCGCGATCGACGATCCGCGGATAACGGTGGTCAACGATTTCTTCGACGAGGAAGTTGCCCGGAGACTGATCGCGGAGCACGGCAAAGCCGACATGGTGGTCGCGAACAATGTCTATGCCCACATCCCGGACATGCAGGGCGTTACGCGGGCGATCCGCAACGTGCTCAAGGACGATGGCGTATTCATTTTCGAGGTGCACTATCTCGGCAAGATAATCAACGAGCTGCAATACGACATGATTTATCATGAGCACCTCTATTATCACTCGCTGCTGTCATTGACGAATCATCTGGACCGGCACGATATGCTGGTGTTCGACGTGAAACCGGTGCAGATTCACGCCGGATCGATGCGCTATTACGTATGCAAGAAAGGCAGCCGGCACGCAGCATCGGTGTCGCCGCAGGTGGCGGCGCTGCGAAAGGAAGAACTTGCAAACGGCTACGACCGGGCGGAAACCTACGCCCGCTTCGCCGCCGACGTTGCCGAGCGCAAGGAGAAACTGATGAACCTGCTCGCACGCCTGAAAGCCAGGGGGAGCAGCATTGCCGGCTACGGTGCGTCCGGGCGCGCCAATACCATGATCCAGTACTGCGGCATCGATCAGCGTACCTGGACTATATGATCGATGACGCGCCGGCCAAGCTGGGGCTGTATACGCCGGGTTCGCATTTCCTGATACAGCCGCGGTCCATACTCGATCGCGCGCCGCGGCCGGACTACCTGCTGCTGCTCGCCTGGAGTTTTTTTGGCGAAATCGCAAAGAAATGCTCGAACTACCTGGATGGCGGCGGTCGCATGATCGTGCCGCTGCCGAATGTGCAGATCATGATGCATCCGGGGCGCGAATGAGCGCCCTGCATTGGCACTTGGTATTCAACTGAAAATTCGCTTGGGGTGAGCCAGATGAAGGTCATGTCGATTTTTGGGACCAGGCCGGAAATGATCAAGATGTGGGCCACGCTGAAGAAGCTGGACGCGCTCAACTTCGAACACATCATGGTCCACACCGGGCAGAACTTCACGCCGGAGCTGCGTGATTTCTTCTTTCGCGACCTGCAGCTGCGAAAGCCGGATTTCCAATTGGGGATCGACACCTCGAGCTACGCGCGGGAAGTGTCCGACGTAATCTCGAAATCGGATGCGCTGATGGAGAAGCTGAAGCCGGACGCGCTCCTCATTCTCGGGGACACCTACAGCGGACTCTCCGTCATGCCTGCCGCCAACCGCGGCATCAAGATATTCCACATGGAAGCGGGCCTGCGCGCCTGGGACAGACGCATGCCGGAGCAGCGCAACCGCATATTGATCGATCATATGAGCAGCATTCTCCTGCCCTACAACCAGTACCACCGGGAGAACCTGATACGGGAAAATATTCACCCATCGAGAATCTTCGTGACCGGCAATACGACGTTCGAGGCGATGCGCGCGTTCCTGCCGCAGATAAACGCGAGCGATATCCTTGCAACACTGGGTCTGGCGAAGAAAGGCTACATTCTGGTTACCGCCCATCGCAGTGAAAACGTCGACAATCCTGAGTACCTGAAACGGATTTTCGTTGCGCTGGGACGACTAGTTGAGCGTTTCAAGCTGGACGTTGTCTACCCGATGCACCCGCGCACCAGGAGCAAACTGGGGTCCATTGCCATTCCGAAAGGCGTGAGAATCATGGCACCGCTTGGATTTTATGACTTCAACTGCTTGTTGAAGGAGTCCTATTGCACGCTTTCCGACTCCGGTACCGCAGCGGAGGAGGGGCTTTTCTACAAAGTGCCCTGCGTGAGCCTGCGCATGGCGACTGAACGTCCGGAAACAATCGAAAGCGGCGGTAATATCGTCTCGGGCCTCGATCCGGAGAATATCGTGGAGTCGGTCACCACCGCGGTAACCGAGCCCTGGGGCGCGCGTTATGAACTGGAAGAGAATTTCTCTCCGTCAAACGTTGTAATCAACGCCATACGCACGCAGATTACCAACCACTTCTAGACAGCCGGCGATTGCGGAAGGCCCCGGATCAGTTCTGTCGCCTGCACCAGTCGGCGTGCATGTCGGCAACCAGCTCGGGCCAATCCGGCGCCACGTATCCGGTTGCCGACTCAAAGCGTTTTGAATTCAGCGATCGATCGATAATCGATGAATCGTCTTTGACAATGTCGATGGACTTGGCATAGGTATCGGCGACCAATCGAAGTAGCGCGTACTTGCTGATCGGCCGCGCGGCGACATGGTACAGCCCGAACAGTTCCGGCCGTGGAATCACCACATCGCGAATCAGCCGGGCAATGGTCACGCTGGGCAGGCCGGAGAACACCGAGCGCGTGTAGCCGCGGCAGCTTCCGGATTGCGCCAGAAACCAGTCGATCAAGCCATGCGCTTCACGCAGCGCATGGCCGATAACTGAAGTCCGCAGCGTAATCGTGTGCGGGTAGCGCACTTCTCCCAGGTGTTTCGCCACGCCATAAAAATCCCGCGCATCCGGCGTGTCGTCTTCGCTATAGCCACCTTTCGCACCCGAGAATACGCCGTCCGTACTGATATGCACCAGGCGCGCCCCAGCCGGTTTGCACATGCTGGCCAGCCGATGTGGCAGCAGCGAATAGATCGGAATCGCCAGCAGCGGATCGCTGGAACTCGATGCATGCCGGGGGAGGGATATGCAATTGATAACGACATCGGGGTGGAGCCGGCCAAAGACCCCGTCCAGGGCACCGTCCTCCGCGACGTCGCAGCCGACAATCAAATGCCCGGCGAGCTGCGGCGGGAACGATTGCGCCACCGCCGCCGAGCGAACGCTTCCGAACACCTCCCATTCCTGCTCTTCGCTGAGGATGCGGAACATCGCATTGCCCAGCATGCCGTTCGCACCCAGTACCAGAACCTTCATCGGCAGCGCTCAATGAAAAATATTCTCCGATTGCATTATAGGGGGATCTCCCGCAATTTCGCGTTCCGAGCCCAAGCGGATACCATTGCGAAATGCTGCTCAAGAACCTGATGAAGCTCATCGGTCGTCGCCCTGCGCCGGAGAACCTCATCGCCAGGGGCACCGCATTTCTGGGCGCGGGGGCGTGGCAGGAAGCGACTGCCTGCTTCGAGGCGGCGCGACGGCACGCGCCGCGTGATCCCACACTGCTGAACAACCTCGGGCTGTGCTACGCGAATTCAGGCCGGCTCGATCAGGCGGCCGGGTGTTTCCTGGAAGTGCTGGGTATTGCGCCCGATTCGGCGGCAGCGCTGATGAATCTGGGTAATCTCGAACTGAGCCGCGCCGATCCCGAGCAGGCGCTGCTGCATTATCAGGCCGCGCTGACGCGTGTCCCAACGGATGTCGGACTGCTGAACAACCTGGGCATGGCCTATCGCGCGACGGCCGAGGTCGATGCCGCCATCGATTGCTTCCGCCAGGCGTTGAACCGCGATCCGCGCTTTTGCGACGCGCACGACAATTTGCTTTACTGCATGCAGCTCCTGCCCAAGTACCGCCCGCAGGAAATCCATGAAGAGCACCGTCGCTGGGCCGAACTGCATGAGACACCATTACAGCCAGAGCGAGCTTCGCATTCGAACGACCGCGATCCGCAACGGCGCCTGCGCATCGGCTATGTTTCGCCGGATTTTCACCGCCACGCGGTGGCGAAATTCATTGAACCGGTGCTTGCGCACCATGAACACGCGAAATTTCAGATTCATTGCTATCACAACAGCGGTACGTCGGACGCGGTCACTGCCGGAATCCGCGCGCACGCGGAAGTGTGGCGCGAGATTGCGCCGTTGTCCGATGCGCGCCTGGCGGCGCTGATTCGCGACGACGGCATCGATATTCTGGTCGATCTGGCCGGCCACACGCGCGGCGGCCGCCTGCTGTGTTTTGCGCGCAAACCAGCGCCGCTGCAACTCACTTATCTCGGTCACGGCAACACCACCGGCCTCGGCGCGATGGATTTCCGGATCACCGACGCGATCGCCGACCCGCCCGGCATCGCCGAGCGCTTTCACAGCGAACAGCTGTTGCGCCTGCCGCAGACCCAGTGGTGCTTCCGGCCGGATGCAGAAGCCTTGCGGGTGGGCGCGTTGCCGGCGCTCTCACGCGGGTATATTACTTTCGGTGCGTTCAACAATCTTTGGAAGATCAACGATGCGGTGATCCGCGCCTGGTCGCGCATACTGTCGCGCGTACCCACGGCCAAGCTGGTCATCATCGGCATGCCCGGACCATCGACGCGGCAACGGTTTGAGGCAGCGTTCGCTGCATACGGCATTGCTCGGTCCCGCCTGTCGCTGCTCGCGCCGCTATCCGACGCCGAGTTCTGGCGCCTGCGGCAGGAGATCGATATTGCCCTCGACCCGTTTCCGTACAACGGCGTCACCTCCACCTGCGAAGCGCTCTACGC
>QYQC01000114.1 GCA_007280315.1 Betaproteobacteria bacterium | reverse complement strand
TACGATGCCGCGCTTCAGTACTTCGAAGCCAAACGGAACCAGCACCGCGGTGACCAGCAAACCGGCGATGAGCGCAGGGCCCAGTATCGACAGGACCGCAAGCGGATCATTCATTTCGCCACCGCCAGCAGTCGCGCCAGGGTATCGTCGAACAGGCCGAACAGATCCTTGGCTTTGTCGCTGCCGCCGACGGTGAAGGGCAGCATGACCGCGGGAATTTTTGTGCGCTCGGACAGAAATTCCGCCGCCTGCGGGCTGTTGTAGGCCATGTACACGATTGCCCGCGCCGGCGCCGCCTGCATACGCGCAACCAGGTCGGCGAGATGCGCCGTGGTCGGCGGCACGCCCGGCTTGGGCTCCAGGCTGCCCATCTCGCGCATGCCCAGCCAGGCATTCAGATAGGCCGAGTCCTTGTGATAAACGACCAGTGTCAGCCCTTTCAGGGGTGCCGCCTCGGTGTCCCAGCGGCGCATCGCGGCATCCCAGCGCGCGAGGAAATCGGTGGTGCGCGCGGCGTAGACCGCCGCGTTCGCGGGATCGATCTGCGCCAGCCGCGCGCCCAGTACTTGCGCCACTTTCGCGATATTGCGCGGATCGAGCTGGATATGCGGGTTGCCGCCCGGGTGGATGTCACCCAGGGATCGGTCCAGCGATTTCGGAATCTCCAACCGCGTCACGAACTGCGACGCCTCCATGTAACCGGGCGCGCCGGGCTGAATGCGCTCATTGCCCGACTGCCGCAGTAGCGGCGGCAGCCAGCCAATTTCCAATTCCGAACCGGTGCACACCACCAGGTCGGCGTTGCGCACGCGCGCGATCAGGCTGGGCTTGGCCTGAATGTGGTGCGCATCCTGCAGCGCAGTCGTGGCGCTGAAAACAGAGGCTTTGTCGCCGGCCAATTCCTGCGCCAGAGCGCCCCATTCGGGTTCACAGGCGAACACCTTGACTGCGGCAAGCGCCGGTTGCGCGAGCAGGGCCAGCACTGCGGGTAGCATGCAGCAGAACAGTCTTCTTATTGCAACATTCATACAATGACCTCACATCGATATTTGAAATTTAGCTTAGGCGCATCGGAGGCGCGCGCCTCAAAACAGCCCGCGATAGCTTCATCCGCGAGCGGTCAAAAGTTATGCGCGCCGTGCGCGCCCAAGCTCATGATGTATTGCAGGAACACCTGCTTGTCGCGCGCACCGGGCTGCGAATTTTCATCCGCGACCTGCAGGCGCAGGCGGCTGAACTCGCTCGGGCTGAAGTCGAGCATCAGCGTATTGCGCTTCGGGTTATAGCGCGAATAGATCGGGAAATCCGCGGCGGCCAGCGTGCCGGCCTCCACCAACCCCAGCTTGACGCTGTCCGAATTCAGCCGGTCGTAACGATAGCCGGCTCGCCACCTGGGCATGAACTGATAGACGCCCTGCATGTACCAGCCGGACTGCGCGGAATTCAGGCTGCCGGATTGGGTGCCCGCGGGCGTGATGGCTGCGGTGTCGTATGCGAGACTTCCGCTCTCGGTGCGCCGGAAATACTCGCCTTGCAACTTGAAATTCGTTTGGGTGTCGTTGCCCTTGGGTGCCCATTTCAGGATCCCGCTAAGTACCCAGAGATTGCTCGCGCCGCTAAAACTGTTTCCGACCTGGGTGCCGAGCGCATTCAAATCGTTGTAGCTGCGGTTCCGCGCCGTGGTGCGCAAGTTCGACAGCCCTACAAGCCACGCGCCGCCGCTGCCGACGTCCCCGCCCAGGCGGGCAGACAGGTTGGTCGAGCCGACGCCGTTCTTGTCGCGGTCGCTGCCTGGAAAACTGCGCCCGCGGCCGGCTTCAGCACCTAGCTCAAAAAATGTGTCGGTCGGCGCCAGCCATTTCAGCTGCAAGCCATCGTCGGCAAACTGGCCGCCGAGAAACGCCCTGCTCGCCAGCGACGTATCGGTGAAATCCCAGGCGTGCGCGTGAATGTCGTTCTGGTAGCCGATGTTGGCATAGAACCGGCCTGCCTTGAGGGTCAGACCGTGAGACAAGCCCAGCGTCTGGAAATAGCCCTCCTCGACGCCTATCGTATCGTCGGGTTGTACCGTGGCGATCAAAGTCCCGCGGAAATAATGATCGACATTCGCCGCGAACGCGATTTCGGACTCGCCCAGGCTGAAGCCGCGCTTCCCCGGCGAGATATCGCTTCCGGTCGGAGCGAAGCCGGCGATCCGGTAACCCGCGGGATCCTGCGAAAGGTTGCCGTACCTGCCGTTCAGGATCACGGAAACCGCGGGATTGAACGCTGATTCCGACGCGGGGCGGGCGCTGGCCTGGACCGCGGCAGATTCCGCCTGGGCCGAGCGTGCCTCCGCTTTGGCAGCGACCTCCGCCGTGCGGACGGCAACGTCTTCAGTCTGACGCGTCGTGTTTTCGGCCTGTTGCAGGCGTTTTTCCAGCGCCTCGATGCGCTGCTCGTAGTCCCGCTTCAGCTGCTGTACTTGTTGGCGCAACTCCGCCATTTCGGCCTCCGTTACGGCCAATGCCGTTCCCGGCGCTACCAGAGCGGCGGTAACGGCAGCCGCCAGAAGTGTTTGCTTGATCATGTCCGTCTTCCTATCGCAATACGCCCCCGATGGGGCAAGGACTTCCGCCTGACCAGAGCCAGGCGAGTCGCCTAGGATTGCAAAAGCTGGACGGCCTGTGGCGGAGCGCGCGCGGGGAGACGGTAGACGGAGGCGCTCGGCGCGTCGCAAGGCGACCAGGACGCGCGCGCAGTGTGCTGGGAATCGAATTCCGGCGACGCGGCGTTTGAGGTCAGCGCGCTGCCCACAGCGTGAAACGCGATGCACTGTTCGATCGGGTGCGAAGCCGGCTTGCCCTTTTGTGGTTGCGCCAGCTGGTCGCCTGCATGCGCCAGCGCATGCAGCTGCACCGCCTGCTGCGCGAACAGCACCATGAGCGCGAGCAACACGCATTTCAGCGTGCGCGCACCTCGATGTAGGAGAACCTCCATCGCGCTATTCTAGTCCTGCGCCGCCGCCTGCGCCTGCGCCTGCGCCTGCCCAAGCAGACACTGCTTCAGGCCCTGGACGAACAGTTCCTCGGGCAGCTTGCGGCCGATGAACACCATCACGCTGGCGCGCTTCTCGTCCGGTCCCCAGGGCTTGCCCACGTCCCCGCCCATGAGCATGTGCACGCCCTGGAACACCACCCGGTTGTCGTTCTCGGAGAGCCATAACACGCCCTTGTAGCGCAGCAGGTCGGGTCCGTATACCTGGATCATGCCGGAAAGAAACTCCTCCAGCTTCACGCCATCGAACGGTTCGTCCGCGCGAAACACGAAGGAATGCACTGCGTCGTCGTGCTCGTGTTCCTCCTCCTCGAGGAATCCGGGCTCGATCTCCAGAATCGCATTCAGGTTGAAGCCGCGGATGTCCAGAATGTCCACCAGGGGTGTACTGCCGAAATGCACCGGCTTGATCGGCGCACGCGGGTTGATCTTGACCAGGCGCGCCTTCAGCTGCTCGCTCTCGTCGGCGCTGACCAGATCGGTTTTCGACAGCAGGATGCGATCGGCGAAGCCCACCTGCTCCTGCGCTTCGCGGAAATCATCCAGCTGTTTGCCGGCGTGCTTGGCGTCGACCAGGGTGACAATGGAATCGAGCAGGTAGTAACTGCCGATGTCTTCGTCCATGAAGAACGTCTGCGCCACCGGGCCGGGATCGGCCATGCCGGTGGTCTCGATGATAATGCGCTCGAATTCGAGTTCCTTGTTCTCGCGCTTCGCCTGCAGCTCGCCCAGAATGCGCACCAGGTCGCCGCGCACGGTGCAGCAAATGCAGCCGTTGTTCATTTCGATTATTTGTTCGCCCGCGTCCTGCACCAGCAGCGCGTTGTCGATACCGGCCTCGCCGAACTCATTTTCAATGACGGCGATCTTATGCCCGTGCCGTTCCTTGAGAATGCGGTTGAGCAGCGTGGTCTTGCCGCTGCCCAAAAAGCCGGTGAGTATGGTTACCGGCACCATTTCCTGTGGTTTCATCTGCAACCCTGGTTCAACGTGTAAAGCAATTGGCGATTATCGCCTAGGCGCGCCGCAGCAGCAGCCCTTTGAGATAGTCCCCTTCCGGGAACGACAGCAGCACCGGATGGTCGGCGGCTGCGGCGAAATGGCCGACGATGGAGGCGTCCACACCCGCGTCGAGCGCCGCGCCGGCGAGAATTTTCTGGAACAGTTCGGCCGAAATGCCGCCGGAGCAGGAGAAGCTCGCCAGAAGTCCGCCCGGACGCAGCAGCTTGAGGGCGAGCAGGTTGATGTCCTTGTAGCCGCGCGCGGCCTTTTCCGCGAACGCCGCCGTCGGCGCGAACTTGGGCGGATCGAGCACGATGAGATCGAAGCTGCGCCCCTGGTCGCGCAAGACGCGCAGCTGCTTGAACACATCGGCGTCCTGCCACTCGGCCGGGGCCGCATCCAGACCGTTGCGGCGCAGATTGTCCTCTGCCTGCGCCAGGGCATCCGCCGAACTGTCGATCGACAGCACCGACGCCGCACCGCCGGCGAGCGCGTTCAGCGTAAAGCCGCCGGTATAGCAAAAGCAATTCAGCACCTCGCGCCCCTGGCTGAGTTCGCCGATGCGCCTGCGGTTGTCGCGCTGATCGAGATAAAAACCGGTCTTGTGCCCGCCAGCCACGTCCACGCCGTATACCAGGCCGTGTTCGCGCAGTTGCACGCCGGCAGCGGGCAGTGCGCCGTGGAGGGCGCCGCTGCGCGCGGTCAGTCCTTCGAGCACGCGCACGTCGGCATCGGAACGCTCATAGACGCAGGCGCAACCGGTCAGTTCGCGCAACGCATCCGCAAGTTCGCTGCGCCAGCGCTCCGCCCCGGCCGAAAGGAGCTGCAGCACCACCACCTCGCCATAGCGATCCACAATGACGCCGGGCAGACCGTCGGATTCGCCGTGCACCAGACGCAGCGCGTCGCTGTCCTTGGCGCTGAGCAGCGCTGCACGCGCTGCCAGCGCCTGGCGCAGGCGCGCGCGCAACAACGCGCCGTCGACTGGCTCCGCTTCGAGCCAGCTCCACACGCGCGCGCGGATCTGCGATACCGGGCTGAAGGCGGCCCAGGCGAGAAATTCGCCGCCGCCCGAGCGCACCGCCACGGTGTCGCCCGTTTCGGGATCGCCCTGCACCCGCGCCACCGCGCCGGAGAAGATCCAGGGATGGCGGCGCTCGAGCGATTTCTCGCGTCCCGGCTTGAGGGTCAATTGTTTCATCGGCGGGCATGATAAGCCGTTTTCGGAGCGAAAAGGGTGGACGGGCGAAAACGGTCCGCGGGATGCCGCCAATTCAGGTTTTGTTTCGCGTATCCGGCTTGTGTCACTCCCCGGGTTCTCTCAAGAGGGATCGAGATGGTTGATACTCGCATCGCGTGCCTCATCGAGGAATAGCGATGGTAGGAATCATCGTTGTGCGAAATCCGCAACAGCCTCAGTTCGACCGCGGTGCAGACGCCTGCGGCTTGGTACTCCAACGTTCGCTATGCAGCGGTTGCGGGAATAAATGTTTGGCCACGTCACGGGCCGGTACGGCGCCGTCAGCTGTCAAACGATTGCCAGCATCAAATGTCCAACGGGATCGGAGGTCGGCTTTACCTTGATTTCGATGTCGTAACCGAGCCGATTCAGGCAATCCATCAGTTTGCGCTCGGACAGATTGGAGAAATCGCCACGCATCATGTCGGACACCTTCGGTTGGGTGATCCCCATGCGCTTTGCTGCCTCTTGCTGGGTAAGCCCAAGCCGGCGCATGGCCCTCCTGATCTCAATCACCAGACCGGACTTGATCTTGAGTTTGTCGGCATCCGGCAGGCCTAAATCAGCAAAGACATTGCCCGAACTACGTTGGACTTCAGTGCCGCCGATGAGTCGTTTTTTCATTTCGTAGCTCCTTTGCAAGCACCTCGGCCACCCTCAGCCTGGCACGGATAATGGCTATATCTTCTTTCGGAGTTGCGATTCCACTCTTGCTCTTCTTCTGGAAGCAATGAAGGACAAATACAGCTTCTTCGAACTTCACGGTATAAACGGCACGATAGGTGCCGCCGGCATCGTATTCAACAACCTCAAGAACTCCAGCGCTGCCAAAGCCCTTGAGCACCTTCGCCGCATCGTGTTGATCGCCGGCTTGGGCAAGGGAAAGTGCGTAACCGAAAAATCGCCTTACGCCGGCAGGCAGTGTCATCAGGTCTTTGTGACTACTGCTTATCCACTCGAGCGGCTTTTCGTTATCGAGCATAGCTGAATTATACTTTAACAGGTATATTCCACAAGTCTCGGATCAACACTTCGCACCAGTCGAGATCAACGACGCACTACGAATGCCCGCTATTTCTTCTTCGCCCGCGGGTGCGCGGCGTCGTAGGCCTTCGCCAGGTACTGGAAATCGAGGTGGGTATACACCTGCGTTGTCGAAATGCTGGAATGTCCGAGCATTTCCTGCACCGCGCGCAGGTCGCCCGAGGATTGCAGCACATGCGTCGCGAACGAGTGGCGCAGCACGTGCGGGTGCACGTGGACTGGCACGCCAGCGCGCCTGGCCCATGCTCCGAGGCGCGCACGCACCACGCCGGCGGCGATGCGCTCGCCGCGCGCGCCGACGAACAGCGCCGGCACCTCGGCGCGGGCAAGCAGGGCGCGCACATGCAGCCAGGCCTCGATCGCAGCGCGCGCCTTCGTGCCCACCGGCACGCTGCGCGTCTTGCCGCCCTTGCCGGTCACCGTTACCTCGGCATCGCGGCGGATCGTATCGGCAT
>QYQC01000011.1 GCA_007280315.1 Betaproteobacteria bacterium | reverse complement strand
GTTGATGCCGATGGCGAGCGGACCCTGCCGGAACAACAGCCATTTGAGCCCGATTTTCATCTTGCCCCAGAGGCTCGCCAGCTGGTCGTTGGTGGTGATGGGCTTGGTGCATTTGTAGATCAGGCGCAGTTGCAGGTGGTCCTGCAGATTCGCGCCCACCCCGGGCAGCGCCTTCACCAGCGGAATGCCGTGGGTGTGCAGGAGTTCGGCCGGGCCGACGCCGGAGAGCTGCAGCAACTGCGGGCTGCGCAGTGCGCCCGCGGCGAGGATCACCTCCTTCGCTGCGCGTACTTCGTGCGTCCGGCCGTGCTGCTCATAGCGGATGCCCACGGCGCGCACGCCGTCGAACACGACGACGCCGGCATGCGCATCGGTCTCGACACGCAGGTTGGGGCGCCTGCGCGCTGGTTTCAGATAAGCGGTCGCAGTGGAGCAGCGCCAGCCGTGGCGCGTGGAAAGCTGGTAGTAGCCGACGCCTTCCTGCGCGGCGCCGTTGAAATCGTCGTTGCGCGGAATTCCCAAGTCGCCAGCGCCGCGGATGATGGCTTCCATCAATTCATGCTTTTCTTCGATGTCGGAGCACCACAGCGGCCCGTCCGCGCCGTGATAGGCGCTCGCGCCGCGGGTGTTGTGTTCGGACTTGATGAACCAGGGCAGTACGTCGGCCCAGCCCCAGCCCCTGTTGCCGAGTGCCGCCCAGCGCTCGTAGTCCTAGTGCTGGCCGCGCATGCAGATCAGGCCGTTGATGGAAGACGACCCCCCCAGGCCGCGACCGTTGGGCCAGTACACTTTGCGCTGGTTCATGCCGGGGTCGGGTTCGGTGTAGTCGCGCCAGTTGTAGCGCGGGTCCCACATGGTCTTGCCGTAGCCGATCGGGATATGGATCCAGATATTGTTGTCGCGCGGGCCGGCTTCGAGCAGCAACACCGAATGCCGTCCGCTCTCCGACAACCGATTGGCGAGCACGCAGCCCGCCGATCCGGCTCCGACGACGATGTAGTCGACTGTGTTCTGCTCCATGCTTTCGTTCCTGTAGTCGTTCTCGGCCCTGTGTTGGCAGGGCGGACGGTTTCATGCTCAAGCCGGGGGTCTGGACGAAAAGTTTGAATTTCAAGAAAATGAAACTTTACGTCCCGAAACCGCCAAAAAAGTATTGCAAATTTGCCGCGCCCTGTCTAGCATTACCTCGCCTTCGGGGTATCGGGGGCAATGCATGCGTACCTGCCGAGCGGGTTTTTGGTACGTCTGGTTCTCAGCACATACAACAGGAGGGGAGATGAAACGTCAATGGAATAGGTGGCTATTATCGGGTGTCGCCGGCATGGCGCTTTTGGCGGGGAGCGTGGCGGTGCAGGCGCAGCAGCAATTGAAAATGCGCATCCAGACCGCCGTGCCTTCGGCGAGCATTTATTACGAGTTGATGAAAAAATTCGGCGACCACATCGACAAGATGTCGGCCGGCCGTCTGAAAGTCGAAATCCTTCCCGATGGCGCGGTCGTGCCTGCGTTTGAAATTCTCGACGCCGTGGACAAGGGCATCGTCGAGGGCGGCTATGCATGGACCCACTACTGGTCGGGCAAACATCCGGCCGCGGGCCTGTTTTCCAACCCGATGGCGGGCGCCGGCGTCGGCCTCGATCAACTGTCGCATGTGGCCTGGCTGTACGAAGGCGGCGGCAACGCCTTGTTGCAAAAACTTTACACCGACGTGCTCAAGGTGAACGTGGTGGCGCTGATGGTGTCGCCGATGGGTCCTGACCCGCTGGGATGGTTCAAGAACCCGATCAACAGCACCGCCGATTTCAAGAAGATGAAATACCGCTCGCCCCCGGGAATTACCGGCGAGATTTTCAAGGAAATGGGCGTTTCGGCCGTCGCCTTGCCCGGCGGTGAAATCGTGCCGGCTGCGCAGCGCGGCGTGATCGATGCGGCCGAGTGGATCGGCCCCGCGGATGACCTCAACCTCGGCCTGCAGACGGTGTGGAAGCATTACTACCTGCAGGGACTGCACCAGTCGACCGACATCGGCGAGGTGCTGATCAACAAGTCGTTCTGGAACAAGCTGTCGCCCGATCTGCAGGAGATCGTGCGCACCGCCGCGACCGCATCGATGACCGAAACCTACACCTACAACGTGTACCGCAATGCCAAGGCCATCGTCAGGCTGAAGAACGAATTCAAGGTCCAGATTCACGACACGCCCAAGGACTTCTTCCCCGAGTTCGTGCGCGCCACCAACGTGGTGCTGGACCGCTATTCCGCGAAGGATGCGTTCTTCAAGGAGGTGCTCGATTCGCAGCGCCACTTCGCCGTCGATGTGGTGCCGTACTGGACCAAGATCCTGGACCTGTATTCCAATCTCGGCAACGCGGCGCTGCAGAAAAAATAATTCGCAGCTGGCGCTAATGCGGCACGGGGGCGCGGTTGTTCCGCGCCCCTTTTTTGCAGTTCACAGTTGAAGGAGCTCCCATGCAGAGCCCGCCGAGTGCAATGCTCAAAGCCATCAAGACGCTGGACGCGATCAGCATCTGGTCCGGACGCATCATCGCCTGGCTGATTATCCCGATGGTGCTGTCGCTGGTATACGAGGTCGTGGCGCGCTATGTGTTCAATGCGCCGACGGAATGGGCTTACGACATGACGTTCATGCTCTACGGCAGCTTTTTCATGATCGGCTCGGCCTACACGCTGCAGCGAAAAGGCCACATCCGCACCGACTCCTACTACAGCGGCTGGTCGCCGCGGACGCAGGGCCGGGTGGACGTGGTGTGCTACCTGCTGCTGTTCTTTCCGCCTCTGATCCTGTTTCTGGTGGTGGGCTGGGACTTCTTTCTCAAGTCCTACGGGCAGGGCGAGCGCATCGTCACCAGCCCGTGGATGCCGATCGTCTATCCGTTCAAATTTACGCTTCCACTGGCGACGCTGCTGTTGTTGCTGCAGGGGCTGTCTGAATTCATGAAAAGCCTGTGGGCGGCGATGAAAGGGGAATGGATTTGAAGCCGGAATACGTAGGATTGCTGTCCCTGGTCGTTCTGTTCGGCGCGATTTTCATCGGATTCCCGATCGCCTTCACCTTGATCGCAGTGGCGCTGGGCATCGGCTATCTCGCGCTCGGCGATCTCGCGCTGCATCTGATGACGCTGCAGTTCTTTTCGGTGATGCGCGATCCTACGCTCGCCTCGGTGCCGTTCTTTCTGTTCATGGGCTATCTGCTGGAGCAATCGGGGCTGATGGAACGGCTGTTTCGCGGGGTGCAGCTGATGCTCGCGTCGCTGAACGGCTCGCTTTATCTCGCCGTGCTCATCACCGCCACGATTTTTGCCGCGGCCACCGGCATCGTCGGCTCTTCCGTGACCCTGCTCGGCGTGATGGCGGCGCCGGCGATGAAGCGCAGCGGCTACGATGTGCGCATGTCCGCGGGAACCATCGCCGCAGGCGGCACCCTCGGCATCCTCATCCCGCCGTCGGTGATGCTGATCGTCATGGGGCCGGTGGTGGGCGTGCCGACGACGGACCTGTTCGCCGCCGCGATCATGCCCGGCCTGCTGCTCTCGGGCCTGTACATTCTCTATACCCTGATTCGCAGCTATCTCAATCCGGCGCTGGGTCCGGCGCTGCCGATGGAAGACCGCCGGCCGTTCGCCTATGTCGTGAAGGAGGTCACGTTCGGCATCATTCCGGTGGTGGTGGTGATCCTGGCCACGCTCGGCGTCATCCTCGCCGGCATTGCCACGCCGACCGATGCCGGCGCGGTCGGCTCGTTCGCCGTTTTCGGACTCACCCTGATCTACCGCCGCCTGACTTGGAAGAAAATGAAAATCGCGGTCATGTCGACGCTGGAGGTGTCGTGCATGATCCTGCTGCTGGTGGCGGCATCGAATTATTTCGGCGCGGTGTTCTCGCGTCTGGGCAGCGCCACCCTCATCGCGGAAGGATTGCTGACGCTCAATTTTTCTCCCACCGTCATGCTGCTTCTGATTCTGGCGATCATCTTCGTGCTCGGCTGGCCGCTGGAGTGGGTGCCGATCGTGCTGATCGTGGTGCCGATCATGCTGCCGCTGGTGAACAAACTCGGCATCGACCTGGTTTGGTTCTGCACTCTGGTGGCGGTATGCCTGCAGACGGCGTGGCTGTCGCCGCCGGTGGCGCTGTCGGCCTATTTTCTCAAGGGCGTGGTGCCGGACTGGGATCTGAAGGACATTTACTACGGCATGATGCAGTTCATGGTGCTGCAGATCATCGGACTGCTGCTGATCCTGATATTCCCGCAGATTGCGCTATGGCTGCCGAACTTGTTGCGTGGTTGAACACGCTGCGGCTCACTTGGGGCGTCCCGAAACCAAGCGCTGGTCCGGCCCGTCTTCGCGGGAGCGGCGCGTGGCAGTAAGCGCCAGCGGTTCCACCACCGCGCGCGCCTTTTCCGTGCTCGAGCGCGTGGCCGCCAGCGCCGAGCCGCTGGCGCTGGCCGACCTGGTCGAAGCAACGGGATTTCCCAAATCCACGGTGCACCGGCTGCTGCTGCTCCTCGAATCCGAGCACCTGCTCGCGCGCGAGCCCGATGGCAGGCGCTACAGCGCCGGACCGCGCCTGGCGGCGATGGCGCTCGCGGCACTACAGAACCCGGCGCATCGCGCAGAGCGCCACGCCATCCTGCGCGGACTGGTGGACGAGGTCGGCGAGACCTGCAACTTCACCATGCAGGACGGCGATGAGGTCGTATACCTGGACCGGGTCGAGGCGCGCTGGCCGCTGCGACTGATGCTGGCGCCGGGCTCGCATGTGCCGCTGCATTGCACCGCCAGCGGCAAACTGTTCCTGGCGCTGATGCCGCCGGCGCGCCGCCGGCGCCTGCTCGTGGCTGCGCCGCTGGCGCGGCTCACGCGCAACACCATTACTGATGGCGACAGCCTGCAGCGCGAACTGGAGCGCATACGCGCCGAAAAAATCGGCACAGACAACGAGGAATTTCTCGCCGGATTGACCGCCGTTGCGGTGCCGGTGCTGGACGCGAGCGGGCGCCTTCTCGCCACCGTGGCAGTGCATGCGCCGACCTCGCGCATGAGCCTGGCCAAGGCGCGCACGCATGTGCCTGCGCTGCGCCGCGCTGCGGCGAAGTTGGCACTCACGCTGTAGCGTGCATGCGCGCGAAAGCCGCGCGGCTTCTCGCCGTGCGCGCCGGCGTGTAAGCTGTAGACCCCAAAAACCGGTGGTTGAATCCATGCACGAAAAATCAGATCGACAAGATGCAGGCAAAGTCGCCGACGCCATCGCCGGGACGCTGAAAAAATACGGCGCGCACTTCGCTTTCGGCATTCCCGGCAACGACGTGCTCGAGACCGTGCGCGCCTGCGAGGCGCAGGGCATCGAGTTCATACTGGGAAAATCCGAGCCATCCTGTGCGTTCATGGCCGACGCTGTCTATCAGTTGACCGGCGCGCCGGTGGCGTTGATTCCGGCGTTGGGGCCGGGCATTTCCAACGCCATGTCCGGCATCGCGGGGGCGATGCAGGAGCGCTCCGCGGTGCTGGTGCTCTCGGGCGAGATGGCCAGCGCCAACATGGGCATCTACAACCACCAGGTGTTCGACCACGTCGCGCTGGCGCGTCCGGTGACAAAATATGCGGAGCAACTGAATCCCAAACGCGCGGCGCAGCAGGTGGCGAAGGCGCTGGACATCGCGCTTGCCTATCCCGCCGGCCCGGTTCTGCTAAACGTGCCCGCCGATCACAATCGCGCCGAAGCGAGCCCGGAGGATGACTACCGGCCGGTGCATATTGCCGCGACGGTACTTGCCCCGTCCGAGGCCGGGCGTCTGGGCAGAATGCTGTCGCAGGCGAAGAAGCCTCTGCTGCTCGCCGGTCGCGGCGCGCTGCTTGGCCAGGTGCCGGCGGCGCTGCAGGCGTTCGTCGACGCCTGGCAGCTGCCTTTTTTCTGCAGCTACAAGGCGAAGGGCGTGATCGACGAACAGCATCCGCTGTGTCTAGGCAGCGTCGGTCTGTCGCCGGTGGTCGATGCCGAGAACATGAAACTGGTGGCCGAAGCCGATCTGATTCTGCTGGTGAGTTTCGATCCGATCGAGCTGCGCGACGCCTGGCTCGACGCCTGGCCCGAGGCGCAGGCGGTGGTGTCGCTCGACTGGGGTCCGCTCAATCACCGCATTTTCCCGGAAGGTGAGCGCGCCTACGGTCACCTGCCGGGCATGTTGCTGCAGCTGACACCCGCTGTCAGAGAGGACAAGGTCGCAACCTGGGGCAGCGTGCGCCTGCGGCAACTCAAGGATGCGGTGGCGCACATCGTGCGTGCGCGCACGCCGGCCGAAGGCATCAGCCCGGCGGCGCTGTTTGCCGCAGTGAGCGCACAAGCCACGGCGGACTGGATCATGACCGTGGACGTAGGCGCGCATCGCATCCTCGCCAATCACGTCATCCGCTGCCGCACGCCGGGGCAGTTGCTGCAATCCAACGGCCTGGGCTGCATGGGTTATGCGGTGCCGGCGGCGATCGGCGCCCAGCTGGTGCACCCTGCCAAGCCGGTGGTGGCGATGCTGGGCGACGGTTGCATGCTCATGACCCAGGGCGAACTCGCCGTCGCCGCCGAGCGCGGGCTGCCGATCGTGGTGGTAGTGCTGAACGACGCCAGCCTGTCGCTGATCAAACTGAAACAATCGAAAATGAACCTGGCGCCAAAGGCGGGTGGCAACGTCGCCTATTCGTCGACAGACTTCGTTTCGCCGCGCTTCGACATCATTGCCGGGGGTTTCGGTGCCAAGGGCGTGCGCGTGGCGACTATCGCTGCGTTCGAACTGGCGCTGCGCGAAGCGGTGGCAAGCCGTCGGTTCACGGTGATCGACTGCCTGGTCGATCCGTCCGAATACTGGGAGCAGATGTAGGCCGGTCCCAGCACCGGCCAGACTCTGCGCCCTTGTCCTGCCGGCTTTAGAATAGGCGCCGTAGTCCGCTTCACATTACCGGTTCGGAGTAATTTAATCGTGAAACGCAGAACTTTCCTGCTCGGATCCGCCGGCGCCGCCGGCGCACTTGTGGTGGGCTGGTCGCTGCTGCCGCCGCGCCAGCGGCTGACCACGGCGCAGCCGCTCGCGGTGCGCGCGGGGCAGGTGGCGCTGAACGGCTGGGTCAAGATCGCCGCCGACAACACGGTCACGGTGGTGATGAGCAAGTCGGAGATGGGCCAGGGCATTTACACCGGCCTTGCCATGCTGCTGGCGGAGGAACTCGACGCCGACTGGGCGCAGGTGCGCATCGAGCAGTCTCCCATCGACAAGATTTACAACAACCTCGCCATGTTGGTAGACGGCCTGCCGTTCCACCCGGACGATGACGGTACGATCAAGCGCGTCGCCGGCTGGCTCACCGAAAAGACCATGCGCGAGATCGGTGTGATGGCGACCGGCGGCTCCTCCGGCACCAAGGATCTGTGGCTGCCGATGCGCGAGGCCGGCGCTTCGGCGCGGGCGATGCTGATCGGCGCCGCTGCAGAACAGTGGAAGCTGCCAAAGGCGGAGTGCCGCGCCGAGGCGGGCAGGGTAGCCCACGCCTCGGGCAAGAGTGCAAGTTTCGGCGAGCTGGTGGCATTCGCCGGCACGCAGGCGCTGCCTGAAAGCGTTCAGCTAAAGGATCCGGCTGGATTCAAAATCCTGGGTCGGCCGCTGCCCCGTATCGAAGCTGCATCCAAACTCGACGGTACCGCGGTATTCGGCATCGACGTGCTGCCGCCGGGTCTGCTCTATGCGAGCGTGGGCATGTGCCCGACGCTGGGCGGCAGGCTCGCCCGCTTCGACGGCGCGGCCGCAGTCAAACTGCCCGGCGTGAAGAAAGTAATCGCTGTCGATGCCTACAACGGCGGCAGCGGTGGTGTTGCTGTGATCGCCGATACGCCGTTCCACGCCATGCGCGCGCTCAAGGAAGTAAGCGTTGAATGGGATCACGGAGCGAGCGCCGGTGTTTCGAGCGAGGACGTGTACCGGCGCCTCGCGCAGACGCTCGACCGGGAATCCGGCTTTGCCTACTACAGCCACGGCGATGTGGACGCGGCGCTGAAGTCCGCGGCAAAGACCGTTACCGCCGAATATCGCGCGCCCTATCTGGCGCATGCGGCGATGGAACCGATGAACTGCACGGTGCAGTTCAAGGACGGCGCGGCCACGGTGTGGGCGTCGACGCAGGTGCCCGGCATCGCGCGCAGCGCAGCGGCAAAAGTACTGGGTATCGAAGCGCAGAAGGTCGATGTGCGGGTGCAGCTGCTTGGCGGCGGTTTCGGCCGGCGGCTGGAGGTGGACATCGTTTCGCAGGCGGCCGCGATTGCGCGCGAGGCGGGCGGCGCGCCGGTGAAAACGATCTGGTCGCGCGAGCAGGACCTGGCGCACGACTACTATCGTCCGGCCTGCGTGTCGCGCTTCAAGGCCGGATTGGATGCGGCCGGCAATCTGACCGCATGGCATAACAGCTCCGCCGGCCAGGCCATCGTGCCGCAGGTGCTGACGCGCTCTTTCGGTTTGCCTGGCGCAGGTCCGGACAAGACCGCGTCCGAGGGCGCGTTCGACCAGCCCTACGAATGGGCAAATGCGCGCATCGGCCACGAAATTTTCGATTTTCCAGTACCGGTGGGTTTCTGGCGTTCGGTGGGCCACTCGCACCAGGCGTTCTTCAAAGAGAGCTTCATCGACGAGGTGGCGCACGCTGCCGGGAAAGACCCGGTCGCATTTCGCGCCGCGCTGCTCGCCCGGCACCCGCGCCATCTGCGCGTGTTGAAGCGCGCCGCCGAATTGTCCGGTTGGGGCCAGCCGTTGGCGCCCGCGGCCGACGGGGCGAAGCGCGTGCGTGGCATCGCGCTGCATCAGTCCTTCGGTTCGGTGGTGGCGCAGGTTGCGGAGGTTTCGCTGTCAGCGGACAAGAGCATTCGCGTGCATCGCGTGGTGTGCGTCATCGACTGCGGCTTTCCGGTCAATCCCAACCTCATCCGGCAGCAGATGGAAAGCGGCATCGTGTTCGGTCTGTCGGCTGCGCTCTATCAAGCAATCGACATCGTCAAGGGTCAGGTGCAGCAAAGCAATTATCACGATTTCCAGGTGCTGCGCATGGACGCATGCCCGGTGATCGAGACCGATATCGTTCCAAGCACGGAACACCCGGAAGGCGTGGGCGAGCCGGGGACGCCGCCGATCGCGCCGGCCGTGGCGAACGCCCTTTTTGCCCTCACCGGCCAGCGCCTGCGCGCGCTGCCGCTGAAGCTGGCCTGATCGAGTATCCGGAGATTTCAATGCAAACTCTCAACATCAACGGCAAATTGGTGGAGGTGCGGGCCGAGCCGGACACGCCCCTGCTGTGGGTGCTGCGCGGCGAACTGCACCTGAACGGCACCAAGTTCGACTGCGGCGTGGCGCTGTGCGGCGCGTGCACCGTCCATCTGGACGGCGAACCGGTGCGCTCCTGCGTCACGCCGATCGCGGACGTGGGCGCGCGCAAAATCACGACCATCGAGGGCCTGCAGGGTAGCGAGGCCGCTGCACTCAATGCGGCCTGGATTGCGCTCGACGTGGTGCAATGCGGCTACTGCCAGAGCGGACAGCTGATGAGCGCCGCCGCCCTGCTGAAGAAAAATCCGAAGCCTTCGGATGCGGACATCGACGCGGCCATGAGCGGCAACATCTGCCGCTGCGGCACCTACCCGCGTATCCGCGCTGCGATTCACCGGGCGGCGAACAAGAAGGGCGTTTGAGAGCGGCGTTCACAGTCGGCCTCCAGGCGAACCGGTCTCCTTGATGCCGAAGCTGGTACTAAGTCTGATATTGCTGTTTGCATCTACCGCCTGGGCGCAGAGCACGCGGCTGTTCGACGCGGTTACGGCGGGCGACCTCGCCGAGACGGAGCAACTGCTGGTCGCCGGGGCCGGGGTGAACACGCGCAACGCCGCCGGCGAAACGCCGCTCTACCTGGCGGCACAGGAAGGTCATGCCGCGCTCGTGGATTTTCTCCTCGGCAAAGGCGCGGATGTGCGCATTCCCACCCACAACGGCGAGACCGTGCTGCACGCGGCGGCAGCAAACGGCGATGCGGCATTGCTTTCGTCGCTGCTCAAGCGTGGCGTCGAGGTGAAGCGTACGAACTACGACAGCGAGCCGCCGCTGTTCTGGGCCGCGCTGGCGGGCATGAGCCGCGCGGCGCAGCTGCTGCTCGAGCGCGGGGCCGACATCAATGCAGTGGATGCAAAGGGTAACAGCGCACTGCACGGCGCGGCGGACGCCGGACACGAAACCACCGTATGGCTGCTGCTGGACCGGGGCGCCAACCGGGATTTGCGCAATCTTGGCGGAGATACCGCCCTGGATATCGCGCGGCGGCGCGGTCACAGCAGCATCGTCAGCCTGTTGCAAGCGCGCTGAGGTACCAGATTCGATCGTATCGGTGTCTGCGCGAGCGCGGCTAGCCCTTGATGACGGCGACCGCGAACATCGCCCAGGCTGCGATAAACGCAGCGCCTCCCGCGGGCGTGATCGCGCCCAGCCAGCCCAGGCCGGTGAGCGCCAGCAGGTAGAGGCTGCCCGAGAACAGCACGATGCCCGCGAGCATGGCCCAGCCCGCGCCGCGCAGCGCGGCGGAATCGGGCAGGTGGAACGCGGCGAGCCCGACCAGGATCAAGCCCAGTGCGTGATAGAAGTGGTATTCGACGCCGGTCTTGTACACGGACATCAGGTCCGGGGCGATGTGCGACTTGAGTCCGTGCGCACCGAATGCCCCGATCACGACCGCGAGCAAAGCGGCGATGCTGCCGATCAGCAGGAACAATTTGGCGGTGCCGCGCATGCCGGTGTCTTCAAAGTGCAGGGGTCGAGCGCATTCTGCTGCCGATTGCTCCGCGGCGCAATCGCGGCGACGTTGCCTCCGGCGTTTCATGGCAGAATGCCCGTCTATGAATGACATCACGCAGTTGCATCTGAAGGTCGGCGAGGAAGTCGGCGTTTCTCCCTGGTTCGAAGTCGGCCAGGAGCGCATCGACCAGTTCGCCAGCGCCATTGTCGATCCGCAGTGGATACACATCGATCCTGAGCGCGCGAAGCGCGAATCGCCCTACGGTGGCACCATTGCGCACGGTTTTCTCACGCTGTCGTTGTTGTCGCATCTTCTGGAGAGCACGTTCGACGTGAGCAACCGAAAGATGGGAGTCAACTACGGCCTGAACCGGGTTCGCTTCACCGACGCGGTGCCCGCCGGTGCGCGCATCCGCGGTCGTTTCGTGCTCGCCAAGTATGAAGAAATCAAGGGCGGAAAACAGCTTACCTGGGGCGTGACCGTGGAACGCGAGGGTGCGCACAAACCGGCTTGCGTGGCGGAATGGGTGACACGGCAGTACGGCTAGCCCGTCCTGGAAAATAGCGGTCGCGCCAAGCGCAGCGACAGCCACGAAGGAGCAGCATGCAGGACCGGCACTACAAGCACTGGCCCAAGGGCGTGCCCAAAGAGTTCGCGTTGCCCGCGACCAGCCTTTACTTCAATCTCGAAGTCGCGGCGGCGCGCTACGCGCGCAAGACCGCCATTTTCTACTACGGCGGGAAACTTTCCTACGCCGAACTCAAGGCCGAGGCCGATGCGCTCGCCGGTTACCTGCAGCAGGACTGCGGCGTGCGCCGCGGCGACCGGGTCCTGCTCTATATGCAGAACAGCGCCCAGTTCGTCATCGCCTATTACGCCATTTTGCGCGCCGACGCGACGGTGGTTCCGGTCAACCCGATGAACCTCACCGGTGAACTGGAGCACTACGTCGCCGATGCCGGGGCGACGCTGGCGATCTGCGGCCAGGAACTGCTGCCGCGCATCGCGCCGCTGCTGAAACCGCAGGGCCTCGCGCGCATCATCCACGCCAACTATACCGACTACATCGATCCGGCGACGGACCTGCCGCTGCCGGATTTTTTCAAACTGCCCGCGCCGGCGGTTGCGCCCG
>QYQC01000032.1 GCA_007280315.1 Betaproteobacteria bacterium | reverse complement strand
AGACAAGGGCAAGTACCTGATCGACTCGACCAAGCTGAATGCGGGCGAAGGCGTGATTTTCGCGGCGCCCTCGTTCTGCGACCCGGCACTGCTCGAACGGCCGCTGCTGCAGTCGGTGCTGAACGCGCACAAGATTCCCTACACCGCGTTCAAGTACGCCGAAAACACCGGCCAGATGGCGCCGATACGCGAACAAGCCGGCACCTTTGCCGATTCAATCAAACTTTGGAGCGCAGCATGAGCACACCGATCCAGATGACGCCCCCGCAAACCTCGAAAAAGCCGGTTCCGGTAGCGCAGAAAGAGGACGCGATGCTGTTGCAAAAAGAGATGATCAATCGCAATTACCTCGATCTTGCCACCGCACACAAGAACGGCAAGAAGGTTGCGGCCACTTTCGTTCCGGGCAACCTGAACGAGCTGGTGATGTGCTTCGATATGGCGCGCAGCCTGCCGGAGACCAACGCGCTGCAGAACGGCATGCGCAAGAAGTCGGGCAAGATGATCATGGACGCCGAGCGCGACGGGCACTCGGAGGACGTGTGCACCTACGTCAAGGCCGATCTGGGCATGATGCTGGGCGGCGAGGTCGGACCGACGGGCGACCCGATGCCGCGACCTGATCTGCTGCTGCTCTCCTACACCGGCTGCTTCACTTTCATGAAGTGGTTCGAGCTGATACGGCAGAAATACAATTGCGAGACCACCATGCTGCACGTACCCTACCAGGGCGACGGCAAAATTTCGCAAAACATGCGCGACTACGTCGTCAAACAGATCAAGGAGAACGTGATTCCGTCGCTGGAGCGCGTCTCCGGTGTCAAGTTCGACATCGACCGCTTGCGCCAGTACATGAAGGAATCTGCCAAGGCGGAGACAGACCTGGTACAGGTGCTGCAATCGGCGAAGAAGCGCCCCTCGCCCATCGACGGCTATTTCGGCGCCGTCTATTACATCGGGCCGATATTCACCGCGTTCCGCGGCACCACCGAGGCGACGGATTTCTACCGTGTACTGCGGCAAGAGATCGAACAGCGCGTGCGCGAGGGCAAAGGGCCGATCACACCGGAGGGCGAAATCGCCGAGGAGAAATACCGCCTGGTGGTGGAAGGTCCGCCCAACTGGACCAGCTTCCGCGAATTCTGGAAGATGTTTTCCGACGAAGGCGCCGTGGTGGTCGCCTCCACCTACGCCAAGGTCGGCGGCGTGTACGATTTCGGCTTCCGCCATGATCCGGACCACCCGATCGAGTCGCTGGCCGAGTACTGCCTCGGCTGCTACACCAACCTCAACCTGCCGCAGCGCATCGACATGATCTGCAAGTACATCGACGAGTACCAGGCCGATGGCCTGTTGATCAATTCGATCAAGAGCTGCAACAGTTTCTCCGCCGGACAGCTGCTGATCCTGCGTGAAGTGGAAAAGCGCACCGGCAAGCCGGCCGCATTCATCGAGTCCGACCTGGTGGATCCGCGCTATTTTTCCGCGGCCAACATCAAGAACCGGCTGGAGAGCTATTTCCAGATGATCAAGCAAAAACGCACGGCCGCCGCCGGCGCGGTTCACTAATAAGGGCGAGGAAACCATCATGCGCTGCTTCATCGGGATTGACCTCGGCTCGACCACCACCAAGGCGGTGGTGATCGACGAGGACCGCAACGTACTCGGACGCGGCATCACCAACTCGCGCTCCAACTACGATACCGCGGCGGCCATCGCCAAGCAGGAGGCGCTGGTCAATGCGCGCTTTCACCTGTTCCGCAACGCGCTCACGCGCGCGCATGCGCTCGACGGCAAGCTCGACGACTTCCTCGGACACCTGGAGCGCGACTTCCGCCTGGAGCAGTTCCTGGAGCAGCTTGCCGACCTCGAGTCGACCTGCCGGCGCAATGCGGAAGGGCCGCGCTTCGGCGAGCACGCCGGGGCGGTAGCCGAAGCGCTCACCGAAATATTCAAGCGCCTGCAGCTGGAAGCGCCGGAACTGTTCGCCCCGGGCGCGAAGCGCAAGTCGGATTTTTTCCGTGACATCGCCGGCAGCCGCTACCTCGCCATCGGCGAGAGCGTGTCCAAGGAAATGGGCATACGCTACGACATGGTGCTCAACGTATTCGACCGCTCGATCATCGAGGTCGAGAACCGCGTCTACGCCGACGCCATGACCACCAATCTGATGCGCGCGCTGGAGCGCACGTTCAAGGGCATGCACGACACCGCGAAGCACGCCGAGGCCATTCGCGCCCCGATCAAGAGCGTGCTCGACACCGCGCTCGAGGAAAGCTATGTGATCGGCACCGGCTACGGCCGTGCGCGCCTGCCGTTTTCGAAAGAGCACATCCGCTCCGAAATCCTGTGCCACGGCCTGGGCGCGCACGTGATGTATCCGCACACCGCCACCGTGCTCGACATCGGCGGCCAGGATACCAAGGCGATCCAGGTGGACAAGCACGGCATCGTCGAGAGTTTCCAGATGAACGACCGCTGCGCCGCCGGCTGCGGCCGCTATCTCGGCTATATCGCCGACGAAATGAACATGGGATTGCATGAACTCGGGCCGCTGGCGATGAAAGCGACCAAGAACGTACGCATCAATTCGACCTGCACCGTATTCGCCGGCGCCGAGCTGCGCGACCGCCTGTCGCTCGGCGAAAAACGCGAAGACATCATGCTCGGCCTGCACCGCGCCATCATCCTGCGCGCGATGTCGATCCTGGCGCGCTCGGGTGGCGTACGCGACGAATTCACTTTCACCGGCGGCGTGGCCAAGAACGAAGCGGCGGTGAAGTCGTTGAACGAGCTGGTGCGCGAGAATTACGGCGAAATCAAACTCAACATCGATCCGGACTCGATCTATACCGGTGCGCTCGGCGGCGCGACGTTCGCCTGGCGTGCGGTGGTCGAAGAAGGCAAGACCGCAGAAGCGAGGGCGTGAACATGAACACAGCGGAGAGGGCAATATGACCATCAGCGTCGGTATCGACATCGGCTCGGGCGTCGTCAAGACGGCGCTATTCAGAACCGAGGGCAGCAACAGCGAGTGGCTGGCGCAGCGGGTGGAACGCATCCGCAAGCGCGACAATATGCAACTGGCGAAGGACGGCTACGACGAGGTGCTCGAGGAGGCGCGTCTCAAACCCGCCGATGTCGATTACGTAGCCACCACCGGCGAGGGCGAAAACGTGAAGTTCGCCACCGGACATTTCTACTCAATGACCACGCACGCCCGCGGCGCGATTTTTCTCAACCCGGCGGCACGCGGCGTGGTCGACATCGGGGCGCTCAACGGCCGCGCCATCTATGTGGATGAGCGCGGCAAGGTACTCGCCTACAAGATGACCAGCCAATGCGCCTCGGGCTCGGGCCAGTTCCTGGAGAATATCGCGCGCTACCTCGGCGTCGCGGTCGAGGAAATCGGGCCGCTGTCCAAATCGGCGCAGACGCCGGAGAAAATCAGTTCGATCTGCGCCGTGCTCGCCGAGACCGATGTGATCAACATGGTGTCCCGCGGCATTCCCACGCCCGATATCCTCAAGGGCATTCATGTTTCCATGGCATCGCGCCTGGTAAAATTGCTCAAAGTGACCGGCATCATGAAAGACACCGTGTTGCTCACCGGCGGTCTCGCACTGGATGAGGGCCTGCTGCTGGCGGTGCAGGAAGAACTGGTCAACGAGAAGATTTCCGGGCTGACCGTGGTCAACCATCCGGATTCGATCTGCGCCGGCGCGATCGGCGCGGCCTTGTGGGGCGCGTTCAGACATGGCAAGCTGCGCGAACTGCAGCAGCGTGCCGCAGCCTGAACCAGTTTTTGACTGCGGGACGCCTTAGCCGGCATCGCGCGCATTGCGTAAAACGAAGGAGATTCATATGGCTTTGCTAATCAACGACGACTGCACCGCATGCGAGGCGTGCATCCCGGCCTGTCCCAACAAAGCGATCACCGAGGGCAATCCTTACGTGATTGATCCGCTGCTGTGCACCGAGTGCGTCGGCGCCGAAGACGAGCCGCAATGCATGCTGGTTTGTCCTGCAGACTGCATTGTCGATCATCCGGATTTTCGCGAAAGCAAGGACGAATTGCTGGCGAAATACCACGGCATCCACGGCTAAGGCTTCATCTCGCCAGGGGGAGCGGACAGGCGCTCCCCCGCTTCCCGCGGTCTCCGCTACACTGGCTGAGCCATGTACTACGGAGAACGCCTAAACAGTATCACCCATCTCGTCGGCGCCGTGCTCGCGGCCTTTGGCGCGGTGGTGCTGATCGTTGTTGCCGCCCGCACGGGAGATCCCTGGAAAATCGTCGGCTGCGCCGTCTACGCCACGGCGCTGCTCATGCTCTACGGAAGCTCGACGCTTTATCACAGTCTGCGCGGGCGCGCCAAGGCGGTCTTGCGCAAACTCGATCACTGCTCCATCTATCTCCTCATTGCCGGCACCTATACGCCGTTCGCTCTGGTGACCCTGCGCGGACCCTGGGGCTGGACGCTGTTCGGACTGGCCTGGGGACTCTCCGTCTTCGGCGTTGCGCAGGAATTCGTGTTCGGCCGGGGCGCACGCCGTCTGTCTATCCTGATCTACCTGGTTATGGGGTGGATGGGCGCGGCGGCATTGCAACCGCTCGCCGACGGACTTGGAACCTACGGGCTCGTGTGGCTGTTGGCCGGCGGCCTGCTCTACACCGCCGGCATCGTGTTTTACCTGCTGGACGGGCGCGTGCGCCACTTTCACGGCGTATGGCATCTGTTCGTACTCGGCGGCAGCGCGGCGCATTTCATCGCCATCGCGTTTTATGTCGCTTAATTGAACATCGATCGGCCCGAGGGCGGGCCTCTACAGTACCTCGGCTCAGGTGAGCTGCTTGACGAACCCCAGCCGCTGACTCGAACCGAAACCGGCACGGTAGAAGAATTCCAGCAGGCCGAAATTGTCGCGCTCGACCACGGTTGCGACGCGTTCCACGCGCAACGCCTCCAGGTTGACGAACAGTTGCGACAGCAGTGCGCTGCCTATGCCAGCGCCGGTGAAGCCGGGGTCGACGCCAATGGTGTCGATCACCGCCACCGGTTCGGTGCGGCCAAAATCGCCGAAATCGACGTTGGCCATAATGTAGCCAACGGCCGATCCATCCTGCTGCGCCACCAGCGAAACGCGTATCGCCGAGTCGTGCAATGCCTCGTCCACCACGCGGCCGATATAGGCGCTGCGGTCACTACCCGTAATCCGGCGGTCGATGCGCAGGATCTCAGCGAGGTCGTCGCGCTCGAGCGAGCGCACGTCGGCGCGGTCGCGCGCGAGCGCCTCGAAATCATTGGCCTGGTGCACGCTGTGATCGATCTCGGCGCTCAGATGATGCGGTTCCGGCGCCACGACCTTGTCGCCATCGCTGGCGCCTATGCGTCCGGCATGGATATCGCAGTCGATAATCTGATTTCCACCCAGGCGAAAACCGGCGTGGTCGAGGAAACCCAGCATCGCATGGTCCCGCCATCCTGCCTGCGTGCGCAGTTCGAACACACCGTGCTTGCGCGCATCCGCTTCCAGCGCGCCGAGCAGGGCGTCGCCGTAGCCATGCCCCTGCTCGCCGGGGCGCACGCTGATCACCTCCAGCCGTAGCGCCGGTTTGCTGCTGCCGAATTCGCCTTCCAGCCTTCGCGCCAGGACGTGGCCCTCGAGTACGCCGCCCTCTTCCGCCGCAAGCTGCGTATGCTGGAGCGGCGCGCGCAGCGCAGCCTGCAGGCGGCGCTCGAAATAGGCGCGGCGCGAGCGCCCGGTAATCTGTGTATCGATTTCCACCACGGCGTCGAGATCCGCCGCCGCCAATCGACGAAGTTTCACGCTTGAAAGTGGACCTGCCTGTGCCCGCTCCGCCATGGTTTTCTCCTGTCAGCCTGCCGCGTAGGCGCCAAATAATTCTCTATCCGTGTCCTCGTCCAGCAGATTCTCGAGCAGCGGCAACAGCGCGCCGTCTTCCTTCTGTGCATGCGAACCCAGGCGCTCGCTGAATTCGAGTGCCAGGGTCTTCATGGTCTGCCACTCCTGTGTCTGCAGTCCGCCGGCCAGCGTGCGGCCGAGCAGACCGGCGAGCGGCTGCGACACCGCGCGGATGGTGACATGCTCCTCGTTGAGCAGGGCCGCCAGGTCGCCGTCCCCGGCCTCCTCCAGGCGTGGAAACAAATCGCGCTCCTCGAACTCGAAATGGCGCGCGACTTCGATCTCGATTGCCGAGCGCAGCGTGCGCGCGAACGCGGGCCATTCAGTGTCCTCCGCAGCAGGCGGATAGGCGCCGGCGCGGCCGGTAAACACGCGCTCCACACGTGCCAGCAGTTGCAGGGTGGCGACGTGCTCCTCATACAGCCGCTTATTCGTCCGGCGCTGGAAATCCATGCTCGGAATCGCTCCTGATTAAACTATAATCGGTATTCTCGTACTACAATACCAATTTATCCAATCCACGTCAAGCCGGTGCCCGCGCTTTGCGCACGGATCAGCTTAGCTTCGGCCGCAAATCGCGCACCCGCACCGCCTTGCCCATGGAACGCGGAATTTCACCCGGCTCCTTCACCACTACGTCGGCGGTGACGCCGATGATCGATTTCACATGATGCCGCACCGATTCGGCTACGACCCTGCGCAATTCCGCCGTGGGCACGACATTGGGCATGACCTCCACCTCTATGGTCAGATGATCGAGCGTACCCTTTCGCTCCACCACCAGCTGATAATGCGGCGCCACATCCGGCAGCCCTACCAGCACGGATTCAATCTGCGACGGATACACATTCACGCCGCGAATAATCAGCATGTCGTCATTGCGGCCGGTTATGCGCTTGATGCGTACGTGGGTGCGGCCACAGGCGCAGCGCTCGGTCGAAAGCCGGGTAACGTCACGCGTGCGATAGCGGATCATCGGCAACGCTTCCTTGGTGAGCGTGGTAATCACCAGTTCCCCCGCCTCCCCCTCTTTCAGCGCCTTGCCCGTTTCGATATCGATGACTTCGAACAGGAAGTGATCTTCCCAGCCGTGCAAACCCGCTTGCGCCTCGACGCACTCGCAGGCGACGCCCGGACCCATGATTTCCGACAGCCCGTAGATATCGACCGCCTTCAGCCCCAGACGCGCCTCGACCTCGCGGCGCATGCCCTCGCTCCAGGGCTCGGCACCGAAAATGCCGATCTCGAGTTTGGATTTGCGCAGATCCACGCCTTCCTTCTCCGCCACCTCGGCGATCGCCAGCGCATAGGATGGCGTTGCGCACAGCACGCGCGCGCCGAAGTCGGTGATCAGCACGATCTGGCGCTCGGTGCTGCCGCCGGACATCGGCACGACGGTCGCGCCCAATCGCTCCGCGCCGTAATGGGCGCCGAGGCCGCCGGTGAACAGGCCGTAGCCGTAGGCGTTGTGGATGACATCGCCGGGGCGGCCGCCGGCGCAGGCCATGGAGCGCGCCATCAAATCAGCCCAGGTGGAAATGTCCTTCGCGGTATAGCCGACTACGGTGGGCTTGCCGGTTGTTCCAGAGGAAGCGTGCAAACGCACGACTTCGGTACGCGGACGCGCGAACATGCCGAACGGATAGTGATCACGCAGATCGGTTTTCAGCGTGAACGGCAGACCGGCGATATCGTCCAGGCGTTTCAGGTCGCCGGGCTCGAATCCCAGCGCTTTCATGCGCCGGCGGTGGAACGGCACATTGTCGTAGGCGTTTTTCAGACTCCACTTCAGCCGGCGCAGTTGCAGCTTCGCAATCTCCGCGCGCGGCATGGTCTCCGCCGCCGCGTCAAACTTGTAGGACGGCGCCGCGCGTTTGGACGCGACCTTGCGCAACGCGTTCGGTTTCTTGGCTGCCACGCTACGGCTTTTCTTGGTAGGAACACCCATGCTGCCTCCTCTTTGTGCAAATACTAGTCAATCCCGGTCGCCCGAACCCGGCTGCGCCGCATTGATTGCTAGCGGCAATCTGTCATGTCACAGGCCCAATATTACTCTCCACGCAATCGCGCCGCGTGGAGCCGCGCCTCGGTATAGCGCACGAGCGCCCGCGTTGCGCGCTCGCTTGAACGGAAGATGCAGACGCCCTGCTCCATCAGCTTGTCGGCCATCGGGTCGAACAGCGGGCCACCGTCAATGAAGGCCACGACGGGTTTCGGACAGGAGGCGACCAGCCCCGGCAGCGTCTGGACAATGCTCTCCGGGCTGTCGATGTCGTAGCCCTCCCGCGCGCTCTTCTTGAGTGACCTGACCACGGGCGAGGTCGGATCGAGTCCGACGACGACGGAGTCAACGTCCGGCTCGGCGGCTATGGCCTCGGTGCAAAGCAGGTGAACCTCGTCGTCCGCCGCCGGGTTGATGTCGAACGGGTTCCTGACTTCCATGAGCGCATCGAGCTTCTT
>QYQC01000082.1 GCA_007280315.1 Betaproteobacteria bacterium | reverse complement strand
GGGATCGCAGGCAAGGGCGGTGGCCCTGGCACGCCGGGCGCAGGGAGCAAGGGCGGTGGCGGTGGCCCTGGATCTGGACCTGAGGTGCACACCTGGGCGGATCTCTCGCCGTTTTCGAGCATCGTGCGGATGATCGATCTGCTTGCCGTATTCATCAAGGTCATGCTGGTGTCGATCGTCCTGATCAGCGTTCTGAACGTCATGATCATGGCGGTGTACGAACGCATCCGCGAGATCGGGACGATCTCGGCGATCGGGACGCCGCCGCGGCGAATCCTCTCGCTATTTCTCACCGAAGGTCTGCTGCTCGGCGTGGGCGGGGCCGCGCTCGGAATCGCGATCAGTCTGGCAGTGATCTATGCGTTGAACATTTGGAAGATCACGGTCGCCTTCGGCATGCAGCAGAACGTCGTGTTGTCCCCAGCGGTCAGCGTGGTGGATGTGCTGACGATTGCCGCCATGGTTGTGCTGATGGCGCTGCTCGCGAGCCTGCAGCCGGCGTGGAAGGCATCGCGCATGGATCCGGTCACCGCGCTTGGCCACGTTTGACAACTCAGGATAATCCTCATGAAAAAGCTACTGTGGTTGATTTTGTGTTTGATCGCATTGCCGGCCGTCGCAGCGATGGACGGGACGCAGATTCTGCAAAAAGTGGACCGCAACCTCGAGCCAGAGTCATACGAGACGTACCGCAAGCTGATCGACATCCAGCCCGACGGCACCAAGAAAGAGTATGTACTCTATACGATGAAAAAGGGCCGCGACAAGCTGTTGGCGCTCTTCCTCTCTCCGCCCAGCGACAAGGGGCGGGCCACCCTGCGTATCGGCGACAACATGTGGCTCTATATCCCGGACGTGGGCCGACCGGTGCGGATTACCAGCCTGCAGTCGGTGACGGGTAGCATTTTCAATAATGCGGATATCCTGCGCGTCGATTACAGCGCGGAGTACAACGTCGAAGCGGTGGAGGAGCAGAAGGACGCGCTCGTGCTCTCGCTCAAGGCAAAAACCGGCGAAGTGGCCTACGATAAGCTCAAGATGTGGGTCGATAAGCAGCAATTGCTACCAGTGACCATCGAAGCCTATGCGGCCAGCGGCATGCTGATCAAGACGCTGCGTTTCAAGGACGTCAAGGATTTCGGCGGCGGCATCAGACGCCCGGCTACGCTGGAGACCGACAGCCCCCTGTTCAAGGGCTACAAGTCGGTCATGCTGTGGTCGGCCCTCAAGAAGGCGACCTTTCCAGATGAGATTTTCACGCTCAATTATCTCCCGCGGGTGCAAGAACTGCGCAAATGAGCATGTGGCGTCTATCGTGGGCAGGATGGTCGCTGCTGCTTCTGCTGTCGGCCGCCCACGTATCGGCGGCGGATGAATACAGCTTCGACGCCTCCGAGTTCGACAAGAAGCCGTTCGAACTCGGGGGCTACCTGCAATTGAAGCAGGAGCACTTCTCCCTCAACCGCGACGGGACGTTCTACAAACTGGGGAACGCCGGCCAGCCGCAGCGGGACAGCCTCGACCGCACCACCGGAACCCTGGAACTGGTGGGCAAGCTCCGCCCGGGCATCGGCACGTTCGACTTTCACACCCACTCCGACGCCTGGAACGACCAGCTGACGCACGGCCAGAACAACAAGATGTTCGAGGCGGCCTACTCGTTTCGGCCCGACCCCGGCGTCACCATCGAAGCGGGAAAGAGGACCCTCCGCTGGGGCAAGGGATATGCCTGGAATCCGATCGGTTTCGTCGAGCGGCCCAAGGACCCCAATGATCCCGAACTGGCCCGCGAAGGCCTGGTGATGGCGGACGCCGATCTGATCCTCAACCGGGATGGGCCGCTGCAGACCATTGCCTTTACCCCCGTACTGCTGCCCGTGAGCAACGACGTCAACAGCGGCTTCGGAGTTCCAGGTTACGTAAATCCTGCGGCCAAGCTCTACCTCCTGTATCGCGATACCGACATTGACTTCGCCTGGCAGGGCAAGGGTAGCCGTCCCGCCCGGTTCGGCGTGGACTTCTCGCGCAATATTGCATCAAATTTCGAGATTCACGGTGAATGGGCCCGTGTTCAGCAGTTGGCCAAGCCGGTTGTGGACAACGCCGGGAACGTTGCGACGGTGGTGGGGAATGCGACGAGCTATCTGCTCGGGCTGCGCTATCTTACGGAAACCGATACGACCTACATCGCGGAATATTATCGAAACGGGGCCGGTTATTCAGACCAGGAATTCCAGGACTTCTATCAGCTCGCGAATTCGTCTCTGCAGCAACTTCAGAAATCGGGCAACACCAAGCTGCTGCAAAAAGCGATTACCCTGAGCGAGGGGAGTTATGGCCGTCCGAATTCGGGCACGGACTACCTTTACTTTCGGGCGCAACAAAAGGATATGCTGGGCGTCGTCTACTTCCAGGCTGCGGTCACCGCGATGGTGAACCTGCAGGACCGCAGCTATCAGGTCACCCCCGAGCTTCTGTATACGGGGGTGAAAAATTTCGACCTGCGCGCGCGACTGTATCTGCTGCAGGGCGGCGCCGGGACCGAGTTCGGCGAGAAGTTGAATTCGCGCAAGCTCGAACTTTATGCCAGATATTACTTCTGAATTCCAATGACATCGCCACAGCCTGGCTCTAGTGAGAATGACGAGTCATTACCCGAGCGTGTGATTGCCTGCCGAAACTGTGGCGCGTCAGCGCCGGCAAAGTTTTGCCCGGAGTGCGGTCAGGAAACGGCCAGGGAACCGCGAACCGTTGCGGAGTTCGTTCACGGATTGATCGCACAATACCTATTGCCGAAGGGCCAGCTCTGGCAGACGCTGTCGAAGCTCGTCTTCGCCCCGGGCGTGCTTACGGTCGACTACATAGCTGGGAAGCGGACGCGCTATCTGCGGCCGTTGCAGCTTTACTTGTTGGCCAGCGTAATCGTCTTCGCGGCGGTGCAGGTCTTCGGCTTGAACCTGGGCTTGCGCTTGTACGGAGACCAGGGCGTGCACCTGTTGCGAAGCGCGCGACTTTCTCCTGATGTAGACCATGGTTACGGCTTGAGGCTGTCGCCTATGCAGATCATTCTTGATCGCTTCGATACCCCCGGCGTCCGCCGTTTCGGTGCTATGTCAGCCGAAGAGCGGTTCACGTTCCTGCGAGCACGAAGGACCCAATACGTGTCCTACTTCGTGCTGTTTCTGGTACCGCTCTACGCGCTGACTATTGGACTGTTTTACCGCAACCGGCGGCGACGTTACGCCGAGCACTTGATATTCGGCTTGCACTGCCAATCCTTCCTGCTCTTCATGCTGCTGATCGAGGCTAAACTGCCGGCAATCCTCGCCAATGCAATGTCCTGGTGGGTGATCGCATATTTCACTATCGCGCTAAAGCGCGTGTACGGCGGCACTTGGGCCGAAACGCTGAGCCGGGGAACAGCTATATTGGCGCTGTACTTCGTGATCTTTTTTGTTGCGAATCTGGTGCTGGTCTTTGGTCTATTAGCGCTTTAGTACACCGGGGGGTTGCCGATATGCCACACGCAATGGAACATTGTCACCGGCCATGGTGGAAGCGGCCGCCATTCTGGTTCATCTTGATAGTAGCCGTGTTGCTGGTCGTCGTGTTCGTGGCTGAACAAACCGATAAGCCAGACCTGACACCTTACAGCTTATTCCTTGATCAACTTGAGGCTGGCAACGTCGCGAGTGTTACGTTCCAGGGATCTCAGATTAGCGGACGATACAAGCGTCCCTTTGACGGCGCGCCTTCAGGCGGCAAGGTGCAGCGGGATACCTTCAGCAGCCGCGTCCCCGACTTCGGAGATCCCGCGTTAATTGCGGAACTGCGAAAGCAGCACGCCGTGATCGACGTCAAGTCGCCATCGCCGTGGGCGTCGCTGCTCGCGCGACTTCCCTGGCCGATGCTGCTCGTCCTCGGTGTTGCGATCATTGCCGGTTTCGTCAGATTGATGCGCGGAGGGAAGCTACAATCCGGATCTGCCGCGTCCGCATTGCCGGCACATGGAATGCTGGGGCTGGTATCGCGCCTGTTTGCGAAGCGGGACGAAACCGCGAACCCGTCGACAAACGACAACGGAGAATCGAAGGGTCGGTAACGCATTTGTGCTGGCGCGTATGGAATAGGTATCAGGCCGGTCGCATTCCCGGCGGTGAAATGAGACACATGTCCGGCTTGCGGCGTGTGCAGGAGCCGGCGCAGGTCGGGCGACACGGAATCCGGAGGACGACAATGTATATGCAGGTACGACTCACGCTGACCCTCGTCACCGCAATCGTGGTCGCCGGTTGTCAAACCATCGGTCCCGGGAGCATCCAGCGTGACCGCCTGGATTATGCCAGCGCTATCGGCGATTCGTGGAAGGAGCAGGCGCTGCTAAACATTGTCAAGCTGCGCTATTTCGATACGCCGGTGTTTCTCGATGTGGCGTCGGTGATCAGCTCCTATACCCTTCAAGGCCAGGTCGACGTCGCGGCGCGCATTTTTCCGAACTCCCCAACCGACACGTTTCGGAATCTCGGGGCGAGCGGCCTCTACACCGACCGGCCGACCATCTCCTATGCGCCCCTCACCGGTGAAAAATTCGTAAACAACCTGCTGCGGCCGATTCCGCCGCAGGCCATCTTCGCGATGATGCAGGCGGGCCATCAGGCAGACTATATCTTCTATGCCGCCGTTCGCGCGATCAACGACGTTTACAACTATTCTGGCTCGCCTTCGCGGGCGCGGCGCGAAGATCCAGCATTCCCCCGGGTGGTCGGCGCCTTGCGCCGAATCCAGCAGGCGGGAGCGCTGGGCATGCGTGTTGAAAAGCGTGACGGCACCGAGATGACACTGATTTTCTTTCGGGAGAATGCAAGCGAGGATGTAGCAAAAGACATCGCGTCGCTTAAAGAGACGCTGGGGATCGCCAACGATAGCAAGGAGATATTGCTTGGCTTCGGCTCGCTGCGCCACAGCGACCGCGAAATCACACTGCTGACGCGCTCCATGATGGAAATGCTGGTCGAGTTTTCCGCCGGTATCGAGGTGCCCCAACAGCATCTGCTTGAAGGCCGCGCAAGAGCGGCGCCGGAGACCGTTGCGCAGGCAAGCCCAGGCGAAGCTACGCTGGCGCGCATCCGCTCCGGTAGCGAGCCGCCGCGGGACGCGTACGTTGCCGTGCGCTACCGGAATTACTGGTTCTGGATCGACGACCGCGATC
>QYQC01000042.1 GCA_007280315.1 Betaproteobacteria bacterium | reverse complement strand
CGCATCGCCGAGAACTGCGAACCCGCGCTGTGCACCGTGCTGTTCATGGCCGGCGCCGGTGGCAGCCTGCGCGCCGGCATCACGGAAAATCCGGTGCGGCTGACACAATCGGTGAAAGCAGCACTGACGCGCGTCACCAGCGGCGGTGCGCCGGTGTACATCTGGCCTGGGGGCGGCATCACCTTCATGGTCGATGTGACGCGCATGCCGGAAAACTCTTTCGGTTACGTACCGACGCCGGCCATCGTCGCACCAATCGAATTTACGCTGCGGCTGGACCGCTATGCGGCGCTGGGCGGCTACGCCGGTCGCGTCGTGACCGTTGCAGAAGTATTGAAACAATCGGCCTACGTCAATCAGCGCTGGCGCGATGACAATCCTTGGCCGCTGACCAAGGATTTGATTTGAGCGCAATGGGTCCCAGCGCGGCGCGGTTCCCTGATGGTCGCCTGCATCTGCAGCACGGACCTATCGATCTGATCATCCAGGCGTGGGGCGAGCGCAGCGAAGTCGAAATCGCCTATCTACAGGCCATCACCCGCTTCGACGACATTCTCGAAGTCCTGGTGCAGGAACTACCGCTGCTACGCACGCCGCTCACCCAGGCTTATCCCCTGCTGCGCGGGCCGGTGGCGCAGCGCATGGCCGCGGCGTGCTGGCCCTACCGTGCAAGTTACATCACGCCGATGGCCGCGGTAGCCGGCAGCGTGGCCGACGAAATACTCCAGGCAATGATGAAGCAGCGCAATATTGCGAAGGCGTACGTCAACAACGGCGGCGACATCGCGCTGCATCTTGCAAAAAGATCCGCGCTGACACTGGGCGTGGTCAACAATGTTGACAATCCTGCCATCGATGCCAGGGTCGCACTGCACGCGGCGATGCCGGTGCGCGGACTGGCGACTTCGGGCTGGCGCGGCCGCTCGCAATCGCTCGGCATCGCCGACGCGGTCACGGTGTTCGCCGCCAACGCCGCCGCCGCCGATGCCGCAGCCACCATGGTCGCCAATGCGGTGAATATCGAGCATGTGGCGATCACCCGGCTACCCGCGCGCACGCTACGCGCCGACAGCGACCTGGGCGATCTACCGGTTACGGTCGCGGTCGGCACGCTGAGCGCTTCGGACTGCGTCACAGCGCTTGAAAATGGCTGCAGGCGCGCGCGGGAACTGCAACAGCAAGGTTTAGTTTACGCAGCGTATCTCGCACTGCAAGGCGACGCGCTGGCGGTGCTGCCTAGCAGCAGTCTCTCTATGCACGAGGCCGGGAGCACCGCGGTGCGAAAGATATCCTGATTCAGGAAGTGCGAGTGACGAGATCTGGTCTGATCTGGCGTGAACTGGCTCATGAAGAACGATGGTCTGCGAGCCAAGGCAAAGGCAGGAATCGGTTATATGCCGTCACCGGCGATTCTTCTCCAAACCGGCGTCCAGCCTGTACGAGACCGACGGGGGCCCTGCGGTCTCGCAAAGTGGCTACGGACTTTGCGGTGGGTCAGCGAACTTGCGCATCCTCAGCAGGGCTGCGGTAGTGTAGATGGCGTATGGCTTCGTGCACCCGCAGCAGCACAGGTGTTTTTTGCCCACGCAAGGTTCCAGGTCCTGTTGGATCAGACATTTAACCCTCGAAAAACCAACTAACACGACCTGCATGTTGGAGCGACAGTCTGACTACTTTGATTCTGCAGATATTTTTTGCAGGGCGTAGGCTGAGCCTCCGCGTTATTTGGTTTTTAGGCAAATGATTGAACGTTATGCCGCAGAAAACGAGCGCCCTTGACATACCATATATGGCATAGGCACAATAAGACATCTGGCGCATCGAGGAACACCGCCTGGTCGATAAGCAGCTCTCTGGGGCAGTCCCGCGTGAAATCCTGAAGCGGTACGAGAAGTGGAAAGACATTGCCAGACTCTCTGGCCCGCCAGGGTTGCGGGCTATCAAGGGGTTTCATGACGAAGCCTTGGCTGGCGAATTAAAAGGCTACCGCTCATCGCGACTCGGGCTGCAATGGCGGGTTATATACCGCGTCGTCGCTGATGCGCCATTGGTACAGGTTGTACAAGTTACCCCTCACGACTATAGGAGGTCCTGAAATGAAAGAGTTCCGTCCTGCCAAGAAGCGAGTTGAAGTCTCGGTAGGCGAGTCTGTCCGTATCCTTCGCGAGCTCCAGGAACTTAGCCAAAGCCAGCTTGCAGAGCTCACAGGAATTCCTCAGGCCACCCTATCCGCAATCGAGAACGGTCGGGTTAATCTCGGGGTCGAGCGGGCAAAGGTACTCGCTTATGCGCTCAAGTGTCATCCGGCTGTGCTCGTCTTTCCAGGTTGGGAAGTGCCGCTTGAGTCTGCGGCATAACATTGCGCCCCACGCGGACGCGCTGCCAGCGTCGGTGGTTATTCAGGCTCGGTGCTCGGCGCGCCGGTGGGCTCTGCGTTAGGCCGCAGAACTCATGCACGTTGCGCTCCTCCAGCCTTCGGATGCTCCGCGCTATCGGGCACTCATGCTTGAGGCCTATGAACTCGCAGCTGATGCGTTCACCTCAACAGCAGAAGAGCGGGCGGCAGAGCCTGAGGCGTTCTGGGTCAAACGTATCGCAGACCCCTCGGGCTTGAGCGCGGCATTCGGCGCGTTTGAGGGCCAGGAACTGATCGGCACCGTTGCACTTGAGTTCGCAGCGAAGCCGAAAACCAAGCACAAGGCACTTGTCATCGGCATGTATGTCACGCCTGGAGCACGAAGCACTGGCGCGGGTCGTGCCCTACTCGTGGCAGCCATCGAACACAGCCGCGCCATAGACAGCCTGCTGTTGCTCACGCTCACGGTCACAGAAGGAAACGCGCCGGCCGTCAACCTGTACCGCAGTGTCGGCTTCCAACAGTACGGCATCGAGCCCATGGCGATCCTCACGCCTTCTGGTTTCAAGGGCAAGGTTCTTATGTGGCTCCAGCTTCGGCGACGTGCGACTGCGGCCTAACCCCTCGCTCAAGCGGAGCACCAACGGCAGGCCACCATCCGAACATACGAGAGGAGGATCATGAGCAAAGTATTCGTCAACATTGGACTTAGCCTCGATGGCTACATGGCACCTGAGGGAATGACCATGGAGAATCCCGGGTACAAGAACTGGGGCGCTAAGTGGGGTGCGCTGATGACCTGGATCCTCAATACACAGTACTTCCGCGAAAACCTCAAGTTCGGATCAGGGGGCGAAACCGGTCCGGTCAATGACCTAGTGCGTAGCACCACGGAGCGCATCGGTGCCAACATCATGGGCAAGCGCATGTTCGACCAGGGCGAGATCGCCTGGCCGGAGGAGGCTCCGTTTCACACTCCGGTCTACGTTCTAACTAATGAGAAACGCGAACCTTGGTTGCGCCCCGGTGGGACAACCTTTTACTTCATCAATGACGGGCCGCAGCACGCTCTGGAACTGGCGCGGGAATCCGCAGGCAGTCGAGATATTCGTATCGCGGGCGGAGCCGATGTGATCCAGCAGTACCTGAACCTGGGTGCCGTGGACGAGCTGGAAATCGCCCTGGCGCCCGTTTTTTTTGGCGGAGGGCGGCGTCTCTTCGAGAACCTGGGCGAGCCCGGGCCGCAGTTTCGCATTGACAAGGTTCTTGCTGGTCCAGCCGCCACCCACTTGCGCTATGTGCGTCAGTGAGGGCAGCCTAACCCGGCAGTCCACACGGACGCTGCGCGATATAGCCGCGCAGCGCCGGCGACTTCTACGTTGAGCGTCAGCTTTCCATATTTCTGCGCGAACAGGCGTTGGTCGGACTGGGACCGCCGCGAGAGGCCGCGTCGGAGAATGCGCCAGTTGCTTGACGATTATTCAAACTTCAAACCCTCGTTCGCGCTGGCGGCTGAATAAAACGCCTTTGTCAGTTCAATTCTTTCGGTAGGCAATAGGGCTGGGAGTCAATACTGATGCGATTCTTCAGGCATTGACCGAGCGAAAATCAATCCGTTTCGGATACTCAAGGCGACGTCCAAAGGGCAGCTTCAGCGCAGCACCTTCACATTCAGTCCGCCGACGCGCTTGAATGCGCTGTCCCCGCCAAGAAACACATGATCCGCGCCTAACTGCAAACAACTGGCCGCTTGCAGCGCATCCGGTGTCCTGAGGCCGTGTTTGGCCCGGATTACCGCGGCCAACTCGACGACATCTCTTAACAGTTCCACCCATACCAAATCAGGCCTTGCGAAGAACGCATCGTACAAGGCCAATGCTGCGCTATCGTTGGCCCTCATCGGGCCGACCCTGCATTCCAGCCATGTCAGTCTGCTTACTGCCGCGCCCAAATCCGGGTACTTCTTTGCGACCGCCGCCAGCTCCTTGCGCACCTTGCCGCCAAACGGCTCCCGTCCCTCGATCAGGTAGATCAAGGCGCTGGCGTCGAAGAAAGCGATCACCAGTCGCGTTCGGCTTTGAGATCAGCGTCGATACTGGCTTTGCTGCGCTTGCCAACTGCACGCTGCGACAACAGCCATTGCATGGCGGTCAAGCCGCTTGATGCCGCCACCTTGCCCCTCGCCAGTCGCTGGTAGTCGTCCTCGGATAGCACCACTGCCGCCGGCCGGTTGCGTTTGACGATGTGCACCGGGCCATGGCGCAGGCCGTCCTCGATCGCGGCCATGCCACGGCGCTTGAGTTCGGCGGCAGTAAGCGTATTCATGGCTGGTTCCTATTAGTACTGATTACGGTACTTATTCTAGTGTAATAGGTACTAAATGGCAAGAAGGTTTCAGAGCTGCGGCAATCTGGCCGGTGTTGCAATCCGACTGGCCGCACTACCCCGCTCCGCGCTATCATGCGTCGTATCGGATCGTCAGCCGGAAGCCGGAATCCGAAACGGCCGGAAACAACGAACCTCAGGAGGAACAGATGACTGCACGCAGAACATTTTTGTTGGGCACGATTACGCTGGCAATCGCCGCGGTTTTCAGCGGTCCCGCGGCCGCGCAGAACACGATAAAAATCGGGGAAATGAACAGCTACAAGAATTTCCCCGCGTTTCTCGAGCCGTACAAGAAGGGCTGGGAACTGGCGCTGGACGAAATCAACAAGTCCGGCGGCCTGCTCGGCAAGAAAGTGGAGGTGATTTCGCGCGATGACAGCGGCACGCCGGGCGATGCGGTGCGCACCGCCGAGGAGCTCCTGTCGCGCGAGAACGTGTCCCTGCTGATGGGTTGCTTCGCCTCGCACGTGGGCCTCGCGGTGAGCGATTTCGCCAAGCAGAGAAAAACCCTGTTCATCGCGGCCGAACCCCTGACCGACCAAATCGTGTGGAACAAGGGCAATCACTATACGTTCCGCCTGCGCCCATCGACTTACATGCAGGTCGCCATGCTGGTGCCGGAAGCGGCGAAGCTGAACAAGAAGCGCTGGGCCATCGTCTATCCCAATTACGAGTATGGCCAGTCGGCCACCGCCGGCTTCAAGAAGCTGCTCGCGGCAAAACAACCCGGTGTCGAATTCATCGCCGAGCAGGCACCGGCGCTGGGCAAGATCGAGGCCGGTGCCGTGGTGCAGGCCTTGATCGACGCCAAGCCGGATGCCATTTTCTCGTCCCTGTTCGGCGCCGATCTGCAGAAGTTCGTGCGCGAAGGCACGCAGCGTGGACTGTTCAAGGATCGCCCGGTATTCAACCTGCTCGCCGGCGAGCCGGAGTATCTCGATCCGCTCAAGGACGAGACGCCCGCCGGCTGGTATGTGACCGGCTACCCCTGGGAGCAGATCAACACGCCCGAGCATTCGAAGTTTCTCGCCGCCTACCGCGCCAAATGGAATGACTATCCGCGCCTGGGCTCGATCGTCGGCTACTCCACCATGATGAGCGCTGCCGAAGCGATCAAGAAGGCCGGGTCCGTCGACACCGAAAAGATGATCGCGGCGATGAAAGGCATGCAGATGGATTCTCCGCTGGGGAAATTCAGCTATCGCGCGCTCGACCACCAGTCCACCATGGGCGCCTACGTCGGACGCCTGGCGCTGAAGGACGGCAAAGGGGTGATGGTCGACTGGAAGTACGCCGACGGCGCCGGTTACCTGCCCAGCGACGCCGAAGTCAAAGCCATGCGGCCAGCGGAGTAGACGCAATACACCGTACGTCCCCGATTCCCTCTCCCGCCGCCGGAGAGGGAATTTCTGATTGTCTGCATTTCAAGAACGACAGAACGAGCCGGATTTGAGTCTCAGCGCAATTTTCGTTCAACTGCTCAACGGTCTCGCTGCGGCCTCGTCGCTGTTTCTGGTCGCGGCCGGGTTGTCGCTGATTTTCGGCGTCACCCGCATCGTCAATTTCGCTCATGGCTCGCTCTATATGCTCGGCACCTACACCGCCTACAGCCTGGTGCAGTGGTTCGGCGGCGGGATTTTTGGATTCTGGGGCGCGGTGCTGCTGGCCGGCCTGAGCGTGGGCCTGTTCGGCGCGCTGGTCGAACGCCTGTTGCTGCGGCGCCTGTATCACGCGCCGGAACTGCTGCAACTGCTTGCCACCTTTGCGTTGGTGCTGGTCATCCGCGACTTCGCGCTCTGGGCCTGGGGTCCGGAGGATTTGCTCGGACCGCGCGCCCCCGGCCTGGAAGGCGCCGTGGCGATCCTCGGCCGGCGCGTCCCCGAATACGATCTGTTTCTGATTGTGCTCGGTCCGGTTGTACTCGGCCTCCTGTGGCTGTTGCTCACGCGCACGCGCTGGGGCACGCTGGTGCGCGCTGCGACCGAAGACCGGGAAATGGCGGGCGCGCTGGGGGTGAACCAGGCGTGGCTGTTTACCAGTGTATTCGCGCTCGGTTCGTTTCTCGCCGGCCTAGGCGGCGCGATCCAGATTCCGCGCGAGCCGGCGGTGCTGACCATGGACCTTTCCATCCTGTCCGACGTGTTCGTGGTGGTGGTGGTTGGCGGCATGGGCAGCATACCCGGCGCATTCCTCGCCGCGGTGATCATCGGCGTACTCAAAGCCATGTGCATCGGCATCGGCAATGTCAGCGCCTTCGGCATGGAGTTTTCCTTTTCCAAGCTGACGCTGGTGGTTGAATTCATCGTCATGGCCGTGGTTCTGGTAATCAGGCCCTGGGGTCTGTTCGGCCGGGCGCAGGGCGTGCCGCGCGGCACAGCATCGGTCGAACCGCCGCTGTCCCTGCCTTCACCCGGCATGCTCAAGGCACTCGCCGCAGCGCTGCTCGCACTCACACTGCTGCCGCTGGTTTCCGATCGCTACACTCTGGTGCTGCTGACCGACATCCTGGTGTTCGCGCTGTTCGCCGTCAGCCTGCATTTCATCATGGGCCCGGCCGGCATGCATTCCTTCGGCCATGCGGCGTATTTCGGGCTGGGCGCCTACGCCGCCGCGCTTTTGTTCAAGTACGCGCTGCCGATGGAACTCGCGCTGCTGCTCGCACCGCTCGCCGCCGGGCTGGGGGCGCTGGTGTTCGGCTGGTTCTGCGTGCGCCTGTCGGGGGTGTACCTGGCAATGCTGACGCTCGCCTTCGCGCAAATCGCCTGGTCGGTCGTGTACCAATGGGACGCTTTTACCGGCGGTTCAAACGGCCTGGTGGGCGTCTGGCCGGCGCAGTGGCTCTCCGGGAAAACCGCGTTCTATTATTTAGCCCTGGTGTTGTGCGCCGGCGGCGCCCTGATCCTGTGGCGCATTCTGTATTCGCCCTTCGGTTACGCGCTGCGCGCGGGCCGCGATTCGCCGCTGCGCGCCGACGCCATCGGCATCGACGTACGCCGGCAGCAGTGGCTGGGCTTCGCGCTGGCCGGACTGTTTGCCGGCGTCGCAGGCGCAGTGTATGCATTTTCCAAGGGCAGCATTTCTCCCGACACGCTGTCGATTCCGCGCTCGGTCGACGGGCTGGTGATGGTGTTGATGGGCGGTATCCAAACGCTGACCGGCGCGGTCGCCGGCGCGGCGGTATTCACCTGGCTGCAGGACACCGTCGCGCGCCAGACCGAATTCTGGCGCGCACTTCTGGGCGGCATCATTCTGTTCCTCGTCCTGGTGTTTCCGCAGGGCATTGCGGGATTTCTGCGCGAGCGCTGGGAAGCGCGCGCCGGGAAGCGTCAATCATGACGGTATTAAGTGTCTCTAAACTGTGCAAAGCCTACGGCGGCGTGCAGGCCGTGTGCGAAGTCAGCTTCAGCCTCGCCTCGGGCGAATTGTTGGCGCTGATCGGCCCCAACGGCGCCGGCAAGACCACCTGCTTCAATCTGCTGAACGGTCAGATCGCCGCCGACAGCGGCAGCGCCGAATTCGAAGGCGCGAGCCTGATCGGCCGCAAGCCGCGCCAGATCTGGCGCATGGGCGTGGGACGCACGTTTCAGATCACTGCGACTTTCTCGTCGATGAGCGTACGCGAGAACGTGCAGACCGCCCTGCTCAATTTTCACGGCAAGTTGAATTCGCTCGTCTCGCTTGCGGCATATCAGTACCGGGACGAGGCAATGCAATTACTCACGCGCGTCGGCATCGCCGCGCAGGCCGATAGGCCCTGCGCCGTGCTCGCCTACGGCGACCTGAAGCGGGTGGAACTCGCGATAGCCCTGGCCAACCGGCCGCGCCTGCTGCTGATGGACGAACCCACGGCGGGCATGGCGCCGACCGAACGCGTGGCGCTGATGCAACTCACCGCCGAGCTCGCACGCGCCTCCGGCATCGCGGTGTTGTTTACCGAGCACGACATGGACGTGGTGTTCGCGCACGCCGACCGCATCCTGGTGTTGAATCACGGCAGGCTCATCGCCGAAGGCAAACCGGCGGATGTACGCGCCAATCGCAAGGTGCAGGAAGTCTATCTGGGCTCGGGCGCGGTCTATGGCGGTGCGCATGCTTGAGATGAAGGGCGTCAACAGCGCCTACGGCCGGGCGCATATCCTGTTCGATCTCAGCCTGTCGGCGCAGCGCGGCGAAGTCGTGGTGCTGCTCGGGCGCAACGGCGCGGGAAAATCCACCACCCTGAAAACGCTGATCGGACTGGTGCGCCCGCTCGCGGGCGAAATCAGTTTCGATGGCCGGCGCATCGAGCAGCTGGAACCCTATCAGATCGCCCGGCTTGGCTTGGGCTATGTGCCCGAAGAGCGGCGCATATTCACCGATCTCAGCGTGATGGAGAATCTCGAGGTGGGCCGGCAGCCGCCGCGCGCCGGGGCACCGCAATGGACGCCGGAGAAACTGTTCGGGCTGTTTCCCAATCTGGCGCTCATGCGCGAGCGGCGCGGTGCGCACATGTCCGG
>QYQC01000071.1 GCA_007280315.1 Betaproteobacteria bacterium | reverse complement strand
CGGCGCGGCGGAGCTGGCGCCGCGGCTGCGCATCATGACCATCGACGCGCTGTGTGCCGCGCTCACGCGGCAGATGCCGGTGCTGTCGAAGTTCGGCGCGCAGCCGGCGATCGCCGAGACCGAAGACGCGCAAGCGATGTATCTCGATGCCGCCGCGCGTACCCTCGCGCTGCTCGAGCAGGCGGGCGAGGCGGCGGCGCCCGCTGCGCGCCTGCTGCGCCACCTGGACAATAACGTAGGCGTCGCCACTCAGCTGCTGGCGACGATGCTCGCGCGGCGCGACCAGTGGCTGCGCCGCGCCGGCAACCCGCCGACACGTGCGCAACTCGAAGCGGCGTTCGGCGCCGAGCGCGCGCGCCTGCTCGCGCGCGCGCAGGCGCTGCACCCGGGCGCGTCCGAGGCGACCGCGCTCGAAGTGCTGACCAAGACCGGCGGCTGGCGCAAGAAGCCGAAGCCCGCGCCGGCGGACATGGTCGGCAACGAGCCATTGCGCGAAGCGCTGTTCGCGCTTACCAGGATGCCGCCGACCGCCTACAGCGACGGCCAATGGGAAGCGCTGGAGGCAATCCTCGCGCTTCTGAAGCGTGCCGCCGCCGAGCTGAAACTGGTGTTCGCCGAACGCGGCCAGGCCGATTTCACCGAGTTTGCCCAGGGCGCAGTCCGCGCCCTGGGCAGTGCGGACGATCCGTCCGAGCTGCTGCTGCGCATGGACGCCACCGTGCGCCACGTACTGGTGGACGAATTCCAGGACACCTCGGTCAGCCAGTGGGAACTGCTCGAGCATCTCACCTCAGGCTGGGAGGCGGGCGATGGCCGCACCGTATTCGCCGTGGGCGATCCGATGCAGTCGGTGTACCGTTTTCGCGAAGCCGAAGTGGCGCTGTTCCTGCGCGCGCGCCACGCAGGCCTGGGCAGCGTGCAACTCGAACCGTTGACGCTCAGCACCAATTTTCGCTCGCAGGCGGGCATCGTCGAATGGGTCAACGCGAGTTTCGCCCGGGTGCTGCCGGCGGACGAGGACGAAGCTTCGGGCGCCGTGCCCTATGCGAGCGCGGTGCCGCATCCGGACAACGCGAAACTCGAAGGCGAAGCTGCGCGCTGGTATGCGTTTACCGGGCGCGCCGACGAAGCGCAACGCGTAGTCGAAATCGCACGGCAGGCGCAGATCGAACGCCCGCATGGCACGCGCGCCATCCTGGTGAGAAACCGCAGCGCGCTCGCCGACATTGTGCCGGCGTTGAACGCGGCGGGAATGCGCTATCGTGCGGTTGAGATCGAAAAGCTGGGCGAGAAGCAGGTGGTGCAGGATCTGTACGCGCTCACCCGGGCGCTGGCCCACCCGGCCGACCGCATCGCCTGGCTGGCGCTGCTGCGCGCACGCTGCTGCGGCCTCGACCTGGCCGATCTGCACGCGCTCGCTGGTGTCGATTCCCCCTCGCCCCGCTTGCGGGGAGAGGGCTGGGGTGAGGGGCAATCGCCCGGAGAGTCAACAGGGACGGGCATCTCCAGCCATTCTCCTTCGGCAATCTGGGAATCGATGCATGATCTTGATCGCATCGCGGGGATGAACCAGGAGGCGCGCTCGCGTATGGAGCGCGTGCGCGCCATCCTCGCGCCGGTCCTCGCCAGCGCGCTGCGCGGCAGTCTGCGCGAACGCGTCGAAGGCGCCTGGTACGCGCTCGGCGGGCCGGCCTGCGTCGATGCAGTCACCGAGCTCGAGGACGCGGAAATCTTCTTTGATCAGCTCGACCGGTTGGAGGAAGCCGGCGACATCGCCGACACGGAACAACTGGCGCAGAGTCTGGACGAACTGTACGCGCTGCCCGATCTCGAGGCGGGTGATACCGACTTGCAGATCATGACCATCCACAAATCCAAGGGCCTGGAATTCGACAGCGTGATCGTGCCGGGACTGGACCGTGCGCCGCGCTCGGGCGACCGGCCGCTGCTGGCATGGAAGGCGCAGGTGGACGCGAGCCTTTTGCTCGCGCCGATCAACCAGGCGGGCGATGCAGCTGAACCCTTGTTCCGCTACGTGCGCGAGTTGGGGCGCCAGGCCGAAGATACCGAAGCCGGGCGCTTGTTCTATGTCGCCGCCACCCGCGCCAAATCGCGCCTGCACCTGCTCGGCTGCGTCAAGCTCGATAAGGACGGCGCCGTGCGCGCGCCGTCGAAACGCTCGCTGCTGGGACGGGCGTGGAGCGTGGCCGAAGAGACGTTCCAGTCTCCATTGCCGGCGGATGCCGCCGCTATTCCTGCGCAGACACCGGAGAGGAATGGAGCCGGGAGCGACGTCCTGCACCGCCTGGTTCCGGGATTCACTCTTCCCGCGCCGCCGCCTGCGGCGCGCTGGCAGGCAGCGGATCAATCGCCCACTCCGGACCAGGCACTCGAATTCTCCTGGGTCGGCGAGACCGCGCGCCATGTCGGCAGCGTGGTACACCGCTGGCTGCAGCGTATCGCCGATGACCAGGCCATGGGCTGGAACGCCGCGCGCATCGGCGGTCTTGGCGGCATTTTCGCCAACGAACTCGGCGCACGCGGCGTCGAGGAAAAAGAACTCGCAGCCGCCGCAGCACGGGTTGCGCAGGCGCTGGTCAGAGCGCTCGCCGATCCGCGCGGGCGCTGGCTGCTCGGGCAGCAGCAGGACGCGCGCAATGAGTATCGCCTTACCGCGATGATAGACGGCGTGCGACGCAATCTCGTCATCGACCGCAGCTTCACCGATGGCGACGGCCGGCGCTGGATCGTCGACTACAAGACCGGCGGCCACGAAGGCGCTGACACGGAAGCTTTCCTGACGCAGCAACAGGAGCGCTATCGCACCCAACTTGAGCGCTATGCGCTGGCGCTCGCGCACGGCGAGCCAGTGATGCTGGGGCTTTATTTTCCGCTGCTTGCGGGATGGCGCGAGTGGAGTGCCTAGCGCAATTTCGCCGCGGGGAATATCCTTGGCCGAATGGATATCCTGTGATACCAGCCGGAGGAATTTTCGCATGAACCTTTCCGACCGAATGTTTCCGGCGACGGCGATGCCGGACCAGGACTGGTGGCACGCCCTGTGGCCCGACGCCGATGGCGTCGTCGGGGCGTTGCGCATCGAACCCGGAATGACGGTGGTCGATCTGGGCTGCGGCGATGGCTATTTCACTGCCGCCATCGCCAGGCGGGTCGATGCGGGTCGCGTCATTGGATTCGACCTTGATCCGGCGATGCTGGAGCGGGCGAAAACGGCTTGTGGCGGATTGACGAACTGTACCTGGCTGCTCGGCGACGCGATGGAACTGGGCCGCCTGATTGCCGCGCCGGTCGATTATGTGCTGATCGCCAACACCTTCCACGGCGTGCCGGACAAGACGGCGCTGGCGCGCGAGGTGGCCACCGTCCTCGGGCCGGGCGGTCGTTTCGCCATCGTCAACTGGTATCCCATTGCGCGTGAAGAAACGCCCGTCCTCGGCCAGCCCCGCGGTCCGCGCACCGAGCTTCGCATGTCCCCCGATCTCGTTCGAGCGGCGGTTGAACCTGCGGGTTTGCGGCTGGAGACGGTGGTGGAGCTTCCTCCGTTTCACTATGCAGCGATGTTCGGCAAGCTGCAGGCAGCTGAACAGAGCACGGAGATTGAACATGGCTGAATCGAACACCTGTGCGAACCATGAGGCGCAGCGCGCGCAAATCCAGACCGTGTACACCACGCTGGCGTTGCAGCCCGAACAGGCGTTCGCCTGGGGCAAGGGCAGGGCCAATGCACGCGCCCTTGGCTACGCTGCGCCGTGGCTGGATGCTCTGCCTGAATCCGTGTGGGAATCGGCGGCCGCCGTCGGCAATCCTTTCGCCCTTGGGCTGCTGCGGCCCGGCGAAGTGGTCGTGGACATCGGTTGCGGTGCGGGTGCCGACCTGTGCATTGCAGCGCAGATGACAGGCCCGAACGGACAGGCCATCGGCGTGGATTTCACCCCGGCGATGATCGCCAAGTCACGTGACAACGTAAAGCGGGTCGGTCTGGGCAACGTGATCCTGCACCAGTCGGACATCGAGGCCTTGCCACTGCCCGATGCCTGCGCCGACGTTGTGCTCTCCAACGGTTCCATCAATCTTGCCGCTGACAAGACGCGCGTGTTCCAGGAGATATTTCGCGTCCTGCGACCGGGCGGCCGCCTGCAGTTCGCGGATATGGTCCGTCGCGCGAAGTCCGATGCGGCGACGCCAAGCTGCGATTCGTGGGCGGATTGTGTGGCGGGTACGCTGGCGCCTGAGAGATACCTCGAGTTGCTGCGCATGGCCGGATTCGAGGCGGTGGAACTGGTCGCCTGGACCGGATACCACACTGCGGCTACTACCGAAGGCGCGACCTTCAGGGCGCTGAAACCGGCGTAACCTTTCTCACGCACCAATCCAGGATGCCCAAACCGGGCGAAGAGAAACCTGCAGTCTTGAATATTGGAAATAGCAATGCCCGTTTCTGCGCGAACCCACGTTTACATTTCCAACGCCGCCGACGGCGAGATCGGCTGCCACCGGATGCAGTCCGACGGCACGCTGCAGCCCGGCGCACGGGTCAAAGCTGCGGACGCGGTCGGACCACTGGCGGTGAGCCCGGACCGGCGCTTCCTCTATGCGGCGGTGCGATCACAGCCGTATTGCGTGCACGCGTATGCGATCGACCCCGGCAGCGGCGGGTTGACGGCGCTTTCAATATCGCCGCTGGCAGCGAGTTTCCCGTATATCTCGCTCGATGCGACCGGACGCTACCTGTTCGGCGCTTCGTATCACGGACATTTGATCAGCGTCAACGCCGTCGGTACGGACGGGCGCGTCGCCGCAGCGCCGCTGCAGGTGATTCCGGTTGGGCGCAACGCCCATTCCGTTCGCGTGGACAGGAGCAACCACTACGTCTATGCACCCACGCTGGGCAGCGACCAGATGTTCCAGTTCGTTTTCGACGCCGCATCCGGCCGGCTGTCGTCGAATACGCCTGCCGTGGTGCAGATGCCGCCCGGGACTGGCCCGCGCCATTTCGTCACCTCGGGCGACAATCGCTTCGTCTACGTCCTGAGCGAACTGCTCGCCACGGTCACCACGTTCGCACTCGACGCCGGCACCGGCCTGCTGACCGAAACCGGCGTTGCGTCGGGACTGCCGTCGGGCTCACCACTCATGCCCGGCGCGCCGCGTCTGGCCGTGGACGCATCGCCGCCGCGAAATCGCGCGCGCGACATCTGGGCCGCCGACATCCACCTCACGCCGGACGGCGGGCTGCTCTACATCTCGGAGCGCACCAGCAGCACCCTGGGCGCGTTCAGCGTGAGCGCAACCACGGGTGCCTTGAAATATCTGGGCAGCGCACCGACCGAGACCCAACCGCGCGGCTTTGCGATTGATCCTGGCGGAAAGTTTATCGTTGCTTGCGGAGAAAAATCGGACACAATCTCGGTGCACGCGATCGACGCCGCGAGCGGCGCGCTCGCGCCGCTCGGGCAATTCCCCGGCGGCAAAGGCGCCAATTGGGTGGAGATCGTCGGCTTCGATCATTGAGTATTACGCAACTTCATGACGGATCTGCGAACGAACGCCCAGTTACCCCGACATGCGTAGCCCGGATGGAGGCGCGTCGCGCCGGAATCCGGGAAAGTTTCCACGGCAATGTCGATCCGCTCGCGCAGGCACCGATCCCGGATTACGCCCCGAAGGAAGTCCTCTTGGGGGACGCTTCGCTTCATCCGGGCTACGCCGTTACCTCACTGTAACGAAGTTGTGTAATTCTCAACCGGTGCCTGGCTTCAGGCTAGTGGATTATTTCACCGCGAAGCAGTAGAACAGCCCGTCACCGCCGGTGGGGCGCAATTTCTCCTGGCTGCAGCCCACGGTCGGGTGGGATGAATTCCACGAGGTCGCCCAGGGGGCGCCGCTGGGGCCCGAGCGATCCAAATGACCGGTCATGGCGGCGCCATCGTTTCCGCCCTTGGTCCAGTTGCCGCAGGTCATGTCCGGAAAGAATGCGCCCGCGAAGGCTGTGCCGTCCGGGCGCGAGCCGGTCAGCGCGTCGTGCTTGTTGGGATTCTCGGCGCGGCCGTTCACCGGCCCTCCCTTTTCATCCACTGCCGTCTGCTTCGTCAGGTTATTGTCATTCGAGTGCAACTCGTCGACGTTCCTGGCGATGACCACGCCCTTGGCGTTCTGCCACGGTCCATTGCCGATGCGGTCGCGCGCATTGACGAAATCTGCGCCGTCCAGTTTCGATGCCTGCGTGCTCAGGTAGGCATGCCAGGTATGATCGCCGGCACCCGCCGCCTGGGCCAGCGATTGGCAGTGCCGGTCGGCCCCGGCCAGACCGCCCAGGTTGCCCCCGTTGCCGGGCCCGGCGCTGGTTACGAAAAAAGTCATATCCTTCGGGCCCGGCGGCATGCTTGCGCAACCAGCCACGCCAATCAGGGCTGCCGCAGCAAGCCACGTCCTTCCCGCGATGTTTTGCATCACAAATTCCTCCCGATTCTGGTTGTCTTGGTAACGTTCTTCGAACGCGCATCACGATATCGCCTAGGCGACGCCGAGCCGCGCGGATTCGATCTTGCTGTAATTGCCGAAGATGGTCAATTGTCGGCGCGCGTTTAAATTTGACCAGCTCTGCGCGTTGAATTTTGACCAGGGGCTTTTGCCCGCCCGCGATGGGCTGGCTTGTGGATAAGTGTACCGT
>QYQC01000177.1 GCA_007280315.1 Betaproteobacteria bacterium | reverse complement strand
CTGCCATTGCTCGGTGCGGAACCGTTCCTCGTGATCAATTCGGACGTTTATACCGACTACGGGTTCTCGGCACTAAGGGAAATTAATCTCGGCGACAAGCTGGCGCACCTGGTGCTGGTGGACAATCCGCCGCAGCATCCGCGCGGGGACTTTACGCTGCAATCCGGATGCGTGCGTGAAGGCGGCGGGAAACTGCTCACCTTCAGCGGCATCGGCGTGTACACGCCGCAGCTGTTCAGTGGTATTCCCCCGGGGGCGAGAGCTCCACTGGCGCCGCTGCTGCAGACGGCAATGGCAGCCGAGCGTGTGTCGGGCGAACATTACCGGGGCGGCTGGCATGACATCGGCACCGTGGAACGGCTGCAGGCGCTGGACGCGAAATTGCGCGCCCGCCACAGCTAGAGTGCTGCAGCGCAGCCATCAGGAACCGCGCGCGGCCCGAGACTGTACAATTGAGCCCCTCCGCACCAACCTGGGATCCGTCCCCGACTACCCTCTATGAATAATCCAGAAACCTTCGCCGCGCGTCGCGCCGCGCTGCTGGCACAAATGCAAAGCGGCATCGCCATCGTGCCCACCGCACCCGAGCGCCTGCGCAATCGCGACAGCGAGTACCTGTATCGCTACGACAGTTATTTCTACTACCTCTGCGGCTTCCAGGAGCCCGATGCGGTGCTGGTGCTCGTCGCCGGGGACAAGCCGCAGAGCATTCTCTTTTGCCGCGAGAAGAATCTGGAGCGCGAGACCTGGGACGGATTTCGCCACGGTCCAGACGCGGCAAGGGAAGCCTTCGGCGTCGACGCCGCCTACCCGATCGCGCAACTCGACGAAAAGCTGCCGGTGCTGATGGCCAACCAGCCGGCGCTGTATTACGCACCGGGGATGGAAGCCAAATGGGACGAGCGCATCATGGGCTGGCTGAATCAGGTGCGCGCGCAAAGCCGCACCGGCGTGGCCGCGCCGCAGCGCTTCCACGATGTGCGCGCGCTGCTCGACGAGATGCGCCTATTCAAGGATGAGGGCGAAATCACGCTGATGCGCCGCGCCGCGGGCATTTCGGCCAAGGCACACCTGCGCGCCATGCGCGCCACCCGGCCGGGCAGGATGGAGTATGAGATCGAGGCCGAACTGCTGTACGAGTTCCGCCGCCACGGCGCGCAGTTTCCCGCCTACTGGCCGATAGTCGCCGGCGGCGCCAACGCCTGCGTGCTGCACTACCGCGACAACAGCGCGCGTCTCGACGACGGGGCGGTGCTGCTGATCGATGCCGGCTGCGAACTCGACGGCTATGCCTCCGACATCACCCGCACGTTTCCGGTGAACGGAAAATTCAGCGGCGCGCAGAAGGACGTGTATGCGCTGGTGCTCGCGGCGCAGGCGGCGGCCATCGACGCGACCAGGCCCGGCGTCGCCTGGGATGCACCGCACGAAGCGGCGGTGCGCGTGCTGGCGCAGGGGATGATCGATTTCGGCCTGTGCCAGGGAAGCCTCGACCAGGTTCTAGAAACAAACGATTACAAGCGTTTTTACATGCACCGTACCGGCCACTGGCTGGGCCTGGACGTGCACGATGTCGGCGAATACAAACTCGATGGCAAATGGCGGCTGCTCAAAGCGGGCATGATGCTCACAGTCGAACCCGGCTGCTACATCCGGCCGGGCGAAGGCGTACCCGAGGCGTACTGGAACATCGGCGTGCGCATCGAGGACGATGTGCTGGTGACCGATGCGGGCTGCGACGTCATTACCGCGGAAACGCCGAAGAGCATTTCCGACATCGAAGCGCTGGTGGGCAGGGACTAGGAAACTCTTCTCCTCCGACTGCGATGAGCGCGGAAGCGGTAGACATACTGATTGCGGGCGGCGGACCGGTGGGTGCGGCGCTGGCCCTGGCCCTCGAGGGCAGCGGCCGTTCGGTGGTGCTGGCCGAAGCACGCGGTACCGATTCCAGTGGACCGCGAAGCGCTGCGCGCGGCGACGCACGCGCGATCGCGCTGTCCTATTCCAGCCGGTTGATCATCGAACGCCTCCAGGCCTGGTCACAATTACCCGTCACGCCGATAGAGACCATCCACATATCACAACAGGGCGGCTTCGGCCGCACCGTGATCCGCGCCGCGGACTGCGACCTGTCCGCGCTGGGCTATGTGGTCAATTACACCGATTTGCAGCAGAGCCTGCTTGCAGCTCCATCCACGGCGGAACGATTATTCGGCGCCAAGGTGGCCGGATTCGATGGCGGCGAGGCCATAGTGCAGACTGCAGAGGGCGAACGCGTTTTCGCGCCGCGGCTGACGGTATTCGCCGATGGCGCGCGCGTGGCCGACGACAACGACGTGCCGGTCTACACCAAGGACTACCGGCAGACCGCGCTCGTCGCCTGGGTTAAAACCGAACAGGAACACAACTCCCGGGCGTGGGAACGTTTCACGCCAGATGGCCCGCTCGCGCTGCTGCCCCATGCCTCGGGCCACGCGCTTGTATGGACCAGCTCGCCGGAACGCAGCGCGCAGCTCGCCGCCCTAGACACCGCGGCGTTCCTGTTTGCGCTTCAAACCGCCTTCGGCGAGCGCCTGGGTGCATTCACCGACGCGGGTGCACGCAGCACGTTTCCGCTTATGCTGCGCTATCGGCGCGAGGAAACGCAGCCACGCAGCGTGAGCGTAGGCAACGCGGCACAATCGCTGCACCCGGTGGCCGGACAGGGATTCAACCTGGGACTGCGCGACGCATGGGAACTCGCCCGCCTGGTTCGCGACGCGCGCGAGCCCGGCAGCGCCGGTTTCGTCGACAGCTACCGTCGCGCGCGCGCGCTGGATCGCCGGGCAGGCATCGGATTCACCGACAGCCTGGTCGGCCTGTTTTCCAATTCGAATGCGCTGCTCGGACTCGGCCGCGGCGCAGGACTGCTCGCGCTCGACCTGCTGCCGTTCGCGCGCCGCTTCGTCGCCCGGCGCATGATTTACGGCGCACGCGGACTGCCCTGACGCAATAGAATTATTTGCGGCGAAGGCGTGAATATTTCGATTTATCTTCACCGCCGATTGGGTATAGAATTGCCTCCCTCCCAGTAAAAAACCCCATCGAACGAAATGAGAATCGGACCCCACGTGCTGCGCAATAATCTATTCGTTGCGCCGATGGCCGGGGTCACGGACAGACCGTTCCGCCAGCTGTGCAAGAAATTCGGCGCCGGCATGGCGGTATCCGAAATGGTGGCGTCCAACTCCCTCCTGTGGGGCAGCGAGAAGACGCGGCGGCGCGCCAATCACCAGGGCGAACCCGACCCGATTTCGGTGCAGATCGCCGGTGCGGATCCGCAGATGATGGCGCAGGCCGCGAGCTACAACGTCGGCGAAGGGGCGCAGATCATCGACATCAACATGGGTTGCCCGGCGAAGAAAATCTGCAACGTCATGGCCGGCTCGGCGCTGCTGAAGGACGAGGCGCTGGTCGGGCGGATTCTGGAGGCCGTGGTCAAAGCGGTGGAGGTGCCGGTGACGCTCAAGTTTCGCACCGGCTGGGACCAGCATAACAAGAATGCGCTTAGGGTAGCGCACATCGCCGAGGAGAGCGGCATTCAGTTGCTGTCGATCCACGGACGCACGCGCGCCTGCGGCTACACCGGTCATGCCGAGTACGACACCATCGCCGAAGTCAAGCGCGCCACGCGCCTGCCGGTGGTAGCCAACGGCGATATCACCACGCCGGAGAAGGCGAAACAGGTGCTCGACCACACCAAAGCCGACGGCATCATGATCGGCCGCGCGGCGCAGGGCCGGCCATGGATTTTTCGCGAGATCGATTACTTCTTGAAGACCGGATTGCATCTGCCGCCGCCGCTGGTGACCGAAATTCATCAGGTTCTCATCGCCCATCTGCACGACCTGTATGCGTTCTACGGCATGGAAACCGGCGTCAAGATCGCGCGCAAGCACATTTCCTGGTACACCAAGGGCCTGACCGGTTCGGCCAGCTTCCGCCATGCGATGAATCAACTGCAGAGCGTGGAAGAGCAGCTGGCCGCGGTGAACCGGTTTTTCGATCAACAGGCGCAGCAACACGAGCATCTGCGCTATGAGGAGGAGTTGGCAGCATGACACCGCGCGCCAGTGAAATCGCCGAGTGCGTACGCAAGGCCCTGGAAAAATACTTCAAGGATCTTGACGGAGAGCGCCCGCGCGCCGTCCACGAGATGGTATTGAAGAACGTCGAAAAGCCGATGATCGAAGTGGTGCTGGCGCACGCCGAGGGCAACCAGACGGTGGCGGCCAAGTGGCTCGGCATCAATCGCAACACGCTGCGCAAAAAAATCGAGCAGCTGAAAATAAAAATGTGACGCCGTGCGTAACGGGCGACAGACAGAATCGCGCGCCCGCTTCCGACCGCGGATCACCCTTTTCTCACTCCTCATCGCCCGGGTTTACCAATGAGCATCCTCGTCAAGCAGGCCCTCATCAGCGTGTCAGACAAAACCGGCGTGGTCGAACTCGCGCGCGCGCTGACCGAAATGCAGGTCGCCATCCTCTCCACCGGCGGCACCGCCAAGCTGCTGGCGCAAAACGGCATCACCGTAACCGAGGTGGCCTCCTACACCGGCTATCCGGAAATGCTCGACGGGCGGCTCAAGACCTTGCATCCGATGATCCACGGCGGACTGCTGGCAAGGCGCGACGTGCCGGCGCACATGGAGGCGATCAAGGACGCGGGCATCGAGCCGATCGATCTGGTGGTGGTCAATCTCTACCCGTTCAACGAAACCATCGCCAAGCCCGGGTGCAAGCTGGCCGATGCGATCGAGAACATCGACATCGGCGGCCCGACCATGCTGCGCTCGGCGGCGAAGAATCACACCGGCGTTGCGGTGCTGGTCGATCCGGCCGATTACCAGCCATTACTCGATGAACTTCAGGCCAATGCCGGAACGGTGAGCGCCGCCACGCGCTTTGCGCTGGCGAAAAAAGTGTTTACCCATACCGCCGCCTATGACGGCGCGATCAGCAACTATCTGACTGGCCTGGATGCAGAAGGGAAGAGCCAGGACTACCCCGAGAGCCTGACGCTGCAGTTCGCCCGCGTGCAGGCGATGCGCTACGGCGAAAATCCGCACCAGAGCGCCGCTTTCTATCGCGACCTCGCGCCCGCGGCAGGCAGCCTCGCCAGCTACACGCAGCTGCAGGGCAAAGAGCTCTCCTACAACAACGTCGGCGATGCGGATGCGGCCTGGGAATGCGTCAAGACTTTTTCCGAGCCTGCCTGCGTCATCGTCAAGCATGCCAATCCCTGCGGCGTTGCCACCGGCGGCGGTACGCTCGACGCCTACCAGCGCGCGTTTCAGACCGATCCCACCTCGGCTTTCGGCGGCATCATCGCGTTCAACCGGCCGCTCGATGCAGCCACCGCCGAAGCGGTGAGCAAGCAATTCGCCGAGGTGCTGATCGCGCCGGCGTACGACGCGGCAGCGAGAAAGGCGCTCGAATCCAAGACCAATGTGCGCGTGCTCACTGTTCCGCCGGCGGCGGGCGGCAATCGCTACGACTTCAAGCGCGTCGGCGGCGGCCTGTTGGTGCAGACGCCGGACGCGAAAAACGTCGCGGCCACCGAGTTGCGCGTGGTCACGCGGAAAAAACCCACCGATACGGAGCTGCAACAACTCCTGTTCGCCTGGCGCGTGGCCAAGTTCGTCAAGTCCAACGCCATCGTGTTTTGTGGCGATGGCCGGACCCTGGGCGTGGGCGCGGGACAGATGAGCCGCGTCGACAGCGCGCGCATCGCCGCAATAAAGGCGAAAAACGCCGGTCTGTCGCTGGCGGGCTCGGTGGTGGCGTCTGACGCCTTCTTCCCGTTTCGCGACGGCGTCGACGTTGTGGCGGAGGCAGGCGCCAGGGCGATCATTCAGCCCGGCGGCAGCATGCGCGACGAGGAAGTGGTGGCCGTAGCCGATGAACTCGGTCTGGTGATGGTCTATACCGGCCATCGCCATTTCCGGCACTGATCCACGGTCATGAAGCTATTGGTGATCGGCTCGGGCGGTCGCGAGCACGCTCTCGCGTGGAAACTGGCGCAGAGCGAGCGCGTGCAGAAGGTCTACGTCGCACCGGGCAACGCCGGCACGGCGCAGGAACCCGGCCTGGAAAATGTTCCCATCACCGACCTGCCGCAACTGGCCGCGTTCGCGCAGGAACATTCCGTTCATCTCACCGTAGTCGGCCCGGAAGCGGCGCTCGCCGCGGGCGTGGTCGACCTGTTCCGCGCCAGAGGGCTGAAGATTTTCGGCCCGACCCGCGCCGCGGCGCAACTGGAAAGCTCCAAGGATTTTGCCAAACGGTTCATGCAGCGGCATAGCATTCCCACCGCAGCCTACGCCACCTTCAGCGACGCCGCGCGGGCGCACGCCTATGTGGAACAGCAGGGCGCGCCCATCGTGATCAAGGCGGACGGCCTCGCCGCGGGCAAAGGCGTAATCGTGGCGATGACGGCTGGTGAGGCGCACGCCGCCGTCGACCTGATGCTGGTCGCCAACAAGATGGGCGATGCCGGCGCACGCGTGGTGATCGAGGAGTATCTCGCCGGAGAGGAAGCGAGCTTTATTGTCCTGAGCGACGGCGCGCACGTACTCGCGCTCGCTACCAGCCAGGACCACAAGCGCCTGCGCGATGGCGATAGCGGCCCCAATACCGGCGGCATGGGCGCCTACTCGCCCGCTCCGGTGGTGACGCCGGAACTGCACGCGCAGGTGATGCGCGAGATCATTCTTCCGACCATTCATGGCATGGCCGGCGACGGCGTCCCCTACAGCGGCTTCCTTTACGCCGGCCTGATGATAGACGCGGCGGGAAATCCGAAAACGGTGGAATTCAACTGCCGTCTGGGCGACCCGGAAACCCAGCCAATCATGCTGCGCCTGAAATCCGACCTGTTCGAGCTGTTCGAGCGCGCCTGCGCCGGCACGCTGGATGGGGCCGAGATCGACTGGGACCGGCGCACCGCCCTTGGCGTGGTGCTTGCCGCCGCCAATTATCCGGACGCTCCGAAAAAAGGCGCCCTCATCAGCGGGCTCCCCAAACACACCGAACAGATCGCGGACTGCAAAGTGTTTCACGCCGGCACGGCACTCGAGAACGATCAGATTCTGGTGAGCGGCGGGCGCGTGTTGTGCGTCACGGCTCTCGGCGACAGCGTCAAAATGGCGCAGCGCCGCGCCTATCAGGCGGTCGACGCCATTCAATTCGCCGGCATGCAGCTGCGCCGCGATATCGGCCATCGCGCCATCGCGGCGAAAAAACCATAAGCACTCGCTTCGTCCGCTGTCAGCGGATTTGCGCGCTGCGCGCGCCAACCGTGATTTCTGTACGGATGGAAAGCACATCCGTACAGAAATCACGGTTCTGGTTAACACCAGACAAGGCATGGGGGTTCTATACAAGATCACCGATTGCGCACGGATGGCCCTTTCATCCGAGCGCAATCGGTGATCCGCGCGGACGGGTTCTCGTCCGCGCAACTTCGCAATGCTGCTGCAAAGGAAGACGCGATTCAGTGCCCTGCTGCTAGAATCAGTGTTCTGATTTCGTCAAACGTTTACCCATGAATTCACCCGCAGTCAAAGACTACCTGCTCGGCCTGCAACGGCGCATCGTCGCTTCGCTGGAAAAGCTCGATGGCAATCCGTTTCGCGAGGAGCGCTGGGACCGCCCCGAGGGCGGGGGCGGCATCAGCCGCGTGATCGAGGAAGGCAATCTGTTCGAGCGCGGCGGTGTGAACTTCTCGCATGTGCAGGGCGCGGCCCTGCCGCCCTCCGCCAGCGCCTCGCGCCCCGAACTGGCCGGACGCGCTTGGGAGGCGATGGGCGTGTCACTGGTGCTGCATCCGCGCAATCCCTACTGCCCCACGGTGCACATGAATGTGCGCTTCTTTCTCGCGACCAAGGAGGGTGCCGAACCCGCGTTCTGGTTCGGCGGCGGCATGGATCTGACGCCCTACTACGGATTTGCCGGGGATGCCGAGCACTTCCACCGCACCTGCAAGCGCGCGCTCGATCCCTTCGGCGCCGGCCGTCACACTGAATTCAAGGCCTGGTGCGACCGGTACTTTTTTCTCAAACACCGCAACGAGCCGCGCGGCGTAGGCGGCGTATTTTTCGACGACCTGAACCAGCCGGATTTCGATAGCTGCTTCGCGCTGACGCAAAGCGTGGGTGATCATTTCATCGATGCCTACGCACCGATCATCGAGAAGCGCAGGGACCATGTGTTTGGCGAGCGCGAGCGCGACTTCCAGGCCTATCGCCGCGGACGCTACGTAGAATTCAACCTGGTCTACGACCGCGGCACGCTGTTCGGCCTGCAGTCGGGTGGCCGTACCGAGGCGATCCTGATGTCGATGCCGCCGGTGGTGAAATGGCGCTATGACTGGAAGCCTGAACCCGGCACCCCCGAAGCGAAACTCTACAGCGATTTCCTCGTCGCCAGGGACTGGGTCTAGGCTGCGATTCGGCGCTGGCAGTAGATACGGTACCGCCGCAGTCCCGCAGGAATAAAAAAAGGGAGCCCGAAGGCTCCCTTGGATTTCCTTACCCCGAGATCGGTATCAGGGTGTCGGGCACGCCGCAGTCGTGGCGAGAATCACCGGACGCAGGGCCTTGGTCGTCCCGCTTTCATCCGGCCCAAGCGTATTCTTGGTGTAGGTGCAGCCAAAGGTGCTGGCTGCCACCGTAGCCGGAGTCACGACATCGTCACCCGCCGGCTTGACCCCATCTCGCTCCCACTTGATCATGGCGTCGAACGCGTCCACCTGCTCCGCAGTGGTGAAGTCGCAGTGACTGGCGCCGCGAATCGCGCGCTGAACCAGGTAGCCGCTGTTGCCTTTGGCAGCCACCCGCTTCTGGTATACCTGCTCCATGCTGAACGGAACGAACAGGTCGCCCAGCGTATGGATCGATACCACGGGAATCTTGAACTCGCCGTTGACCCTGGGAATCCAGCGCAGTCCGTCGCGGCGCAGGCGGTTGGCATCCGCAACCGCGGTCAACTTCGGCGCGTTCGCGTTGAGCGAGGTCGAACCGGCGGCATCGCCATCGATAGTGTATGTAAATGCGTTGGTATCAAGCACGTTCTTGGTCAGAATGCCGGTCACAGTGCCGTCACTGCCGAAGGTGCCGTAGGCCGACGGAAAACTGCCACCGAAGGCCAGGCCCTGGTTGAACAACGGGCGATCGCCGCCGGAGATATTTTTCAGAACCGAGGCATAGCTGTTACCAGTCGTCGTGGTGGCGATTTGCGCAGAGGGTGCCGCAGACGACGGGAAACTCGAGAACAGTGTACCGGTTACCTGGGCCACTATGGTTG